>NZ_BHYL01000293.1 GCF_003851725.1 Cellulomonas algicola | reverse complement strand
CGGGGGCGGTGGTCCGGCGCACGACCTCCGCCTGCGCGGCGACGCCCGCCGGCAGCGCGCGCACGAGCTTGCCGAGCGCCGCGCCGACGGGGCCCGCCGGGTCGCCCGCCTCGTGGTGGCCGTCGAGCGCCGCCATGACGAGTGCGAGGGCCTCCGCCGCGCTGAACGTCACGGGCGGGAGGCGGACCCCGCGCCCGAGGCGGTAGCCCCCGTACCGGCCGCGCGTCGACTCGACCGGGATCTCCGCCTCGCGCAGCACGCCGACGTACCGGCGGGCGGCACGCTCGGTCACGCCGAGCTCGCCCGCGAGCTCCTCCGCCGTGATGCCGGGGCGGCCCTGGATGAGCTCGAGGGTGCGCAGCGCGCGTGCCGTCGGGCTCGCGTCAGGCATCGGATTCTCCAACCGGAAGCAGAACGTCCGGTATCGACCCTAGCGTCGCCGCCATGACCCAGAACACGCTCGACACCCGGATCACCGAACCCTCCGCGACTGCCGACGAGACCGAGATGCTGCTCTTCTGCCTCGAGCGCGCCCGCGCCCAGTTCGCCTGGAAGGTCGGCGGCCTCGACGCCGACGCCCTGCGCCGCCCCTTCCCGCCGTCCGCCATGACCCTCGGTGGCCTCGTCAAGCACCTCGCGCTCGTCGAGGAGATGAAGATGGCCGAGTTCGTCGACGGCGAGCACCTCACCGAGCCGTGGCGGCAGGAGCACTTCCAGGCCGACCCCGAGTGGGACTGGCACTCCGCCGCGTCCGACACCCCGGAGGAGCTCTACGCGCTCTGGCAGCGGGCCGTCGCACGCTCGCGGGCCGGGTGGGCCGCGGCCCTGGCGCGCGGCGGGCTCGACCAGCCGTCGCTGTTCACGACCGACTCCGGCTGGTCGCCGAACCTCCGGCGCGTCCTCGTCGACCTGATCGACGAGTACTGCCGCCACACCGGCCACGCCGACCTGTTCCGCGAGGCCGTCGACGGGCTCGTCGGGGAGGACCCGCCGCAGGCGTCGTAGCCGTCGTGGCCCGTCGTCGCAGCCGCAGTCGCAGCCGCAGCCGCGATGCGGTCGGCCCGCCCGCGGCGTCCGGGGGGTCCGCCAGGATGGGCGCATGAGCGTCATCGACGAGCAGGGCCGCCCGGAGCCGCCGGTCGCCGCCGACGAGGTCACCACGCTGCTGGGGTTCCTCGACTTCCACCGCGCGACGCTGCGCTGGAAGACCGCCGACCTCGACACCGCCGGCCTGACCGCGCGGCTCGCCCCGACCGACATGACGCTCGGCGGGCTGCTCAAGCACGTCGCGTGGGTCGAGGACGAGTGGTTCGGCGCGCGCCTGCACGACGAGCCCACCGACGAGCCGTGGGAGGTCGCGGACTGGGACGCCGACCGCGACTGGGAGTGGACGTCGGCCGGCGCTGACTCCCCGCAGGAGCTGCGCGCGCTCTGGGAGGGCGCCGTCGAGCGGTCGCGCGTGCGCACCGAGCGGGCGCTCGCCGACGGCGGGCTCGACACGCTCGCCCGACGACCGTCGTCCGACGGCACCACGCCGTCGCTGCGCTGGATCCTCGTCCACATGATCGAGGAGTACGCGCGGCACAACGGTCACGCCGACCTGCTGCGCCAGTCCGTCGACGGGCTCGTGGGGGAGTAGCGCGCCGCCCGCGTCCGGCGGTCGGCACTCGCGCGCCGGCCCTCGCCCGGCCGTGCGGGTCCGTGCGACGCCCGACCGTCCGGGTCCGGGCGACGCCGTTCGTGGACGGTGTGCGTCGTGTCGTCGCAGGTCCCGCCGGGCCCTCGGTGCTCCGTCGCACCGACCCGGACCGGGTCCTCCCGCGTGGCGTGCTGCGTCCGGCGGGTCGAACCGGGATGATTCCGCCGTGCCGCTGCTCGCTGCGCCTGTCGTCCTGCCCGGTCGGTGGGGTGTGCGCCCCCAGCCGTCGCTCACCGCCGACGGTCTCCTCCTGCGGCCCTGGGCGCCCGCCGACGTGACGACCGTCCGCGCCGCCTACGACGACCCCGCGATCCGCTGGTGGCACGCCCGGTCGATGTCCGACGACGACGAGGCGCTCGCGTGGATCGACGCGAAGAATGCCGCGTGGCGCGACGAGCGGGCCGTCGAGTGGGCGGTCGTCGTCGCCCCGACGCAGCCCGCGGAGCCCGAGCCGGCGACGGCACCGGCGCGTGTCCCCGCGCCGACCCCCGCCCCGACATCCGCTCCGGTGCTCGCGCTCGCGGGCGTCGGTGCGCACGCCCGACCGTCGTCGCAGCCCGGCGAGCCGTCCGTCGAGACATCCGCCGCGATGACGCCGGGACTCGTGCCGCACGCTGTGCCCTCGCCTGGACCCGTGCCGCGCGCTGTGCCCTCGTCGGGACCCGTGCCGCACGCTGTGCCCCCGTCGGGACCCGTGCCGCACGCCGTGCCGACGTCAGGACCCGTGCCGCGCACCGTGCCTCCCCGCCACCTCGCCGCGCCGCCCCTGCGTCGGCTCGGCACGGCTCCGACCGGCACCGTCGTCGGTCGCGTCGCGCTCACGCACCTCAACCTCTACGAAGGGTTCGGCGCGCTCGCGTACTGGGTCGTGCCGGCCGCGCGCGGCCACCGCGTCGCCGTGCGGGCGGGTGCCGAGGCGTTGCGCTGGGCGTTCGAGGAGCTCGGCCTGCACCGCGTCGAGGTCGAGCACTCGACGCGCAACGACGCGTCGTGCCGGGTCGCGGAGCTGCTGGGTTGCCGCGCGGAGGGCGTGCGACGCGGGCACGCGCTGCACGCCGACGGCCACCACGACATGCACCTGCACGCCCGCCTCCGCACCGACCACCCTGACCCGCCCGGCCCGTCGGCTACCTGAGCCGACGCCCCCGACGACAGCGCGACCGACGCCCCGACGACAGCGCGACCGGCGCCCCGCGGTCGCCGCGACGACGCCCCACGTGGCCGCGACGACTCCCCGACGACTCCCCGACGACGCCGCGACGACTCCCCGACGACTCCCCGACGACGCCGCGTCGTTGATACCGACATGCGTGCCGTTCGTCGCCCCGGAACGGCAGCCATGTCGGTATCGCCGTGGCGGGCTGCCCCGTCAGGACGACGTGAGGCGGGTGCGGAGCGCGGCGAGCTGGGCGTGGAGGGCGTCGGGGACGCGGTCGCCGAAGCCCGCGAGAAAGTCGTCCGTGAGGTCCGCCTCGACCGACCACGTCGCGGGGTCGACGTCGAGCAGCGCCGCCAGGTCGTCGTCGGGCAGGTCGAGGCCAGCGAGGTCGAGCGCGTCGGGGGCGGGCAGCAGGCCGACCGGGCTGGGGGTGGCGCCGACGTCTGTCCGCACCCCGCGCGCGCGGTCCACCTGGGCCACGATCCACGCGAGCACGCGGATGTTCTCCCCGAACCCGGGCCACAGGTAGCGGCCCGACGCGTCCTTGCGGAACCAGTTGACCTGGAACATCAGCGGTCGGGTCGCCGGGTCGAGCGAGGCCCCGACGCGCAGCCAGTGCGCCCAGTGGTCGGCCATGTCGTACCCGCAGAACGGCAGCATCGCGAAGGGGTCGCGGCGGAGCTCGCCGACGGTCCCCTCGGCGGCGGCGGTCTGCTCGGAGGAGGTCGTCGCGCCGAGGAAGACGCCGTGCTCCCAGTCGTGCGCCTGCACGACGAGCGGCACGTTGGTGGCGCGGCGGCCGCCGAACACGATCGCGTCGAGCGGGACGCCGTCGGGGTCCTCCCACGTGTCGGCGATCGTCGGGCACTGCGCGGCAGCGACGGTGAACCGCGAGTTGGGGTGCGCGGCGGGGCGGCCGGAGTCGGGCGTCCACGGCCGGCCGGTCCAGTCGACCAGCCCTTCGGGCGGCTCGGGCGTCAGGCCCTCCCACCAGACGTCACCGTCGGGCGTGAGCGCGACGTTGGTGAAGATCGTGTCCCGGTCGAGCGTCGCGATCGCGGCCGGGTTGGTCGCGACCGACGTGCCGGGTGCGACGCCGAAGAACCCGGCCTCGGGGTTGATCGCCCGCAGCGTCCCGTCGGGCCCGGGGCGCAGCCACGCGATGTCGTCGCCGAGCGTCTCGACGCGCCAGCCGGGCAGCGTGGGCGTGAGCATCGCGAGGTTCGTCTTGCCGCACGCCGACGGGAACGCGGCGGCGACGTGGTACCGGCGGCCCTGCGGTGACGTCACGCGGATCAGCAGCATGTGCTCGGCGAGCCAGCCCTCGTCGCGGCCCATGACGGACGCGATGCGCAGCGCGAAGCACTTCTTGCCGAGCAGCGCGTTGCCGCCGTACCCGGAGCCGTACGACCAGATCTCGCGGGTCTCGGGGAAGTGGGCGACGTACTTCGTGTCGTCGCACGGCCAGGGCACGTCGGGACGCTCGGTCCCGTCGGCGGTCCGCAGCGGCATGCCGACCGAGTGCACCGCGGGGACGAACGGCGCACCGCCGTCGATCAGGTCGACGACCGCCCGGCTCACGCGCGTCATCGTGCCCATGCCGACGACGACGTACGGCGAGTCGGTGAGCTGCACCCCGACCTGCGAGATCGGGCCGCCGACGGGACCCATCGAGAACGGGACGACGTACATCGTCCGGCCGCGCATCGACCCGGCGAAGACCCCTGCGAGCTCGGCGCGCATCGCGTCGGGGTCGCGCCAGTTGTTCGTCGGGCCGGCGTCGGCCTCCGAGCGCGAGCAGATGAACGTGCGCGACTCGACGCGGGCCACGTCGGAGGGGTCGGACCGCGCGAGGTAGCTGCCGGGCCGCAGGACGGGGTCGAGCGGCAGGAGCGTGCCGGTCTCGACCATGCCCGCGAGCAGCGCCTCCCGCTCCGCGTCGGACCCGTCGCACCAGACGACCGCGTCGGGCTCGGTGAGGTCGGCGACGTCGGCGACCCACGCGCGCAGGTCGCGCACGGGCGCGTCGGTGCGGGCGGCGGGCGGCAGCGAGGTGACGGTCATCGGGTGCTCCAGACGAGGACGGGGGACGAAGGAACGTCTCCCTTCGATCCTCACGTCAACCACCCGGGGTCTGCCGACCGCAGCGGCCGTCAAGTATCGACGTTCTTGACATATCGTGAAGGGATGAGCAACGTCCCCGCCGCGGACGCCCTGACGCTCGGACGCCGCCTGCGGCACGCCCGGACCGCGCGCGGGCTGACCCTCGACCAGCTCGGCAAGGCCGTCGGCGTGACCCCGAGCCTGCTGTCGCTGGTCGAGAACGGCCGCCGCGAACCCCGCCTCGCCCTCCTGCGCGACCTCGCCGACGCGCTCGGCGTGACCGTCCCCGACCTGCTCGACGACGAGCCGCCCACGCGCCGCGCCGCCCTGGAGATCGCGCTCGACCGCGCCCAGCAGACCCCGGAGTTCGCGCAGCTCGGCCTCCCGACGGTCCGCCCCAACCGCAGCCTGCCGACGCCCGTCCTCGAGCAGCTCGTCGGCCTGCACACCGAGCTCACCCGCCGCGCGACCGAGGCCGTCGCGACCCCCGAGGAGGCCCGCCGCGTCAACACGCAGCTGCGCCTCGAGCGGCAGGCCCGCGACAACTACCTGCCCGACCTCGAGGCGCTCGCGGAGGACATGGCCCGCCGCGCCGGGTACACGTCGGGCGCCCTCACGCACCGCACGGTGTCCCGCATGGCCGAGCAGCTCGGCCTGACGATCCGGCACGTCGACGACCTCCCGCACTCGACCCGCACCGTCACCGACCTCGCGAACGGCCGCATCTACCTGCCGCCCGCGTCGACCCCCGGCGGGCACGGCCTGCGCTCGCTCGCGCTCCAGGCGATCGCGCACCGCGTCCTCGGCCACGAGCGCCCCACGTCGTACGAGGCGTTCCTGCGCCAACGCCTCGAGATCACCTACTTCGCGTCGTGCTGCCTCATGCCGCAGTCCGCAGCCGTCGGCTTCCTCGAGGAGCGCAAGCGCGCCAAGGACCTCGCGATCGAGGACTTCCGCGACGCGTTCGGCGTGACGCACGAGGCCGCCGCGCAGCGGTTCACGAGCCTCGCGACGCACCACCTCGGCATCCGCCTGCACTTCCTGCGCGTCGCCGAGGACGGCGCGATCTTCCGCGCCTACGCCAACGACGGCCTCGTCCTGCCGACCGACGTCACCGGCGCGATCGAGGGTCAGATGGTGTGCCGCCGCTGGGGTGTGCGCCGCGCCCTCGCCCGTCGCGACCAGGCCACCGAGTCCTACCAGCTCACCGACACCCCCGCCGGGACGTTCTGGTGCTCGACGCAGACCGGCTGGGCGACCACCGGCAAGGTCGCGCTCGCCGTCGGCGTCCCCTTCGCGTCGGCGACGTGGTTCCGCGGCCGCGACACGACCGTCCGGCACCGCTCGACCTGCCCCGACGAGGCCTGCTGCCGCCGCCCGCCCGCCGACGCCACCGCCCGCTGGGCGGACGCCTCGTGGCCCAGCGCGCGCATCCACCAGCAGGTGTTCTCGGCGCTCCCGACAGGCGCCTTTCCGGGCGTCGACGCGACCGAGGTCTACGCCTTCCTCGACCGCCACGCCCAGCAGGACCCGGACGCCGGCTGACGCCGTCCACACACCGGCGCACCGCATCGCACCCCCGACGACCCCGTCGTGGAGCCCGCCCCGGCGCGGTTCGCGGGCCCCGTGACGGGGTCGCGTGCTCAGTTCCTCTCGTGCCGCGCGGCCGAGCAGATGCGTCGCTCCGGATCAGGCGCAGACCGCGGTCGTGTCGTTCACGGTGAACGGCTCACGCCCGGCCTTCCTGGTCTGCGACGGGACGGGTGTGTCCGGGGGTGCGGACGTCGCGCCTCCCGTCGGCGCACCACCCGCCGGCGAGCCGCCCGCCCCACCGGTCCCGTCCTCGCCGCCCGCCCCGCCGGAGCCGTCCGTGCCCGGCGGGGGAGCGGCCGCCTCCGTGAGCGGCCGGTCGGCCAGGACGTTCGCCCACAGGGTGTCCGCCGCGGCGGTCCAGTCGACCTTGTTCTTCTTCTCCGTGCTCGCGACGAACGGCACCGTCAGGAACGTGATGTTCTCCGCGCGGACGGACCGGAGGCTGAACGCCAGGCCGATCATCGCGTCCTTGAGCGCGGGGTCGACGGTCAGCGACTGCGTCGCCGCGCCGAGGAAGCCGACGAGCTCGGGCACGTCGGTGAGCACGTTCTTCGCGAACACCTCGTCGACCATGGCCGCGACGAGGCGCTGCTGGTTGCCGATGCGGTTCGTGTCGGACCCGTCGCCCAGCCCTTTGCCCTTGCGGGCGCGCGCGAAGTTGAGCGCGGTGGGCCCGTCGAGGTGGTGCTGACCGGCGGCGAGCGTGAGGTCGACGTAGTCGGCGTCGATGTCGGCGGGCACGCAGATCGACACCCCGCCGATCGCGTCGACCATGCCCTGGAACCCGCTGAAGTCCACGATCACGGTGTGCTCGGCGAGGATCCCGGTGTTCTCGTAGACGGTCATGATCGTGCAGGCCGCGGCCGACTCGAGGTCGTGGCCGTGGTCCCAGCCGAGCGCGAACGCGTCGTTGAAGTTGCCGCGCCGCGGCTCGATCGCGCCACCGCCGGTGAGGTTGCACGCGGGGATGTCGACGCGCGAGTCGCGCGGGATCGAGACGACGTCGACGCGCTGGCGGTCGGCGGACACGTGCACGAGCAGCGTCGTGTCGGACCGCTGCCCCTCGACGTACCCGCCGATCGCGCCGTTCTCGCCGCTGCGGTCGTCCGACCCGATCACCAGCAGGTTGACCGCGCGCCCGGCGTTCGGGTCGTCGGGGTCGGGCGGCTCGGTGTCGGTGGGCAGCGGCACGTCGACGAGGCCGCTCGTGTCGACCGTCTCGACGTTGCCGCGCAGCCGGACGTAGAGCGACGCAGCGGCGGTCCCCGCGAACGCCACCACGGCGACGGCGGTCACGGCCGTCACGCGCAACCAGGGCCGGCTGCGCAGGCGTCGGGCGTGCCGGGCGGCACGTGGGTGGGGGGCGGCGGTGTGGCGCGTCGTGGGCACGGTCCGACCGTAGGAAGCCGGGCAGCGGCGCGGACGCGGTCGCGGGGCGGTGCGGTGGAGGGTCTGTGCAGATCAGCGCACAGATCGGGTCCTGCGCCCGGTTCGTCCGGGACGGTGCGCGCGGACCGCGGTCAGGCGTGGCTCGGGTGCTCGTGGCGGCGGTGCGACGCGGTCTCGACCTGGAACGTCGAGTGCTCGACGGACAGGTCGAAGTGCCGCGCGACGCACTCCTGGAGCTCGTCGAGGATGCGGCCCGCGTGCCCGTCGGAGAAGCACCCGTCGTCGACCACGACGTGCGCGCTGATGACGGGAAGCCCCGTGGCGATGAGCGACGCGTGCAGGTCGTGCACCTCGCGGACGTGCTCGACGCGCAGCAGGTGCGCGCGCACCTCGTCCAGGTCGAGGCCCGGCGGGGTCGACTCGAGGAGCACGCTCGTCGTCTCGCGCAGCAGGCGCATCGCGCGGGGCAGGATGAGCGCGCCGATGACGAGCGCCGCGACCGCGTCGGCGCGGAGCCACCCGGTCGTCGCGATGACGACGGCGGCGATCACCACCGCGAGGGACCCGAGGGCGTCGTTCGCGACCTCGAGGAACGCGGCCCGCAGGTTGAGGTTGTCCGATCGGCTCGACGCGAGCACGCCGAGTGCGACGAGGTTGCCGGCGAGTCCGATCAGGCCGAAGACGACGAGCGTGGTCGACGGGATCTCGGGCGGGTCGACGAGCCGCTGCACGGCCTCGACCAGCACGTACACGCCGACGACGAGCAGCACGGCCGACTGCGCGAGCGCCGCGAGGACCTCCGCACGCCGGTAGCCCCACGTGCGGGTCGGCGACGGCGGTCGCAGCGACAGGTGCGCGGCGACCAGCGCGAGCGCGAGGCCGCCCGTGTCGGTCAGCACGTGCGCGGTGTCGACGAGCAGCGCGAGGCTCCCCGTGACCGCTGCCCCGACCGCCTGCGCCAGCAGGATCGCGACCGAGATGCCGAGCGCGACCGCCAGTCGCCCGCGGTGGTCCGCGGTGCCGTGCGCGTGGTCGTGCCCCATGCCCCTCCGTCCGGTCGTCGACACCGTGGCCCGGGGACGGGTCACGTCGAGACGACGAGCCTTCCCTCTGTCGGTGGTCCCCGCAAGGATCGTCCACGAGCGGCGGGCGCACCATGGTCCCTGACCTGCGGCGCGACCGTCCGGACCCGTCCGTCACGCACCCTCGGAGATGCCCATGTCGTTCCAGGCGTACCTCGACGCCGTCGAGGACAAGACCGGCCTCACGCCGCGCCAGCTGCTCGAGCAGGCGACGGCCCGCGGCTACGGCCCGGGGACCAAGGCGGGGGAGATCCTCGCGTGGCTCGCCGACGACTACGGGCTCGGCCGCGGGCACGGCATGGCGATGGTCCACGTCATCACGAAGGGCCCGTCGATCAGCCAGAAGCACGTCGGCACGTCGGGCACGCACCGCGACGACTCCGACACGCTGTGGCTCGACGGCAAGGCGACGCGCCCGTCCTGACGCGGCGCTCCGAGATCGCCGTCACGGTGGAGTGGTCCGGCCGTCACGACGTGGCGCGCGCCGGAGTGACGTCACGTCGCCGTGACGGCCTCGGAGGTCGCGATCACCCCGCACGCCGGCGCGCGCGGGGTGATCGGCGCCGCGCACGCACCCCGTCGTGCCGCGCGGTCCGCACCCGCGCCGACCGGTCCCTCCTCCGACCGGCGCGGGTGCGTGCCTGTGTCAGGACGCCCGGTCCCACCCCTCCTGGTGGCCGTACGTCCCGACGCCGCTGCGACCCTTGCCGGGCCCGTGCCCGTGGCCGGGTCGCGGCTTGGTCGGGCTCTCCACGCCGTTCACGGCGGACGTGTCGAGCGCGAGGCTGTACGTCGCGTAGGCGATGGCGCCCGTCATGATCCGCAGCGCCTCGCGGTTCACGTTCGAGATGTCGTCGCCCGGCGAGTGGTAGTTCGGGTCCATCGTGATCCCGGCGGTGCCGCCGAACAGCGCGACCTCCTCCTCGGTCTTCACGTCGTCGGCGCCCGTGAACAGGCCGGACGCGGGGATGCCGTTGAGGATGAACGCCTGGTAGTCGGACCGGCCCGAGAACGGGGTGTCGACCCAGGGCTGGCCGATCGAGTCGAAGTAGTCGGTGAAGACGTCCTCGGTCTCGGGCGAGCCCGGCGGGACCGGCACGGGGGCCGGGTAGGTCGACTGGTCGGCGTCGTACACGCCGATCACGTAGTTCGGCGAGCCGACCATGTCGAAGTTCAGGTAGGTCGCGATCTTGTCGAGCTCGCCCGGCTGCGCCGCCAGGTCCTCGACGTACGCGGTCGACCCGATGAGCCCGAGCTCCTCGGCGCCCCACCACGCGAACCGCACGGCGTTGGGGATCTTCTTGTCACGACCGAGCTGGACGGCGGTCTCGAGCAGCGTCGCCGAGCCCGTGCCGTTGTCGTTGATGCCCGGGCCGTCCTCGACGCCGTCGAGGTGCGCGCCCAGGAAGACGACGTTGTCCTGGCGGCCGGCCTTGGTCTGCGCGATGACGTTGAAGCTCTCGCGGGTCTCGGTGTGCACGCGGGTGTCGAGCGTGACGGTGGCGCCCGGGGTCGCGGCGAGCGCCTGACCGTCCTCGAGCGTGGCGCCCGCGGCGGGGATGGTCACGCCGCTGTTCTCGCCGAGCGTGCCGATGAGCAGGGTGTCCGGGAGGTTGTTGTAGACGACGACGCCGACCGCGCCGGCGGCCTGCGCGAGCTGTGCCTTGACCGAGAAGTTGCAGCCGCCGCGGCTGATGACGGCGATCGTGCCGGTCGCGGGAACACCGGCCCACTGCTCGGCCGTGCAGCCGAACGTGTCGAGCGGCGAGGCGGTCGGCGCGGTGATGCCGCCGACGGGCGTGTTCACGGCGAACGTCATCTGGTCGACCGTGTACGTCGGGCCACCCGCGACGGTGAGGGTGGCGGCGTCCTCGACCTCGAGGTCGAACGTGAAGGGGTCGCGCGTCGTGGTGTAGCCGGCCTTGCGGAGCGTCTTCTCGACGTACCGGGCGCTGGCCTCGTACCCGGAGGTGAGCGCGGCACGGTTGCCGTCGTTGCGGTCGGCGATGCGCTGGAGCTCCTGCAGGTGCCGGAAGACGGCGCGCTCGGTGACCTTCTTGGAGAACTTCTGGGCGGCGCTCGGCGGGTAGCCGTGGCCTCCTCCGTGGCCGGGGCCGCCGAGGGTGTCGGCGGCG
This sequence comes from Cellulomonas algicola, assembly GCF_003851725.1. GTDB lineage: Bacteria > Actinomycetota > Actinomycetes > Actinomycetales > Cellulomonadaceae > Cellulomonas > Cellulomonas algicola. Next base: position 1,345 of record NZ_BHYL01000293.1, on the reverse strand, counting down.
GCGGCGGGTGTCGCGACGGCCGCGCCGGCGAGGGCGAGGGCCGAGACGAGGACGGTGAGCTTGTGGCGTTGCTGCACAGCGGACCTCCGTCGTGGTGCGAACCGGACGGTGCATGCTAGCCGTGACAGGAGTCACAAAGGAATAGGACGGGCGTCCGATCTGTCGCGCAGCCGCGTCAGGACGGCGTGCGCGCGGCCTCCAGGACGTCGGCCGCGTGCGACGTGCGGACCAGGAAGTCGTGGATCGTCCGGCGGCTCGCGGTCAGGCATGCGATGCGGTCGTCGAGGCCCTCGAGCTCCTCGGCCAGCATCTCCGCGACCGTGCGGGGGCACGACGCCGCGAGGTCCTCGTCCTGCGTCCGTTCGAGGTCGAGGACCACCTTGGCCAGCCGCGTCGGGAGGCCCGACCGCACCAGCCCGACCGCGCGCTCGACCTGGGCGACGTCGGCCTCGTCGTACTCGCGGTAGGTGTTGGCGGAGCGTGCGGGGGAGATGAGCCCTTGCTCCTCGTAGTAGCGCAGCAGCCGCGTCGAGACGCCCGTGCGGCGGGACAGCTCACCGATCTTCACGACGACCACCGCTCCCTCGACGCGGCCGGCGCGCGCGTGCGCCGACCCCTTGACCTTCACACTGATGTCAAACTCTAGCGTCGCGCTCATGGACACCACCGGCCGACTTCCCTGGCCCAGCCTCCTCGTCCTCGGCGGCGCCACCTTCGTCATGGTCACCGGCGAGATGATGCCGACCGCCGTGCTCCCCGCGATGAGCGCCGACCTCGGCGTCGCGCAGGCCCGCACCGGGCTGCTCGTGTCGCTGTGGGCGCTCACGGTCGTCGTGGCGACGTTCCCGCTGGTCCGGCTCACCGCACGGTTCGACCGGCGGACCGTCGTCGCGGCCGCGCTCGTCGTCTTCGCCGCGAGCGCCGTGCTCACCGCCCTGGCCCCGACGTACACCGTCGCCGTCGGCGCGCGCGCGGCCGGAGCCGCCGCGACCGGGCTGCTGTGGGCCGCCGTCAACACCCACACCGCCGACCTGGTCGACCCGTCCCACCTCGCGCGGGCGATCGCGGTCGTCCTCGGCGGCGCGACGCTCGGGACCGTCCTCGGGACGCCGCTCGCGAGCGTCGTCGCGCAGGCGTGGGACTGGCGCGGGGCGTTCGTCGCGCTCGCGGTGCTGGCCGTCGTCGCCGCGGTGCTGGTGCGGGTCGTGGTCAGGGCGGTCGGCGTGCCCGCAGGCGGTGGGGAGGCAGGCGGAGGCGCGGGAGCCGCGGGCGTGGGCGCGGACGGCGGTGGCGCGGGCGCCACGGCGGGTGCGAGCGCCGCGGCGGGTCCCGGTGCTGCGACGGG
>NZ_BHYL01000292.1 GCF_003851725.1 Cellulomonas algicola | reverse complement strand
CGTTTGGTCAACTCGTCCCACGTCCGACAACTTCGTCCGGATTCGGCCGGGTGCCTGGACCGGCCCCGGAGACGGCGACGGCCCCGCGACCGTGTCGGGTCGCGGGGCCGTCGCTGCTGGTCAGCGGGTGGTCACGCCCGCAGGCTCGCTCCGAACCGGCGCTGCGCCTCGGCCACGACGGCCTCCCGGACGCCCGCGGTCTCCTGCGCGGTCAGCGTGCGGTCGGCCGCACGCAGCCTCAGCGAGAACGCGAGCGACCGCGTCCCGTCCGGCACCTGGTCGCCGACGTACACGTCGAACAGCCGCACGTCCTCGACGACGTCCCCGGCGGGACCCGCGGCCGCGCCGACGCGGACGGCGTCGAGCACGTCGGCCGCGGGCACGTGCGCGGGGACGACGAGGGCGACGTCCTCCTTCGCGAGCGGGAACGACGACACCGGGTGCGCCTGCGTCGGCTCGGCGGGCGCGGCCGCGAGCAGCACGTCGAGGTCGAGCTCGAACGCGGCCGCCCGCGCGGGCAGCCCGTGCGCCGCGACGACGTTCGGGTGCAGCTCGCCCGCGTGCCCGACGAGCGTGCCGTCGGCGAGCGTGATGCGCGCGCAGCGGCCCGGGTGCCACGGCAGGTGCTCGCCGTCCGCGGCCAGGACGACGTCGACGCCCACGACCTCCGCGACCCGACGGGCCGCGGCGATCGCGTCGGTGTGGTCGGCGCGACGGCCGCTCCCCCACCACCCGGCGGGCTCCGCGGCGCCCGCGAGCACGCCCGCGACGCGACGCGGCTGCGCCGGGACGACGGCCTCGATCGCGGCGAGGTCGTCGTCGCTCGGGCGCACGCCGCCCGGCAGGTGCGGGGCCGCCGGCGCGTCGGGCGCGGGTCGCGTGACGAGCCCGATCTCGAAGACCGCGAGGTCGCTCTGGCCGCGACCGACGTTGCGGCGTGCCGCGTCGAGCAGCGTGACCAGCAGGTTCGTCCGCAGGTACGGGTGCGACTCCGCGAGCGGGTTCACCAGGCGGGCCGCACGACGACGCGCGTCGTCCTCCGGCAGCGCGAGCGCGTCGAGCTGCTCGGTCGAGACGAACGGGTACGTCAGCACCTCGACGAAGCCGGCCTCGGCGAGGGCGCGCGCGACAGAGCGGCGCGCGCGCTGGCCGTCGGTCAGGCCGCGTCCCGCGGGGGCGACGGGCAGCGTCGACGGGATCGCGTCGTAGCCGCGCAGCCGCGCGACCTCCTCGACGAGGTCCACCGGCACGACCAGGTCGGGCCGCCACGACGGCACCCGCACCGCGAGCGCGTCGTCGCCCGCGTCGGACACCTCGGCGCCGATCTGGGTCAGCACGTCGCGGACCTCGTCGGCCGTGTACGGCACGCCGACGAGGCGACCGGGCAGGTCGACGGGCAGCGTGATCGTCGGCGGCTCGGCCGTGCGGTCCACATCGGTGAGCGCCGCGTCCGGGACCCCACCGCCGTGCTCGACGAGCAGCTCGACCACCCGGGCCACCGCGACACGCGGCAGCTGCGGGTCGACGCCGCGCTCGTACCGCTTGGCGGCCTCGCTCGACAGCTTGTGCCGCCGCGCGGTGCGCGCGACCGTGACCGGGTCCCAGTGCGCGGCCTCGACCAGCACGTCGACCGTGTCCGGCCCGACCTCGCTGTCCCCGCCGCCCATGACCCCGGCGAGCCCGATGATCCGCGCGGCACGCGCACCCTCGGGGCTGTCGGTGACCAGCAGGTCCTCGGGGTCGAGCGCCCGGTCCACGCCGTCGAGCGTGAGCAGCCGCTCACCCGCACGGGCGCGCCGCACCACGATCGGCTCGGCGACCTTGGCCAGGTCGTACGCGTGCAGCGGCTGGCCGAGGTCGAGCATGACGTAGTTCGTCGCGTCGACCGCGAGCCCGAGGGGCCGCATGCCCGCCTGCGTGAGGCGCCGCTGCATCCACTGCGGCGACGGGGCGTCCGCCCGCACCCCGCGCACGACCTGCGCGACGAACCGGTCCGACCCGGGCACGCCGTGGATCGGCGCGTCGTCCTCGAGCTCGACGGCGACGCCGCCCGACACGGGCTCGCGCTGCTCGGGCGTGGTCAGACCGCGGTCGGTGAACGTCGCACCCGTCGAGTGCGCGTACTCCCGCGCGACACCGCGCATCGAGAACGCGTACCCGCGGTCGGGCGTCACGTTGATCTCGAGCACCTCGTCGCCGAGGCCCAGCAGCTCGCGCGCGTCCGTGCCGACGGGCACGTCGAGGCCGAGCGTCGACAGGACGATGATGCCCGCGTGGTCCTCGCCGAGCCCGAGCTCGCGCGCCGAGCAGATCATGCCGTCCGACACGTGGCCGTACGTCTTGCGCGACGCGATCGGGAACGGCCCGGGCAGCACCGCGCCGGGCAGCGCGACGACGACCTTGTCGCCGACGTCGAAGTTGTGCGCACCGCACACGATGCCCCGCGGAGACCCGCCGGGCTCGTTGTGCGCGGCGCCCACGTCGACGCGGCACCAGTTGATCGTCTTGCCGTTCTTCTGCGGCTCGGGCGTGCGCTCGACGACCTCGCCGACCACGAGCGGGCCCGTCACGGCGGCGGCGTGGATCGCCTCCTCCTCGAGCCCGACGCGCACGAGGTCGGCGGCGAGCTGCTCGGCCGTGAGGCCGGCGGGCAGGTCGACGTGGTCGGCGAGCCACGTCAGGGGAACGCGGGGCATCAGATCTCCGTCCCGAACTGCGTGGAGAAGCGCACGTCGCCCTCCACCATGTCGTGCATGTCGGCGATGCCGTGGCGCAGCATCAGGGTCCGCTCGATGCCCATGCCGAAGGCGAAGCCCGAGTAGACGTCGGGGTCGACGCCGCACGCCCGCAGGACGTTCGGGTTGACCATGCCGCAACCGCCCCACTCGATCCAGCCGGGGCCGCCCTTCTTCTGCGGGAACCACAGGTCCATCTCGGCGGACGGCTCGGTGAACGGGAAGAACGACGGCCGCAGCCGCGTGCGCGCCTCGGGACCGAAGATCGCCTGCGCGAAGTGGTCGAGCGTGCCCTTGAGGTGCGCCATCGTCAGCCCCTTGTCGACCGCCAGGCCCTCGACCTGGTGGAACACGGGCGTGTGCGTCGCGTCGAGCGCATCCGTGCGGAACACCTTGCCGGGGCAGGCGATGTACACCGGCAGGTCACGCTCGAGCAGCGTGCGCGCCTGCACCGGCGAGGTGTGCGTGCGCAGCACGAGCCCCGACTCCGGCGGGTCGACGAAGAACGTGTCCTGCATCTGCCGCGCGGGGTGGTCGACGCCGAAGTTCAGCGCGTCGAAGTTGAACCACTCCGACTCGAGCTCGGGACCCTCGGCGATCTCCCAGCCCATCGCCACGAAGATGTCCGCGATGCGCTCCTGCAGCGTCTCCAGCGGGTGCCGCGCACCGCGCGGGCGCCGGTCGACGGGGAGCGTCACGTCGACGGTCTCCTCGACGAGCACGCGCGCGTCACGCTCCGCCTCGAGCTGCGTCTGCCGCTCCGCGAGCGCCTGCTGCAGCCGCCCGCGGGCACCGCCCAGCAGCCGGCCCGCGACGCCCTTGTCGGCGGGCGCGAGGCCGCCGATCGCACGGTTCGCGAGCGCGATCGCGCTGTGCTCACCGAGGTGCGCGAGACGCGCGGACTTGAGCTCGTCGAGGTCGCCGGCCGCGGTGAACGCGGCCAGGGCCGCCTTCACCGCGAGGTCGACGCCCGCCTCGTCGAGCGGGGACAGGGGTGTGTCGGTCATGCGGACCTTCCAGGGGAGAAGCCGGAGCCCGCGTCCGCGCCACGGACGGACGGGCCCTGACCGGGCGCGCGACAGCGCACCGGCCAGCAGGGAAGTCTAGTGGCGCCCGTCCCGGGCCCTCGTGCCCGTCCGCTCGTCGGCGGTCAGGTCACGCGCGCGTCAGCGCAGCCCGAGGACGGGCCGCGGAAATCGGCGACCACCGGCCGCCCGTGCACGCGCTGACATGCCGCCCATGGTGCCACGCGAGGGCGCGCCGCCACGACCCCGAAACCGTCCCGGCGCGCCGTGCGTCCTGGGCCGCGTGGTCGCCGAGCGAACGCGGCGTTACGGCGCGCAGCATCGCGGCGCCGACGTCCTGACCACGGCGGAGCACGGCACTCACGCGAACGCGAAGCGCTCCAGCACCTCGTAGAGCGGGCCGCCACCTCGCCCGGCGCCGGGCCGCGACGCGACGAGGCACAGCTCGTCGACCGTCCACGACGGCCCCTCGTACACCGCCAGCGCCCTCGCGACGCCACGCGCGACGTCCTGGTCGGTCAGCGGCACGTCAGCGCCCGGCTCCCCCGGCCCGCGACCGCGCGCCGGACGGGACGACCCGCGCCGCGGTGGCCGCGCACCCGGGCGGATCCGCGCGATCGTGAGGTGCGGCCGCTCGCGGGGTCGCCGGTCCGGCACCGCCCC
>NZ_BHYL01000291.1 GCF_003851725.1 Cellulomonas algicola | reverse complement strand
GTCGCGGCCGGTGCCGGACCCCGAGCCGCGCGGGCAGGCGACGCGAGCACCGCGCACGTCCTGGCCCGGCTCGCGGCCGTCGAGGAGCGCGTGCGGGCGCTCGTCGCCCGGCGGCGCGTCGGCGACCCGCAGCCCGACGACCCGTTCCGCGGGCTGTACCTCAACGACGAGACCGTCGACCGGCTGCTCGCCGGGCACGGCACCGAGGTCCTGTCCGCCGAGGTCGACGACCGGACGCGCGCGGCCGAGCAGGCCGCCGACGCCGCCGAGGCCGCGGGCCACGTGCTGCGGCTGCGCACGCTGACCCGCGCGTTCGCGCTCGACGACCTCGACGTGGAGCTGCTGCTGGTGGCACTCGCGTGCGAGGTCGACGTGCGGTTCGAGCAGCTCTTCGGCTACCTCAACGACGACGTGACGCGACGACGGCCGTCCGCCGCGGTCGCGCTCGCGCTGTGCGGCGTGCCCCTCGCGTCGGCGTCCGGGCGGCACCGGCTGCAGCACGGCCCTCTCGTGCGCGGCGGGCTGCTCGAGGTCGAAGACCCCGACCGGCCGCTGCCGGGCCGCCCGTTGCGCGTGCCCGACCGGGTCGTCGGGCACCTGCTCGGCGACGACGCGCCCGACCCCGCGCTCGCGTCGGTGCTGGTCGACGACGAGGACGTGCCGTGGGGCGACCCGGGCCGGCTCGTCGCCGCGCTGTCCGCCGGGGCGCCGCTCGTCTACCTGCGGGAGCCGCCCACCGGGTCCGGGCGCGTGCTCGCCGTCCGGGCGCTGCAGGCCGCGGGACGCGGTGCGCTCGTCGTCGACGGTGCCGCGGTCGCGGCCGTGCCCGACCCGGAGACCATCGCCCGGACCGCGGCGCGCGAGGCGCTGCTCACGGGCGCGGGTCTCGTCGTGATCGGCACGGAGCCGCTCACGGACCAGCCGCGCGCGTCGCGGGCGCTGCTCGCCGCGTCGCCCGTGCTCGTCGTCGGGCGCACGACGTGGGACCCGACGTGGAGCGAGTGGCCGCCGCTGCTGCTCGACGTGCCGCCGTCGACCGTCGCCGAGCGCACGACGCTCTGGCAGCAGTCGCTCGGCCGGTCGACCGACGGGTCGTCCGACGGCGACCCGATCGACACCGCGCGCACGACCGCGCCCTACCTGCTGCGTCCCGAGCAGGTCACGCGCGCGGCGCGCGCCGCGCGGCAGCAGGCCACGCTCGACGGCGGGCTCACCGCCGAGCACGTGCGCGTCGGCGCACGTGCCGAGAACGGGACCGCGCTCGAACGGCTCGCCCGGCGCATCGAGCCCGCGGTCGGCTGGGACGACCTCGTGCTGCCGCCCGACGTGCTCGGCTCGCTGCAGGAGGTCGCGACGCGCGCACGGTTCCGCGAGCAGGTGCTCGGCGACTGGCGCATGCGTCCCGGCGGCGGGCGCGGGCACGGCGTCGCGGCGCTGTTCGCGGGCGACTCCGGCACGGGCAAGACGATGTCCGCCGAGGTCGTCGCGCACGAGCTCGGGCTCGACCTGTACGTCGTCGACCTCGCGACCGTCGTCGACAAGTACATCGGCGAGACCGAGAAGAACCTCGAGCGGATCTTCGCCGGAGCCGCCGGGGTCAACGCGGTGCTGCTGTTCGACGAGGCCGACGCCGTGTTCGGGCGGCGCAGCGAGGTCAAGGACGCGCACGACCGGTACGCCAACATCGAGTCCGCGTACCTGCTCCAGCGCATGGAGACGTTCGACGGGCTCGCGATCCTCGCGACCAACCTGCGCGCGAACATCGACGACGCGTTCATCCGCCGACTCGACGTCGTCGTCGACTTCCCCGTGCCCGACGCCGGGCAGCGCGTCGCCCTGTGGGACCGCAGCCTCGGGGTCCGGGTGCCGCGCGACCCCGACGTCGACCTGACGTTCTGCGCGGACGCCTTCGAGCTCGCCGGCGGGGCCATCCGGTCCGCCGCCGTGACCGCTGCGTACCTCGCCGCGCAGGACGGCGGGACCGTCGCGATGCGTCACGTCGTCGCGGCGGTGTACCGCGAGTACCGCAAGCTCGGGCGTCTCACCCTGCCCAGCGAGTTCGGCCACTACTGGAGCCTGCTCGCCTGACCTCCGGGCCGCCCTGCCCGATCGGGCCGAGCGGAGTGCCCGACGGGGTGGACCGGGCGCTCCTGCCGGGCGGCGGCGTGCGGTGGCAGCCTCGAGCGGGTCGAGGAGGACCTGCGTCGAGAGGGGCCGACGATGCACAGCCACGACCACCTGGAGGGCACCGAGACGCTGCGGCCCAAGGCCGCCCGCGCCGACGAGCGCGACACCGCCCCGGTCGTCGCGCGCGCGCTCGCGGAGGGACGCCCGGACCGGCTCGACGCGAGCGGGCTCACGTACCTGCAGCGGACCGCGGGGAACGCGTCGACGGCGGGCCTGGTCGAGGAGGAGCGCTCGCCCGTGCTCGACGTCGTCGGGTCCGGCGGCGGCCGCCCGCTCGACGCGGACACGCGCGCGGACATGGAGGGCCGGCTCGGTGCCGACTTCGGGGACGTCCGGGTCCACACCGACGGGGCGGCGTCCGACTCGGCGCGCTCGGTGGGGGCGCACGCGTACACCGTCGGCTCGGACATCGTGTTCCAGCGCGACGCGTACGACCCGACGTCCACGGCGGGCCGCACGACGCTCGCGCACGAGCTGACGCACGTCGTCCAGCAGCGCAGCGGACCCGTCGACGGCACCCCGACGGGGAGCGGCATCAGCGTCTCCGACCCGGGCGACCGGTACGAGACGGCCGCCGCCGCGAACGCCGAGCGCGTCATGGCCGACCCCGCGCCGGCCGCCGCGACCGCCTCCCCCGACGCCGCCCGCGCCGCCGACGCCACCGTCGTGGCGCAACGCCAGGACGAGGAGGAGCCGGCGGAGGAGGAGCAGGTCCAGGGCTCGTTCGTCCAGCGCGAGGAGGCCGCCGAGGAGGAGATGGAGGAGGGCTGAGCCCGCACGGACGTCCGGCTCGCGCCGACGCCCGATCGGGCAACCACACCGGCCCTCAGGGGCGTCCGGGCGGACCACCGCCCTCCCGACCGCCCGCAGCACGCTGACCAGTACGACTCCCTGTGCCCGAAGGAGGGGACATGCCGACCTACCTGTCACCCGGCGTCTACGTCGAGGAGGTGGAGGCGGGCACCCGGCCCATCGAGGGGGTCGGGACGTCCGTCGCCGCGTTCGTCGGCCTGGCGGCGAAGGGACCGTTCAACACGCCGACGCTCGTCTCGAACTGGACGCAGTACGCCGAGACCTTCGGCGACTTCCTGCCGAACTCGTACCTCGCGCACTCCGTGTACGGGTACTTCCTCAACGGCGGCTCGAACGCCTACGTGGTCCGGATCGGCGCCGACGGTGCCGCCGCCGACGACCCCGAGGCGCAGCCGCGCACCCGCACCTCGCCGAAGGCGCTGCCCGCGGTCCCGCAGGCCGTGCTGGGCGCGTACAAGGTGTCGGCGTCGGACAAGGCGCCGAAGACGAAGAAGCTCAGCGTCGAGGTGGCCGAGCCGGGCGGCGACAACCCGCCGGACGACCACTTCAAGCTGGTCATCCACGTCGACGGCAAGGCGACCGAGACGTACGACCACGTCACCACCAAGCGCGGCGACGACAACGTCGCGACCAAGGTGAACGCGCAGTCGAAGCTCGTCACGATCGAGGAGCTCGCCAGCGGCAGCGCGCTCGCGAAGCCGGACAAGGGCATCGCGGACCTCGTCGAGCCCGAGCCGGAGCCCGAGCCGCCCGCCACGGGCGACCTCGGCGCCGACGACTACATCGGCGACGCGGCCGACCGCACCGGGTTCTCGGGCCTGGAGGCGATCGACGAGATCACGATCGTCGCCGTCCCGGACCTCGTCGCCGCGCTCGAGCAGGGCGCGATCGACCTGGAGACGTTCCAGGCCGTGCAGCTCGCCGTCATCGCGCACTGCGAGCTCATGGGCGACCGCATGGCGATCCTCGACCCGCCGCCCGGGCTCGGCCCGCAGGCGATCAAAGACTGGCGCGTCGACACCGCGGGCTACGACTCCAAGTACGCGACGCTGTACTGGCCGTACATCAAGGTGTTCGACCCCGCGTCCGGCTCGAACAAGTTCGTGCCGCCGTCGGGCCACATGGCCGGCATCTGGGCGCGCAACGACGACACGCGCGGCGTGCACAAGGCGCCCGCGAACGAGGTCGTCCGCGGGGCGATCACGCTGCAGACGCAGATCACGCGCGCCGAGCACAACCTGCTCAACCCGGTGGGGATCAACGCGATCCGCACGTTCCCCGGCCGCGGGGTGCGCGTCTGGGGTGCCCGGACCCTGTCGTCCGACCCGGCCTGGCGGTACGTCAACGTGCGGCGGCTCTTCAACTACCTCGAGGAGTCGATCCTCATCGGCACCCAGTGGGTGGTGTTCGAGCCGAACGACGACGCGCTGTGGGCCCGCATCCGCCGGACCATCTCCGCGTTCCTCGTCAACGAGTGGCGCAAGGGCGCCCTGTTCGGGCTCAGCCCCGAGGAGGCGTTCTTCGTCCAGTGCGACCGGGAGACGAACCCCGCCGAGGGGATCGACGCGGGCCAGGTCGTCTGCCGCATCGGGGTCGCGCCGGTCAAGCCCGCCGAGTTCGTGATCTTCCAGCTCTCGCAGTTCTCCGGCGGCACGAGCCTCGTCGGCGAGTGACCGGTCCCGACGACCACAGGAACGGTGAAACATGGCACTCCCCGACACCTTCGACCTCGCCACCGCGTACTCGTTCTCGGTGAAGATCGACGGCATCCAGATCCCGCACGTCATGGAGGTCAGCGGGCTCAAGGCCGAGGTCGACAAGGTCACCTACCAGCAGCAGGCGTCCGACGGGAAGTTCGTCACGCGCCAGATGATGGGCCGCCAGAAGGCCGGCGAGTTCAAGGTCAAGCGCGGCCTCACCGACTCGACGACCGTCACGGACTGGCTCAAGGCGGTCTTCGAGGGCAAGCTCGCCGACGCCCGCAAGACGGCCGAGGTCGCGATCTACACGTCCGACAACCAGCTGCTCAAGCGGATGAACTTCCGCAACGTGTGGGTCAAGGACGTCGAGCTCGGCGGCACCCTCAAGGCCGGGTCCACCGAGCCGCTGTCCGAGACGTTCACGGTCTGCTGGGACGAGATGGAGTTCGCCTGATGCGACGCTCCCTGCCCGTCCAGCTGGACGCGCCCGAGGTCGACGAGGTGCCCGCCGGCACACCGTCGGCCTCGGCCGTCCGGCGGGACGCGCTGCGCACCGAGTTCGACTTCCAGCTCCCGCGCGGGTACCTGGACGGCGACGGCGTGCTGCACCGGCACGGCACCATGCGGCTCGCGACGGCCCGCGACGAGCTGCTGCCCCTGTACGACGCGCGCGTGCAGGAGAACCCGGCCTACACGACGGTCGTGCTGCTGAGCCGCGTCATCACGTCGCTCGGCACACTCGGCGCGGTCACGCAGAGCGTCGTCGAGAACATGTTCGCGTCCGACGTCGCGTTCCTGCAGGACCTGTACCGCCGCATCAACGCCGAGGGGCACACGCGCGCCGCCGTGACGTGCCCGTCGTGCCGGCACCGCTTCGACGTCGACATCTCCGGTGGGCGCCTGGGGGAATCGTGACGTACGCGCCGGCCCGCATCCGGGAGGAGGTCGCGTACGTCGCCTACCACTTCCACTGGTCCCACGACGAGATCCTCGACCTCGAGCACCCGCAGCGGCTCGCCTACGTCCAGGAGATCGCGGCGATCAACCGCCGCATGAGCGAGGAGCGCTGACGTGCGCTGGCCGTGGCAGCGGGACGCTGGAGTCCCGCCCGTCGCCGACCCCGGGACGCGCGCGTCGCACCCGGGTGCCGGTGTCGTGGCGGGCGCGGCACCTGGCGCCGGACCGTCGGCGGGAGCGTCGGCGGGCGCGTCGGCGGCTCCGGCCGCGGCCGCCACGGC
>NZ_BHYL01000290.1 GCF_003851725.1 Cellulomonas algicola | reverse complement strand
GGGGTGGCACGAGCCCTCTCAATCTCAACCAAGACCCACCACACGAAACCGTGCGATGAACCATCTTGGCATCGACTACTTGGCACACTGTTGAGTTCTCAAGGAACAGACGCGCATCCCTTCGGATCTTTCGATCCGGCCGGAGGCAACCGTTCAAACTTAGCGGACCGGCTCTTCCTCGTCAACCTGCCCTCTCGGGCTGGTTCGGCGTGGTCATGCTCGCTCCACATCCGGACGCTCGTGTCGACCGGCGAGAGGTCTCGTCGGTCGGAGATCCGGGGGACGTCACTCGCGGGACCAGCCACCGGGATCGTTCCTCGGTGTCCGTTCCTCCCTGCCGGGCGACGTCGAGAACATTACGCAGCGGTGGCGCGGAAGATCAAGTCGGCCCTCGGTGACGCCCGTCACGCAGGCCCGGAGACGACGGCGGCCGGCCGACGGGATGCGCGCTGACCTGCGCGAACATCCGCGTCGACCGGCCGTCCGGTCGGTGCTTGTTCTCAGTACAGCGCGCTCGCCATCGCGCGGCGGGCCGCCACCACGCGGGGGTCGTCGCCGCCCACGACCTCGAACAGGTCGACGAGTCGCAGGCGAACGCGCTCCTTGTCGGCGCCGAAGGTCCGGCGCAGGACGTCGACGAGCCGGGCGAACGCGTCCTCGACCTGCCCGCCCAGGACGTCGAGGTCCGCGACGGCGAGCTGGGCGTCGACGTCGTCGGGCCGGTCCGCCGCCGCGGTCCGCACCGCACGCAGGTCGATGTCGTGCGTCCGCTCGAGCAGCCCCACCTGGGCGAGGCCGGCGCGGGCGAGCGCGTCGCGCGGGTTCTCGGTCAGCGCCTGCTCGTAGGCGGCGCGCGCGGCCGGGAGGTCGTCCGCCTCGATCGCGTCGTAGGCCGCCTGGTGCAGCGGGGGCAGCTCCGGCTCGGGCTCGACCTCGGGCTCCTCCCCTGCGGGTGCCACGCGTCCCGTGATGCCGTTCGCCTCGGCGGCCGCGAGCACCTGGTCGATGACCGCGCGCACCTGGTCACGCGGGTACGCGCCCTGGAACAGCGGCAGCGGCTGGCCCGCGAGCACCGCGACGACAGTCGGGACCGACTGCGCCTGGAACGCCTGGGCGACCCTCGGGTTCGCGTCGGCGTCGATCCGTGCCAGCAGCCAGCGACCCGCGTCCTCGTCGGCCAGCGCGGCGAGGTCCGCTGCCACGCCCGTGCTCACCTCGCTCCACGGCGCCCACAGCACGACGACCACGGGGTGCTGCGTCGAGCGCTGGAGGACGTCGTTGAACGTGGACTCGTCGACGTCGAGGGCGTAGGCGCTCGGCTTGTCGAGCCCGCCCGGCGTCCCGGGAGGCGGCGTCGAGCGGGCGAGGCCGGACAGGTCGACGGCGCCGCGGACGTCGAGGCGGGGACGGGGCCCGGAGGGCTGGGACATGCGCGTCATCCTTCGTCCCGGGCACCGGGTCCCGGGCTGGTCGTGTCGCTGGGTGGGTCGGGTCGGTCGAGGTCAGGAGGCGCTGGCGGCGGTCACCGCGTGCTCGGCCGCGAGGACCTGCACCGGTGCTCCGCTGTCGGCGGGCGGCACGTACATCACGAGCACGTCGGTGTAGGTCCGGGCGAATGCCGTGGCCGCGCTCTGCGTCCCCGTGAGCGCAGCGTAGAACGGGTCCTGGATCGGGATCGTCCCGCCGGCCACCGTGAGCGTCACCGTCGAGACCGTCGTCATCTGCCCGACGACGATCGCGCCGCCGTCGGCCGTCGCGAGCGCGACCACCGGAGCGGCGTCCGGCGTGTAGGTCTCCGTCGCCGACGCCGCCGACTCCACGCCCGCGACCATCGCCGCCCGCGCGGCCTCGATCGCCGCACGGAACGGGTCCGGTGCGAACGTCGCCGCGTACGCCGAGCCCGCTCCGTTCGCGAGGACGTCCGCGTACTGCGCCAACGCGTCCGCCGGCGTGACGACGAGCCCCTGGGCGTCGGGCGCGAGCACCGCGCTGCCCGTCGACGGCTCGGCCGTCGCCGGCATGCTGACGCCGGGGGCCATCCGCGCCCACCCCCAGAGCTTGTACTGCTCGCGGGGCGCCGCCTGCTGGAGCACCAGGATGCGGGGCGCCTGCAGGTCGTCCGGCTGCTCGGTCACCACGAGCTGCGTGCGCGGCCACTGGGTGGTCTGCGGGACGATCAGGACCTGCTCGTCGGTCGGCAGCACCGTCGGCGGCTTCGCGCCACCCGTCACGCCCGAGCGGACGTACTCCGCGGTCCGGGTCGCGAGCGCCGGGCCCGTCACCCGGGGCGCGAGCGCCGCCGGGTCGAGGGCCGCGTCCGCGGTGCTCAGGACCTCCCCGAGATCGCCGAGGACGTCCGTCGACTGCGCGACGGTCGTCGCCGCCGGGGCGACCGCAGGTGCCGGGTCCGGCGCGGGCTCCGAGGGCGGGGCGGCGCAGCCGGCCAGCACGGCGAGCGCGACGACGCCCGGGACGGTGCGCCGCAGCACGGGGGCGACACCGCGGCGACCCGCGCTCGAC
>NZ_BHYL01000289.1 GCF_003851725.1 Cellulomonas algicola | reverse complement strand
CCTCCCGCCCGGCACGTCCCGCACGTCCCGCACGTCTAGCACGTCTCGTACGTCGGGCACGTCCGCCGACGGACCCGTCGGGCCGCCCGCCGACCGAGCGGGGGACCGCGCGTGAACGGCCTCGACGTCGCGGCGCTCGTCGTCGCCGCCGCGCTGCTCGTCTACCTCGTCGTGCAGCTGCTGCGCGCCGACAAGGTCCGGTGAGCGCGGTGACCGCCGTCCTCCAGGTCGGGCTCGTCGTCGTGGTCCTCGCGGCCGCGCACCGCCCGCTCGGTGCGTACCTCGCGCGCGTCTTCACCTCCCGCAGGCACCTCGCCGTCGAGCGCGCCGGGTACCGCGTCATGCGCGTCGACCCCGACGCCGAGCAGCGGTGGAGCACCTACCTCGTGTCGCTCCTCGGTTTCTCGCTCGCGTCCGTCCTGGTGCTGTTCGGGCTGGCCCGGCTCCAGGACCGGCTGCCGCTGTCGGTCGGCGCGCCCCCGATGGACCCCGCGGGGGCGTGGAACACCGCCGTCTCGTTCGTGACCAACACCAACTGGCAGTGGTACTCGGGCGAGACCGCCGCCGGGCACCTGCTCCAGATGGCCGGGCTCGCGGTGCAGAACTTCGTGTCGGCCGCCGTCGGGCTCGCGGTCGCGGTCGCGCTGATCCGCGGGTTCGCGCGGTCCGGGACGGACGCGCGCGTCGGCAACTTCTGGTCCGACCTCGTGCGCGGCTCCGTGCGGGTCCTGCTGCCGCTCGCGTTCGTCGCGGCGCTCGCGCTCGTCGCGGGTGGCGTGATCCAGAACCTGCACGCGCCGACCGAGGTCACGACCCTGGCCGGCGGCACCCAGCACGTGCTCGGCGGACCTGTCGCGTCGCAGGAGGCGATCAAGCAGCTCGGCACCAACGGCGGCGGGTTCTTCAACGCCAACTCGGCGCACCCGTTCGAGAACCCGACGCCGTGGACGAGCGCCCTCCAGGTCGTGCTCATGCTGCTCGTCCCGCTCTCGCTGCCGCGCGCGTTCGGCCTCATGGTCGGGGACCGCCGCCAGGGCTGGGCGGTGCTCGCCACGATGGGCGTGCTCTGGGCCGGCTCGGTCGCGCTGCTGACCTGGGCCGAGACCGCCGGACCGGGGCTCGCGCCCGCCGCCGCCGGTGCTGCGCTGGAGGGCAAGGAGACGCGGTTCGGCGCGGCCGCGTCCGCGCTGTTCGCCGCGTCCACGACCGGCACGTCGACCGGCGCCGTCAACGCGATGCACGACTCGCTCACCGCACCCGGCGGCGGCGTCACGCTCGTCAACATGCTGCTCGGCGAGGTCGCGCCCGGCGGCGTCGGCAGCGGGCTCTACGGGCTGCTCGTCCTCGCGATCGTCGCGGTCTTCCTCGCCGGGCTCATGGTCGGGCGCACGCCCGAGTACCTCGGCAAGAAGATCGGGCGGCAGGAGATCACGCTCGTCGCGCTCGTCGTCCTCACCATGCCCGCCGTCGTCCTGGTCGGCACCGCGTTCGCGGTCGCACTGCCCGCGGGGCAGGCCGGCATCCAGGAGGCCGGCCCGCACGGGCTGTCCGAGGTGCTGTACGCGTTCGCGTCCGCCGGCAACAACAACGGGTCGGCGTTCGGCGGGCTCACCAGCGGCACGCCCTTCTACCAGGTGCTGCTGGGCCTCGCGATGCTCGTCGGCCGGTTCGTGCCGATCGCGCTCGTCCTCGCGCTCGCCGGGCGGCTCGCGTCGCAGCGGACCGTGCCCGCCGGGTCCGGGAGGTTGCCGACGCACGGCCCGCTGTTCGTCGGGCTGCTCGTGAGCGTCACCCTCGTCGTCGTGGCGCTCACCTTCGTCCCCGTCCTGTCCCTCGGTCCCGTCGTGGAGTCCCTGTCATGAGCACCACCCTGACCCCGGCCCGCACGGCCGGGCCGTCCACCGGTACGCCGCAGCACCGCGGTGCTCCTGCGTCCGCGCTGTCGGGCCGCCAGCTGATCGCCGCCCTGCCCGCGGCGCTGCGCGGCCTCGACCCCCGACGGCTGTGGGACGCGCCCGTGGTGCTCGTCGTCGAGGTCGGCGCCGCGTTCACGACCGTCCTCGCCGCGCTCGACCCGTCCGTCTTCGCCTGGGCCGTCGCGCTGTGGCTGTGGGCCACCGTCCTGTTCGCGACGCTCGCCGAGGCCGTCGCCGAGGGGCGCGGCAAGGCGCAGGCGGCGAGCCTGCGGGCGACGCAGCGGCAGACGACCGCGCGGCGCGTCGTCGGCGGCGCGGGAGTCGTCTCGTCGGGGGCCGTCGACGGTCCGCCGACCGAGGAGGTGCCGTCCTCCGCGCTGCGCGTCGGGGACGTCGTCGTGGTCGCGGCGGGGGAGACGATCCCGTCCGACGGCGACGTCGTCGAGGGCGTCGCGTCCGTCGACGAGTCGGCCATCACCGGCGAGTCCGCGCCCGTGATCCGCGAGTCGGGCGGCGACCGGTCCGCCGTCACGGGCGGCACGGTCGTGCTGTCCGACCGGATCGTCGTGCGCATCACCGCGCAGCCCGGGCAGACGTTCGTCGACCGGATGATCGCGCTCGTCGAGGGGTCGGCGCGGCAGAAGACGCCCAACGAGGTCGCGCTCAACGTGCTCCTCACGACGCTGACGATCGTGTTCCTGCTGGCCGTCGTGACGCTCCAGCCGTTCGCCACGTACAGCGGCGCGACGCAGGACCTCGTCGTGCTCGTCGCGCTGCTGGTCTGCCTGATCCCGACGACGATCGGTGCGCTGCTGTCGGCGATCGGCATCGCGGGCATGGACCGGCTCGTGCGGCGCAACGTGCTCGCGATGTCGGGGCGGGCCGTCGAGGCCGCGGGCGACGTGGACGTGCTGCTGCTCGACAAGACCGGCACGATCACGCTCGGCAACCGGCAGGCCGCCGACCTGCTGCCCGCACCGGGAGTCACGCCGGAGAGCCTGGCCGACGCGGCCCAGCTGTCGTCGATGGCCGACGAGACGCCCGAAGGCCGCTCGGTGCTCGTGCTGGTCAAGGAGCGGTTCGGCCTGCGCGCGCGACCCGAGGGCGACCTGGTCGACGCGGTGCTCGTGCCCTTCACGGCACGGACGCGCATGAGCGGCGTGGACCTGCCGGGCGCCGACCGACGGGTCCGCAAGGGCGCCGCCGCGGCCGTCACGCACTGGGTGCGCTCGACCGGCGGGCACGCGGGTGCCGACGTCGCGGCCACCGTCGACGCCATCTCCGCGTCGGGCGGGACGCCGCTCGTCGTCGCCGAGCAGGTCGGCTCGTCGCCCGCGCGCGTGCTCGGCGTGATCCACCTCAAGGACGTCGTCAAGGAGGGCATGCGGGAGCGGTTCGACGCGCTGCGCGCCATGGGCATCCGCACCGTCATGGTCACGGGCGACAACCCGCTGACCGCACGCGCCATCGCCGCCGAGGCCGGCGTCGACGACGTGCTCGCCGAGGCCACGCCCGAGGACAAGCTCGCGCTCATCCGGCGCGAGCAGCAGGGCGGGCGGCTCGTCGCCATGGCCGGTGACGGCACCAACGACGCGCCCGCCCTCGCGCAGGCCGACGTCGGCGTCGCCATGAACACCGGCACGACCGCCGCCAAGGAGGCGGGGAACATGGTCGACCTCGACTCCAACCCGACGAAGCTCATCGAGATCGTCGAGATCGGCAAGCAGCTGCTCCTCACGCGCGGGGCGCTCACCACGTTCTCGATCGCGAACGACGTCGCGAAGTACTTCGCGATCCTCCCCGCGATGTTCGTCGGCGCGTTCCCGCAGCTCGACGTGCTCAACGTCATGCGGCTGCACTCGCCCGAGTCGGCGATCCTCTCCGCGGTCGTGTTCAACGCGCTCGTCATCGTCGCGCTCTTGCCGCTCGCGCTGCGCGGCGTCGGGTACCGACCCGCGTCGGCGTCCGCGATGCTCCGCCGCAACCTCCTCGTCTACGGCGTCGGCGGGCTCGTCGCGCCGTTCGTCGGGATCAAGATCATCGACCTCGTCCTCTCGCTGCTCCCCGGGATCGCCTGATGTCCACGCTCACCTCGCCCGCCCCCGCCGCCCTCCCGTCCGCCACGTCGGGGCGGCCCGCCACCGTCGTCCCGTTCGTGCGGCAGACCCTCGCCGGCCTGCGCGTGCTGCTCGTCCTCACCGTCCTGCTCGGCGTCGCCTACCCGCTCGCCGTCACCGGCGTCGCGCAGGTCGCGCTCGGCTGGCGGGCCGACGGGTCACTCGTCGCGGCCGACGGGTCGCACGTGCGGGCCGCGTCGGACGCCGTCGGGTCCGCCCTCGTCGGGCAGTCCTTCGACGGGCCCCGTTGGTTCCAGCCGCGTCCGTCCGTCGCGGGCGACGGGTACGACACGCTCGCGTCAGGCGGGTCCAACCTCGGGCCGAACAACCCCGACCTGGTCGGGGAGATCGACGCGCGCCGGGCCGCGGTCGCGGAGCGCGAGGGCGTCGACCCGGCGTCCGTCCCGCCCGACGCCGTCACGGCGTCCGGGTCCGGGCTCGACCCCGACGTCTCGCCCGCGTACGCGCGGCTGCAGGTCGCGCGCGTCGCCCGCGAGAACGGGCTGCCCGTCGCCGACGTCGCGGCCCTCGTGGAGCGCTCAATCGTCGGACGTGACCTCGGGTTCCTCGGCGAGCCGCGCGTGAGCGTGCTGCGCCTCAACCTGGCGCTGCGGACAATGGGCTCGTGACCAGCCCGGACGGCGCCGCGCGTCCCGACCCCGCACCGGGGCCGGGGCGCGCACGGCCCGTGCCGGGTGCCGACGGGTCGCGGTCGGACACCGGT
>NZ_BHYL01000288.1 GCF_003851725.1 Cellulomonas algicola | reverse complement strand
GCGCTGGCCCTGGCCGCCCCGCTCGCGCTCGTCGCGACGGTCACCGCCACGGCCGTCGCGCCCCCGGCCGCAGCGGCCGCGACACCCGGCGACCTCGCGCACACCGGCACGGCGACGGCGTCGCAGTCCCAGGCGGACGCGGACGGCACGTTCCCGGCGTCCGCGGCGGTCGACGGCGACCCGGCGACGCGCTGGGCGAGCGGCAACGGCCCGGACGAGGACGTCGAGTTCACGGCGTGGCTGCAGGTCGACCTGGGCACGACGGCCGAGGTCGACCGCGTGGTGCTCGCGTGGGAGGCGGCATACGCGACGGCCTACGACGTGCAGGTCGCGACGACCGCGCCCGACGACCCGGCGTCGTGGACGACGGTGCACACCGAGCCGACGGGCGACGGCGGCACCGACGAGGTCACGCTGGCCACGCCCACGGACGCCCGCTACGTGCGGGTGCAGATGAACGAGCGCACGAGCTTCGACTGGGAGGCGCCGGTCCTGCACTGGTACGGCTACTCGCTGTTCTCGGTCGAGGTGTTCGGCACGCCCGAGGCGGTCCCGGTGGCCTTCGGCGCGTCGACGGCCACGGTCCCTGCCGGCCAGACGGCGCAGGTGCCGGTGGTCCTGGCGACCGCGGCCGACGCGGAGCGACGCGTCCGCGTCACCAGCACGGGCGGCACGGCGACCGCGGGCGGTGACTACGCCGCCGTCGACCAGGTCGTCACGTTCGCGCCCGGCGCCACGAGCGCGACGGTCGACGTCGCGACGGTCGACCACGGCCCGCTCGCCCCGGCCCGGACGGTCGTCCTCACGCTGAGCGACGCGTCGGACGGCCTGGTCCTGGGCGGCCGCGCGACGACGACGCTCACGATCACCCCGCACGGCTCCCTGCCCGACGTCGGCGCCGTCACGGTGCTCGACGACTACGAGGACGGCGTGCCGCAGGGCTACACGACGTGGGGGTTCAGCGCCCCCGTCACACCCGTGCTCACGACGACGCCCGGCGACCGGCCGGACGGCGGCGACGTGCTG
The DNA here is from genome assembly GCF_003851725.1 of Cellulomonas algicola. GTDB lineage: Bacteria > Actinomycetota > Actinomycetes > Actinomycetales > Cellulomonadaceae > Cellulomonas > Cellulomonas algicola. The sequence goes on along the minus strand of NZ_BHYL01000288.1, from coordinate 4,092 downwards.
GTCGCGACGGTCGGCGGAACGCCCGCGCCGGGCGACTGGTTCGGCTTCACGCACGACCTCGCGCCGACGGACTGGTCGGACCACGACGGGTTCACGTTCTGGTTCCGCGGCACGGGCGACGGCGGGCTGCTGCGCTACGAGCTCAAGAGCGGTGGGCAGCTGTTCGAGGAGCGCGTGGTCGACGACACCGCGGGCTGGCGGCAGGTGAGCATCGCGTTCGCGAACCTGCGCCTGAAGAACGACCCGGCGAGCGACGCGCGCTTCGACCCGACGGCGTCGACGGGCTTCGCGGTCACCCTCACGGACCTGGGCGCGGGCGCCTGGGCGTTCGACGACCTGGGCCTGTACGACCGGGTGACGACGATCGAGGACGCCGAGGGCGACGTCCCGATCGCGGAGCCCGGCACGACCGTCGGCCTGTTCACGTGGGGCTCGGCCGGCGCGGAGGTGTCGCTCGACGTCACGCAGCAGGACCGCGAGGGCGGCCCCGCGGACAACCACGTCCTGTCGGGCGAGTACCTGATCCCGTCGGGCGGCTGGGGCGGCTTCAGCCAGAACCTCGCGGCGGCGCAGGACTGGTCGTCGTTCCGCGGCATCCGGCTGCTCTGGTACGCGTCGCAGGACACGCGTCCCGCGTCGCCGACGGCCGGTGACGACATCAAGGTCGAGCTCAAGGACGGCGGTCCGGACGGCGAGCACTCCGAGCTGTGGGCGACGACGTTCAAGGACAACTGGTCGCCCGACGGCAGCCGCTGGAAGCTCGTCGAGCTGCCGTTCGACCAGTTCACGCTGGGCGGCTACCAGCCGGGTGACGAGGCGACCCGCAACGGCACGCTCGACCTGACGTCGGCGTGGGGCTACGCGCTGACGTTCGTGCCGAACACGGCGAACGCGGTGCGCTGGGCCGTCGACGACGTGCAGCTCTACGGCTCGGCCGTCCCGGCCCCGACGGCGGAGGTGACGCCCGCGCAGGACGTCGTCCTCGTCGACCCGGGGGAGACCGCGCAGGTGCCGCTCACCCTGACCACCACCGACGGCGCACCGTTGCCGGAGGACGTCACCCTCACCTACGCCACGACGAACGGGACCGCGACGGCGGGCGAGCACTACGACGCCGCCGACGGCACCCTCACGTTCGCCGCCGGCACCCCGTCCGGCACGACGCAGACCGTCGACGTCGCGACGCACGCCACGGCCGCGCAGGACGACGCCCGCACGCTCGAGCTCGCGCTCACGGCGACGGGCGCCGCGGTCGACCGGAACCCGCGGATCGTGCTCAACGCCGTCGGCGCGCCGTACCTCGACCTCGACCGGCCCACCGCCGAGCGCGTCGAGGACCTGCTCGGCCGCATGACGCTCGCGGAGAAGGTCGGTCAGATGACGCAGGCCGAGCGCCTGGGCCTTCGGTCGCCGACGCAGATCGGCGAGCTGGGCCTCGGCTCGGTGCTCTCGGGCGGCGGCTCGGTGCCGCAGGACAACACGCCGGCGGGCTGGGCGGACATGGTCGACGGCTTCCAGCGCGAGGCGCTCGCGAGCCGGCTCCAGATCCCGATCGTGTACGGCGTGGACGCCGTGCACGGCCACAACAACGTGGTCGGGGCGACGATCTTCCCGCACAACACCGGTCTCGGAGCGGCGCGCGACGCGGACCTCGTCGAGCGCGTCCAGCAGGTCACCGCGCATGAGGTGCGCGGCACGGGCGTCCCGTGGACGTTCGCGCCGTGCCTGTGCGTGACGCGCGACGAGCGCTGGGGCCGCAGCTACGAGTCGTTCGGCGAGGACCCGGCGCTGGTCACCGCGATGGCCGAGGCGGCCGTGACCGGCCTCCAGGGACACGACCCGGCCGACCTGTCCGGCCCCGACAAGGTGCTCGCGACCGCGAAGCACTGGGTCGGCGACGGCGGCACGACGTACGTGCCGGAGCAGGCGGGCAACGGCTACCCGATCGACCAGGGGGTCACGCACGTCGCGTCGCTCGACGAGCTGCGGCGCCTGCACGTCGACCCCTACGTGCCCGCGATCGAGGCGGGCGTCGGGACGATCATGCCGTCGTACTCGGCGGTCTCGGTCGGCGGCGGCGACCCGGTCCGCATGCACGAGAACGGCGCGCTCAACACCGACCTGCTCAAGGGTGAGCTCGGCTTCGACGGCTTCCTGATCTCCGACTGGGAGGGCATCGACAAGCTGCCGGGCGGCACGTACGCGCAGAAGGCGGCGCGGGCCGTGAACGCGGGGCTCGACATGGCGATGGCGCCGTACAACTTCGGCGCGTTCATCACGTCGACGGTCGCGAACGTCGAGGGCGGCGTCGTGAGCGAGGAGCGCGTCGACGACGCGGTCCGCCGCATCCTCACGCAGAAGTTCGCGCTCGGGCTGTTCGAGCAGCCGTTCGCCGACCGCACGCACACCGCGGACCTCGGCTCGGCGGAGCACCGCGCGGTCGCCCGCGAGGCGGCGGCGCGCAGCCAGGTGCTGCTCAAGAACACGGGCGCGCTGCCGCTCGCGAAGGACGCGCACGTGTACGTCGCGGGCTCGAACGCCGACGACCTCGGGAACCAGATGGGCGGCTGGACGGTCTCGTGGCAGGGCGGCTCGGGCGACACGACGACGGGCACGTCGATCCTCGAGGCGATCCAGGCGGTGGACCCGTCGGTCACGTACTCGGAGGACGCGTCCGCGCCCGTCGGCGACGCGACCGTCGGCGTGGTCGTCGTCGGCGAGACGCCGTACGCGGAGGGCGTCGGCGACGTCGGCAACAACGGCAAGAGCCTGTCGCTCTCGACCGCGGACCGGACTGCGATCGACACCGTGTGCGCCGCGGTCGACTGCGTCGTGCTCGTCGTCTCCGGACGTCCGCAGCTCGTCACCGACAAGCTCGACGCGATCGACGCGCTCGTGGCGTCGTGGCTGCCGGGCTCCGAGGGTGCGGGCGTCGCGGACGTGCTGTTCGGCGACCAGCCGTTCACCGGTCGCCTGCCGGTCACGTGGCCCGCGTCGGCGGACCAGGTGCCGGTCAACGTGGGCGACGACGCCTACGACGCGCTGTACGCGTACGGCTGGGGCCTGCGCACGGACGCGCAGCGCGACCGCCTGACGACGGCCGCCGAGTCCCTGCCCGCCGGCGACGCGCGCGACGCCGTGCAGGCCGTGCTCGACGCCGACGTCTGGGCCGACGGCACGCTCGACCCGGCTGCCTACGGCACCTCTGTCCCGTTGCTCGCCGACGCCGCCGCAGCGCTCGACGGCACCGACCGGACCACGGCGACCGCGGCCGGGCTCGTCGTGTCGCTGCTGCGTGACCTGGCCCAGGCGGCGGTCGTCGCGGGCAGCGCGCCGGCCGACGCGGCCTCGGCGACCGCCGACGCCGAGCACCTCCTCATGGCGGGCTCGGCCGGCGAGGCGGCGGACCTGCTCGCGCAGGTCGCGGGCGTCCCGACGACGGCCCCGGTCGCGTCGACGACGTCGCTGCAGCTGCCGTCGTCGACGCCGTTCGGCAAGGCGGTCGTCGCGAAGGTCACCGTCCGCGCCGAGGGCGTCACGCCCCAGGGCACGGTCGAGATCCGGGTCGACGGCGAGGCGGTGGCGACCGGCACGCTCACGGCCAAGGGCCGCGACCAGGCGGTCGCCGAGGTCCGGCTCCCCGCGGACCTCGCCGCCGGGCGGCACACCGTCGTCGCCGTCTACGGCGGCACGGCGTCGACCGACCCGCCCGTCGCGGCGTCGACGTCGGACGCGCGTCGCCTCACGGTCGGCAAGGTCCGGCCCGAGGTCCGCACGGCCGGCACCGACTGGACCGTCGGCCGCGACGACCCGAAGCAGGTGCACGTGCAGGTCGACGGCGTCGCGGGCCAGGAGCCCACGGGCACCGTGACCGTGTGGCTCAACGGCAGGCAGGCCGCGACCGGCACGCTCGACGCCGACGGCCACGCCGTCGTCGACCTCCCGCGGTCCACGCGCACGTCGCTCGTCGTGGTCACCTACGGCGGCGACGGCACCTACCTGGCGTCGCTCGCGCTCCCGCGGATCCTCGTCGTGCGCTGACCCACGTCCGGCGGCGGCCGGCCGGCTGACCCCGCCGACCCGCCGCCGGAC
>NZ_BHYL01000287.1 GCF_003851725.1 Cellulomonas algicola | reverse complement strand
GCCCCGGGTCGACGCGGTCGGCAGGCGGTGGCCGGTGGCCGGTGGCGCTCAGGCCGCCGTCGGCGGGGCCGGCAACAGGACCTCGCGGAGGCGCGCGGCGAACGCCGGCGGGTCCTCGACGAAGCCGATGTGGTCGCTCGGGAACAGGACCGGCTCGACGCCGAGCAGAGCGGCAAGAGCCCGCGACGACCGGTCGCACAGCTGCCCGGCGGACTCCTCGCCGATCCCCACGACGACCCGCGTCGGCGAGGCGCGCAGCGCGTCCACGTCCGGCCGGTAGCGGACCGTCGGCCAGAGCATGTGCGCGAACTGCATGTGGTCGTCGGCGACGTCCTGCGGTGACCGGTCGCCGCCGAACATCTGCGCGACCAGCTCGGGCGGCATCGGGATGTCCGCGATCTCCATGAACTGCTGCCACGCTCCCACGACGTCGCCCGCCAGGTGCGTGTCGACCATGCGCCGCGTCCGCTCCGCGAGCTCGGCGTCGTCGGGCAGGACCGCGTGCAGGGGCGGCTCGTGCGCGAGCACCACCCGGGCGGCGTCGGGGTGCCGGGTCGCCAGGTCGAGCACCGTCACCGCGCCCCCGCTCGACCCGAGCACGAGCTCCGCCGGTCCGAGACCGACGTGCGCGACCAGCGCGGCCACGTCGTCGGCGCGGAGCTCGACGGTCGCGTCGGCGTCCGGGTCGGCGACGGTCGACCGGCGGATGCCGCGCGGGTCGGTCGTCAGGACCGTCCGGTCCGTCGCGAGCAGGTCCGCGAGCGGTGCGAACGCGTCCGCGTCCATGGGCGCCGCGACGAGCACCACCAGCGGGCCGGACCCGCGCAGCTCGTAGTGCAGGCGGGCGTCGCCCACGTCGAGCAGTCCGGTCGTCGGGGCGGTCACGGGTGTCGCGGTCATCTGGTCCTCCGTCGTCGGTGCGGGCGGCACCGTCTCCCGAGGCACCGCTGCCCTACCGACCCGGTGCGCCCCGGGAACTCATCGGGCCCACCGGCCCGTCTCGGTCGGGGTCCGGCGTCGGGTCCGGGTGCGCGTGCGGGTGCCGCCGGACGGGCGCAGCATGGAACGGCGCTCCAGCAGTGCGGCGTGACGGCTGGACCGAGCAGGGAGCACCCCATGGGCATCGACGACCTGGGCGACAAGGCGTCCGACGCGCTGAAGAGCGACAAGGGCGAGAACGCCAGCGACTCCGCGCTGGACAAGGGCGCCGACGCGGCGTCGTCCGTCACGGGCGGGAAGCACGACGAGCAGATCGACACGGCGCAGGACGCGGCCGACCAGAAGGTCGGCGACCGGTAGGACGCGCGCGCGGGCTCCGCGCCCCGGGCAGGTGCCGACGCGCTGACGTCGGTGTGCAGGTGCGACGCCAGCCGACGTGCCATGGCAGCGCGCCGGGGGCGCCACCGGTCGACGCGCGACGTCAGCGCGTCGTTGCGACGTCCGGGGCGCGCAGCCCGCGCTCCGCGTGGAACCCGCGGTACACCGCGGTCCGCAGCTCGACCGCGTACGCCTCGACGGTCGGCATGCCGACGGCGACGGCCACGGCGATCTCCGCCTCGACGTCGTACGGCACCCGCACGATCCCGAGCGCGAACGGGTCGTCGCGCGTGCCGCCCACGACGCCCTCGAGCACGAGGTAGGACGCGGTCGGCTCGTCGAGCGGGTTGCCGACGCTGCCCGCGTTGGCGAGCGTGCGGCCCTCGCGCGTCTCGATGTACACGTCGTGCACGTCGCCGTACACGACCAGGTCGGGCGTCGGGCCGTCGCCGGTCATCGGTGTCGTCGCGAACATCCCGTCGAACTCGTCGTCGGTGTGCTGGAAGAACACGCGTGTGTAGACGCTCGTCGCGGACGCGTGGAACAGCCGCACGTGCCGCCCGGACACCACGAGGTCGTGCGACAGTGGCAGCGACCGCAGCCACTGGCGGTCGTCGGCGGTGAGCTCGTCGCGCCCCCACGTGACGGCCGGGTCGTCGAACGGTCCGGGTCCGGGCATGAAGTCGTCCCAGTTGCCGCGGACCGTGACCGCGCAGCGCTCGCGGGTGCGGGCGACGGCGGCCGAGCCGCGCGGGCCCTTGCCGGCGACGTCGCCGAGGTTGAGGACGGTCCCGATCCCGCGCGCGTCGATGTCGGCGAGCACTGCGTCGTACGCCGTCATGTTGCCGTGGACGTCGGACACCAGCGCGATGCGCTCGACCGGCACGACGACCACCCCCAGGTCTGGACGAGCGTCAGGCTAACCGCTCGCGATGGCCGCCGCGGGCGGTCCGTGCGGTCGTCGCGGACTGCCCCTTCGCTCACCCGATGGGACGTTGTCCGGACCAGCGGCGCTGAGGTGGGCTCAGGCCATGATCGACGTCCGCCAGACCCGGAGGCTCACGACGACGCTCGTGGCGCTCACGATCGCTTTGGTCGCGGGGTGCTCGCCGCGTCCGGAGAAGGCCGACACCGTCGGCGGACCCGCCGTCACGTCCAGCTCCACGGCCACGTCCGCGACCACGCCCCCGCCGGTGGTCGAGGCCAGGTCCCTCACGCAGGCGGAGATCGACGCCGCTCTGCTGACGCAGGCGGAGATGCCGCCGGGGTGGACGCAGGACACCTCGGAGGACGGCCCTGCCGACGAGCAGGACGCGCTGACCGGCGACGACGAAGCCTCGACCTACGACCCGCCCGCGTGCGAGGAGGTCGTCGAAGGGCTCTCGGGCGACCGTGCCGAGCGTGAGCCGGTTGCGCGGGGGGAGGCGTCGTTCGGGACGGAGACGTTCCAGCTCCTCGCCGAGATCATCGAGACCTGGGAGGGGTCGCTGCGGGAGGCGGCGCTCGACGACCTGGTCGAGGCGCTGTCGACGTGTCCGCAGTACACCGAGACCGCTGCCGACGGTACGGCGACGACGATGACGATCTCGGCGCTCGACATGCCCAACTACGGCGACCGGACGCTCGCGGTCCGGCTGGCGGCGGCTCCGACCGAGTCGGGCGGCTTCGACATCTCGTTCACTCTCGACGTCGTCGTCGTGGCGTCGGGCAACGTCTCCGTGAGCATCGTCGCCGGTGGCTTCGCCCCGGTCGACCCCGCGGTCCTCCAGCAGGTGACCAGCACCGCCATGCAGAAGGTCAACACCGTCGTCTAGGGGGACGTTCCCGACGACGGCTCGCCGGGCGCGCAGCCCGGTCGCGATGGCAGCATGAGGCCCTGACTCAGGGCCGAGGGGGCCGCCGGTGACCGACGTACGAGACGACGCAGGCTCTCCCGTGGACGCCGGTGGCTGCCCGGCCCGCAAGCTCACGCAGCCCGGCGACGGGACGGCGCCCGACCTCGAGCAGGTCGGCGAGGGCCGGTGGCGCATCCGCTCGTTCGAGCTCGCGCGCACGGTCCTGCGGCACCCGGAGCACACGCGGCAGGGCGGGTTCAACGCGGAGAACTTCCACCGGACCGGTGGTGCGGGCGGCACGACGGGGCCGCGCATCCGGCCGCCGATCCTCTACCTCGAGGGCGAGCAGCACCACGCGCAGCGGCGCGCCGCGGCCCGGTTCTTCGCGCCGCGGACGGTCGAGTCGTACCGCCCGTGGCTGGAGGGTACGGCTCGGCGGCTGGTGGCGACCGTCCGGACCGACCGCTGGTCGGACGTCGCGCGGCTCGCGATGGGCATGGCGGTGCAGGTCGCGGCGACGGTCATCGGCATCGACCGGGCCGCGTCGGCAGGGCTGCACCGGCGGCTCGACGTCTTCTTCGCGCCCGACCCGCCCGGGGCCGGCCCATGGCTGCGGCGCTGGCTCGCGGCGCGGCGCAGCACCGCGATGCTGCGGTTCTACGCGTTCGACGTCCGCCCGGCGATCCGCGCGCGCCGGCGTCGGCGTCGCGACGACCTCATCAGCCAGCTCCTCGACGACGGGTTCAGCGACCTCGACGTCCTCACCGAGTGCGTGACGTACGCGGCGGCGGGCATGGCGACGACGCGCGAGCTCATCACCGCGGCCGTCTGGCACCTGCTCGACGACGACGTGCTGCGCGCCCGGTACCGCGCCGCGCCGCGTGAGGAGCGGCTCGCGATCCTCGACGAGGTGCTGCGGCTCGAACCCGTCGTCGCGCACGTCCTGCGCGAGACGACGGCGCCGCTGACCCTCGACGGTCCCGACGGCCCGGTGCACGTGCCCGCCGGGTCCGTGCTCGACGTCGACGTGCGGGCCGCGAACGCCGACGCGCGCGTCGCGGGACCCGACGGCGACCGCCTCTGCCCGGGCCGCGACGTCCCGCGCGCGGTCCCGCCGACCCTGCTGAGCTTCGGCGACGGGCACCACAAGTGTCCGGGCGCGCCGCTCGCGATGGCCGAGACGGAGGCGTTCGTCACGACGCTCCTGGCCGTCGACCTGGAGGTCGCGGGGCCGCCCGTCGTGCGGTGGAACGAGGTCGCGCAGGGGTACGACCTGGTCGACCTGCGGGTGCGCCGGACGGCGCGCCAGGGGGCGCCGAGGACGTCCGCGCGGGCCTGACGACCGGCGTCGCGCGACTTCGTCGGCCCCCGGTGGGCCGTCGCCGGCCGGTGTCCCGGGGAGCCGTAGGGTGTGCGGAGCGTCGCGACGCGGCGCCCGACGAAGGGATCCCGACGTGTCGTTGCAGCCCGACACCCAGCCCGCGACGCAGGCCCCCGAGCACGAGCCCGTGCAGGTGCGCGACGACGTGACCGTCGAGCTCGTCCGGCACTCCGCGCACGACGCGGACGTGCTGTTCGCGGCCCGGGTGTCGACCGCGGGCGAGGCGTCGCTCGAGGAGCTCGAGAAGGACGCGAGCCGCTCGCAGGGCCTCATCAACTACCTGATGCGCGACCGCCACGGCACGCCGTTCGAGCACAACTCGATGACCTTCTTCGTCTCGGCGCCGATCTTCGTGTTCCGCGAGTTCCACCGGCACCGCGCGGGCTTCTCCTACAACGAGGAGTCGGGCCGCTACCGCGAGCTGCAGCCGGTGTTCTACGTCCCGTCGCCCGAGCGCAAGCTCGTGCAGCAGGGCAAGCCGGGCCGGTACGAGTTCGTCGACGGCACCCCCGAGCAGCACGACGTCGTGACCCGCTCGATGCTCGCGTCGTACCAGGGGGCGTACGACGCCTACCAGGACATGCTCGCCGCCGGGGTCGCCCGTGAGGTCGCGCGTGCGGTGCTGCCCGTGGGCCTGTTCTCGTCGATGTACGCGACGTGCAACGCGCGCTCGCTCATGCACTTCCTGTCGTTGCGCACCAAGGACGAGCGCGCGACGGTGCCGTCGTTCCCGCAGCGCGAGATCGAGATGGTCGCGGAGCGCATGGAGTCGCTCTGGGCGGGTCTCATGCCCCTGACGCACGCCGCGTTCAACGCCCACGGCCGCGTCGCCCCCTGACGCCTGACGACACGAGACCCCTGACGACACGACGCGGCGGCCGGACCCCCTCCAGGTCGCGGCCGCCGG
>NZ_BHYL01000286.1 GCF_003851725.1 Cellulomonas algicola | reverse complement strand
CGGGGAGCGGGCGCGGGTCGTCGAGCCGACGTGTCGCGGCGCCCGAGACGTAGGGCTCGCTGTCGTCGAAGTAGACGAGCTCGCGGCCGTCGGCCATGTGCGTGACCGTCTTGCGGACGGCGGGGGTGGTGCTCACGGGCGCTCTCCGGGGGTGGTGGTGGCGGGCGTGGTCGTGGGGGCGAGCTGGAGGCGGGTCGCGTCGCCGACGGCGCGGCGGGCGTCGGCCGGCAGGCCCTCGTCGCTGAGCAGGACGTCGACCTCGTCGAGCCTCGCGATGCGCGCGAGGCCGGTGACGCCCCACTTGGTGTGGTCGGCGAGCACCGTGGTGGCGGCCGCGGCCGCGATCAGCGCGCGGTTCGTGGCGGCCTCGGCGAGGTTCGGCGTCGTGAGACCGTCCGCGTCGACGCCGTGCACGCCGAGGTAGGCCCGGTCGACGCGCAGGCGTGCGAGCGTGGCGTCGGCGACGGGGCCGACGAGCGCGTCCGACGGGGTGCGCACACCGCCCGTGAGGATGACCTCGAGGCGGTCGTCGCCGGGGGTCGCGCGATGCAGCACGTCCGCGGCGCCGACCGCGTTGGTCACGACCGTGAGCGGGCGCAGCGCGGGCGTCGCGGCCACGAGCTCGGCGAGCAGGTGCGTCGTCGTGCCCGCCGACAGCGCGATCGACTGGCCGGGCTCGACCGTCGCGAGCGCGGCGCGGGCGATCGCGCGCTTCTCGTCCTGCGCCCACGTGCGCTTGGCCTCGAAGCCCGGCTCGTCGGTGGGGCGGCCACCCGCGTCGGGTGCGACGGCCCCGCCGTGCACGCGACGGACCAGGCCGGCGCGCGCGAGCTCCGCGATGTCCCGCCGGACGGTCATGTCGGAGACGTCGAGGCTCACGACGAGGTCGGCCACCCGGGCCGCGCCGTGCGCCCGGACGACCGCGAGGATGTGCTCCTGCCGCTGGCTCGCCAACACCCCGACATCATCACACACAACCGAACAACTTCAAACACCCGCCCGCGGAGATCCCGCCGCTTCACGACGCGCGTGGCGGCTGTGGCCGCGGTCGGTCAGCGGGCGGACGGGGTGAGGCCCAGAGAGCGGCCGGCCAGGTTGCGACGGCGCGACGACAGGCCGCGCGCGACCTCCCGCAGCGCCTGGGCCGCGGGGGAGTCGGGCGCCGACAGCACGACGGGCGTGCCCGCGTCGCCGGCCTCGCGCAGCGTCACGTCGAGCGGCACCTGGCCCAGCAGCGGCACGTCGCCACCCGTCAGCCGGCCGAGGTTCTCCGCGACCCGCGCGCCGCCGCCGGACCCGAAGATCTCGAGCCGCGACCCGTCCGGCTGCTCGAGCCACGACATGTTCTCGACGACGCCCACCACGTGCTGCCGCGTCTGCACGGCGACCGATCCGGCGCGCTCGGCGACCTCGGCGGCCGCAGCCTGCGGGGTCGTGACGACGACGATCTCCGAACCCGGCAGCAGCTGCGCGACCGAGATCGCGATGTCGCCGGTCCCGGGCGGCAGGTCGAGCAGCAGGACGTCGAGGTCGCCCCAGAAGACGTCGGCGAGGAACTGCTGGAGCGCGCGGTGCAGCATCGGGCCCCGCCACACGACCGGCTGGCCGGGCGGCACGAACATGCCGATCGACACGACCTTGACGTCGTGCGCGACGGGCGGCAGCAGCATGTCGTCGACCTTGGTCGGCGGGCGCGTCACGCCCAGCATGCGCGGGATCGAGAAGCCGTAGATGTCGGCGTCGACGACCCCGACGCGCAGCCCGTCGGCGGCGAGGGCGACCGCGAGGTTCGCCGTGACCGACGACTTGCCGACCCCGCCCTTGCCCGACGCGATCGCGTACACCTTGGTCAGCGACGTCGGCTTGGCGAACGGGATCTCCGGCTCGGCGTCGGTGCCGCGCAGCAGCGTGCGCAGCGCCTGGCGCTGCTCGGCGGTCATGACCCCGAGCTCGACGACGACCTCCGCGACGCCCTCGACGGCCTGCACCGCACCGGTCACGTCGCGTGTCAGCGTCTCCTTGAGCGGGCAGCCGGGCGTCGTGAGGTCGACGCCGACCCGCACGCGCGCACCCGCAGGCGTCGTCTCCACGTCCACCGACCGGACCATGCCGAGGTCGGTGATGGGGCGACGGATCTCGGGGTCGAGGACCGTCGCGAGCGCGCCGCGGACGGCGGCGTCGAGGGTCGTCGGGTCGGGCTGGGGCATGCCCTCATCGTAGGTGGCGCGCACCAGGCCTCCGGGACGGGGGCCCGTGGGAAAGGCCCGTCGGGTCACCCGGGCCGGTCGGCGCGCTCGTCCCCGCCGCGGTCCAGGTCGGCGCGCTCGGCGTCCGCCCGGCCGGCGCCGGCCCGCTCCTGGTCCGCGCGCTCCTGCTCGGCGCGCTCGCGCTCCTCACGCTCGGCCTCGCGGTCCTCGGCGAGCTCCTCGAGCAGGTTGCGCAGCTCGGAGCGGACGAAGTCGCGCGTCGCGACCTCGGACAGCGCGATGCGCAGCGCGGCCACCTCCCGCGCGAGGAACTCGGTGTCCGCGAGGTTCCGCTCGGCGCGCTGCCGGTCCTGCTCGAACTGCACGCGGTCCCGGTCGGTCTGCCGGTTCTGCGCGAGCAGGATGAGCGGCGCGGCGTACGACGCCTGGAGCGACAGCACGAGCGTCAGCGCGGTGAAGCCGAGGTCGGCCGAGTCGAACTGCAGGCCTTCGGGCGCGAGGGTGTTCCACCCGATCCACACGGCGCAGAACACCGTGAGCCAGATGATGAACCGGGGCGTGCCGAGGAACCGCGCGATCGACTCCGACCACTGGCCCTGCCGCTCCGAGTCGACGCGCGGGCGCCGGAGCAGGACCCGCCGCGTCTCGCGCGGCTGGTCGAGCCGCTCAGCCACGACCGACCCCGGGCTGGGCCGTCGGGGTCGCCGGGAGCGTGACGCGCGGCTCCTCGTCGGTCTCGCGCCAGTCCTCGGGCAGCAGGTGGTCGAGCACGTCGTCGACGGACACCGCGCCGAGCAGGCGCTTCTCCTCGTCGACGACCGGCAGCGCGAGCAGGTTGTAGGTCGCGAGCTGTCGCGTGACCGACATGAGAGCGGCGTCCGCGGGGATCGCCTCCACGTCGGTGTCGACGATCGAGCCGATCGACTCGTGCGGGGGCTCGCGCAGCATCCGCTGGAGGTGGACGACGCCGATGAACCGGCCCGTCGGCGTCTCCAGCGGCGGGCGTGCGACGAACACCATGGACGCCAGAGCGGGCGCGAGGTCCTGCCGGCGCACGTGCGCGAGGGCCGCCGCGATCGACGTCTCGGGCCCGAGGATCACGGGCTCGGTCGTCATCAGGCCACCCGCGGTGTTGTCCTCGTACGCGAGGAGCCGCCGGACGTCCTTCGCCTCCTCGGGCTCCATGAGCTCGAGGAGCTCGGCCGCCTGCTCGTCGGGCAGCTCGCCCAGCAGGTCGGCGGCGTCGTCGGGCTGCATCGCCTCGAGGACGTCGGCGGCACGCGCCAGCGCGAGGCCCTGGAGGATCGCCACCTGGTCGTCCTCGGGCAGCTCCTCGAGCACGTCCGCGAGCCGCTCGTTGTCGAGGGCGGACGCGACCTCGAGGCGGCGGGTCGTGCCGAGGTCGTGCAGCACGTCGGCGAGGTCGGCGGCCTTGAGGTCCTCGTACTGCGCGAGCAGCAGCTCGGCGCCCTGCGCGCTCGTGGACGTGCGGCCCAGCGCGATGACGCCCTCGACGGGCACGAGCAGCGTCTCGCCACGACGGCGCAGCAGCCCGGGCTTGCCGGCCGGTCGGCGCCGGACGAAGACCTTCGTGACGAGCCAGTCGCCGCCCCGCTGGAGCTCGATCGCGACGTCCTCGACCGTCGCCTGACCGGACCCGTCCGCGAGGTCGACCGTGCGGTCCAGGAGCTCGCCGACGACGAGCGTCTCGGTGGAGCGCTGCTCGAACCGCCGCATGTTGACGAGGCCGGTCGAGATGACCTGTCCGGCGTCGACGGCCGTCACGCGCGTGAGCGGGAGGAACACGCGACGCCGGCCCGGGACCTCGACGACGAGACCGACCGCGCGCGGCGCACCCTTCGGGCGGACCAGCACGACGACGTCGCGCACCCGCCCGACCTCGTCGCCGAGCGGGTCGAAGACGGTGGTGCCGGCGAGGCGCGCGACGAAGACCCTGGTCCCGACGCTGCTCACGGTCGCAGCCTAACGGGGTGCGACCGGATCGGCTGGTGGCATCCGTGCGCGCCGTGGGGGAGGATCGCGGCATGTCGTTCACGGGCCCGCGCGTCCCCCGCACCCCCACCCCGCCGCAGGGCGAGACGGTCGCGTCGTACGCGACCTACCTGGAGGCCCAGCGTGCCGTCGACCACCTGGCCGACAAGGCGTTCGCGGTGCAGCTCGTGACGATCGTCGGCACCGACCTGCGCATGGTCGAGCGCGTCACCGGGCGGCTGTCCTACCCGCGCGTCGCGCTCGGCGGGTTCGTGTCCGGTGCCTGGTTCGGCCTCTTCGTCGGCCTGCTGCTGTCGCTGTTCACCGCGCCGGGGTCGAGCAGCCCGTTCATCCCCGCGATCCTCATCGGCGGTGCCTTCGGCCTGCTGTTCTCCGTCATCACGTACTCGTTCTCGCGCGGGCGGCGCGACTTCACGTCGTCGAGCCAGATCGTCGCGTCGTCCTACGCGGTGCTGTGCCAGACGGAGCAGGCGCACAAGGCCCGGGAGCTGCTGCGTGAGGTCGGCGGTGTGCAGTCCGGCTGGCCCGCGCGACAGGCCGTCACCCCGCCGACACCCGTGTCCGACCCCGCCGCGTCGTACCCGCCGCCCGCGCCGTCCGCCACCCAGCCCGCTGCGTCACCGAGCGTGCCGCCCGTCGCGCCGCCGGCGCCCCACGTGCCCGAGCCCCAGCCGCCGGTGCCCCCGACCGACGCACCGCAGGGCCCGACGACGAGCG
>NZ_BHYL01000285.1 GCF_003851725.1 Cellulomonas algicola | reverse complement strand
CGCCGTCGACCGGCCGCAGGCACGGACCGCCCCCACGACGCCGGACGACGGCGCGCGACGTGCTGCCGCGCACCGCCGTCCGGGTGGTGCTGGGTGCCGGGGCCCCGGCCGGGGTCAGCGTCGCGCGCGGACCCGCGGTGCGGCGACCATCGCCGCGCCCGCGACGAGCAGCGCGGCGACGAGACCGAGCAGGCCGGCCGGGTCGGCGCCGGTGCTCGCGAGCCGGGTCCCCGACGACGTCCCGGCGGCCGCGACCGTCAGCTCGATCTGCGCCGTGCGCTGCGACGTCGTACCGGTCGCGACGACGTGGTGCAGGCCTGCGGCCGTGCCTGCGGGGACCGCCGTGACCAGCGTGGCGACCCCGGAGGCGTCCGCGACGGCCGTGCCGAGCAGCACCGGCTCGGAGTGCAGGTGGAACTGCACCGTCTCCCCGGGCAGGAAGCCGCGCGCCACGAGCGTGACGGACCCGCCCGGGGTCGTCGACGAGGTCGAGCCGGCGAGCGCCGGGACCGGTGCGGGCGTCGGCACGACGGGCGTGGGGGTCGGCGTCGGGGCGGACGGCTGGGGGTCGGGCGTGACGACCGGGACCGTGACGGTGAGCGCGTGGTAGGTCGAGTCGGCCTGCGCGTAGACGCCCTGGGTGCTCGAGCCCGAGTAGTGCGCGAGGACCGTGTACGAGCCGGCGGCGAGCGCGGGAGTCGTGACCTCGACGCTCCCGTCGACGAGCGTCGCGTTCACGTGCAGGAGGTAGTGCTCGTCGGCGTCGAGCACGATGAGCTGGACGTCGCCCTCGGGCGTGACGGCCTCGCTGTGCGGCCCGACGACCGTGACGGTCGCCGTGACCGGACCGGCGACGACGGTCGACGGCACGTCGACGGTCACGACGGGACGGGGCGCGACGTGCTCGGCGACGACGAGCGTCTGCGCGGCCGACGTGGCACCGCCGTGGACGCCGTCGCCCGAGTAGGTGGCGGTGACGCCCGTGAAGGTGCCCGCCGGGAGCGGCAGCGTGAGCTCCGCGACGCCCGAGACGACCGGGGCCGAGCCGAGCGAGTCGTCGTCCCACGTGAACGCGACCGTCCCGCCGGGGGCGGCCAGGCCGTCCGTGCCGGTGACGTCGGCGCGGAGCAGGACGGGGGCGGCGTCGGTCGCGGTGGTGGGCAGGGTCAGCGTGACGCCGGCCTCGGCCAGCACGTGCACGGGCGAGCCGGCCGACGCGGAGGTCGCGAGCCCCGACGCACCGAGGTAGCGCGCGGAGACGCTGCGGTGGCCGGGTGCCGGCGCCCCGAGGTCCGTCCGGGCCTCGCCGTGCGCGTCGACCGCGACGGGCGCGCCCACGTCGACGCCGTCGACGGAGAACTGGACGGAGCCGGTGGTGACCGCACCGCCGCTCGTGGCCACGGTGGCGACGGCCGGCAGCGTGGCGGGCAGCGTCACCGACGGGGCGACCGCGACCGCGGTGGTCGTCGCGACGACCGGTGCGGCGACCGAGATCGGGAAGCGGCCGGACGACACCCAGGTCTCGCGACCGTCGCCGTCCTCGTACCCGCACCTCACGTCGACGTAGCCCGCGGGCGCGGGGGAGGAGAACCAGACCGAGCCGCTGTAGACCATCTGCGCGTCCGCGAGGACGCCGTGCGCGGTCTTGAGGATGCCGCTGCCCTCCGACGTCACCCAGGACGCGATCGTCCACGGCTGGTCCTCGACGAACGGGCAGACCACCGTCACCGGGATGGTCGTCTGCACCGCGCCCGTGGCGGGGACGTCGGCGACCGGGTAGCCGTCGGGCACGGCGCTCGCGGGCGCGGACAGGCCGACGGCGGCGGCCAGGACGAGCGCGGCGGTCGTCGCGACGGCGCGCAGCCGTCGGGGGAGGGAAGGACGCAGCACGGAGAGACCTCTCGGGTGCGGGGGACGAGGACGACGCCTCTTTCCCGACGCCGCTCGTCCCATCGGCGCACCGCGACCAGGCCTGAGGGGGTGGAACCTGCGACGCGCGTCACGTGCTGACGTGGGCCGACGCCCCGGACGGTCCACAGGGCCCGGGTGAGGCGGGTCGCGCAGCGGGTACGGTGCTGCCTCGTGACTGCCACGTCCCCCCACGCCCCGGTGCTCACGGTCGTCCAGCTCGACGCCGGTGTGCCGCTCGACCGCTTCGCCGGCTGGCTCGACGGTGTCGAGGTGCGCCTCGTGCGCGCCGACCTCGGCGACCCCCTGCCCGCGGCCGACGCCCTGGACGGCCTGCTCGTCCTCGGCGGCCAGATGTCCGCACTCTCCGACGACGCGCCCGGCATCCCGGCCACCCGCGCGCTGCTCGCCGACGCCGTGCAGGCCGGTGTCCCGACACTCGGGATCTGCCTCGGCGCCCAGCTGCTCGCGGTCGCGACGGGCGGCCGCGTGCACGTCGCCGCCCCGCCCGGCCGCGAGTCGGGCGTCGTCGACGTGCGCTGGCGCCCCGAGGCCGTCGGCGACGCGCTCGTCGGTGCGCTCGTGGACGTCGACGTGCCCGAGGACCACCGCTCGACCCCGATGCCGAGCATGCACGCCGACGCGATCGTCGACCTGCCGCGCACCGCGACGTGGCTCGCGCACTCGCGCCAGTACCCCTACCAGGCGTTCCGCGTCGGGTCGGCGTGGGGCGTGCAGTTCCACCCCGAGGCGTCGCCCGCGACGCTGCACGCGTGGGCCGAGCTGCACGACGACGTGGACACCGCCGCGGTCGACGTCGCGACGGCCGAGCACGACGCGTCCGTCGCGCGGGCAGGGGAGACGATCGCCCGCACGTTCGCGGCGCTCGTCGTGGCGCGTGCCGGAGACCGCACGCCCGCCTGACGCCCCCCGGCGACGGCCCGCACGAGGGCGTCGTACGACGAAGACCGCCCCGACGACGCGGACGACGACCGCACGACGACGGCCGGCCCCCATCCGGGGAGCCGGCCGTCGTCGTGCGTGCGGTGCCGCGAGCGGACCGCGGCGTCACTGCTCGGGCGCGGCCTCCAGCTGCGGCGTGACCGGCGTCGTGCCGAGCGCCTGCGGCGCGCTGCCCTGCTTGAGGGCCGCGAGACGCGCTTCGACCTCGATCTGCGCGCCCGACGCCTCGAGCTCCGCGAACTGCGCGTCGATCGACGACGCGGCCAGCTCGGCCTGGCCCATCGCCATGGCCTCCTCGCGGCGGACCTTCTCCTCGAACCGCGCGAGCTCGCTCGTCGGGTCGAGCACGTTGATCGACGAGATCGCGGTCTGGACGGTCTGCTGGGCCTGCGCCGACTTCTGCCGGGCGACGAGCGTGTCGCGCCGCGTCTTGAGCTGGCCGAGCTTGTCCTTCATGAGCGCCAGGCCGGACTTGAGCTTCTCGACGGTCTCGCGCTGCGACGCGATGAGCGGCTCCGCCTCGCGGACCTCGCCCTCCGCCTGGATCTGCTTGCCGAGCGCGACCTTGGCGAGGTTGTCGAAGCGGTCGGCCTTGACGGCGTCGCCCGCGGCACGCGCCTGGTCGGCGGCCGTCGACGCGGCGAGGGCCTTGCCGCCCCACTCGCGCGCCGCGGCGACGTCCTCGTTGTAGTCCTGCTCCGCGAGCCGCAGGTTGCCGATCGTCTGCGCGATGGCCTGCTCCGCCTCGGCGATGGAGTTGGTGTAGTCGCGGACCAGCTGGTCCAGCATCTTCTGCGGGTCCTCGGCCTGGTCGATCAGCGCGTTGATGTTCGCGCGCGCCAGCTGGGTGATCCGCCCGAAGATGCTCTGCTTCTCGGTCATCGCCGTGCCTTCCCTCGCTCCGTGGTCGTGCCGTGGTCCTGCGCTGCCTGTCGTGCTCGTCCTGCGCCGTCGCCCGCCCGCGGGCGTCGGCCCTCGGCCGGGTCGTGGCTCGTGGGGTCAGAAGCCGCCGCCGAAGCCGCCGTCCCCGAACCCGCCGCCGTCGAAGCCGCCCCCGCCGCCGCCTCCTCCGCCGCCACCCCAGCCGCCGCCGCCGCGCAGGATCGAGTCCAGCAGGATGCCGCCCAGCACCATCCCGCCGACGCCGTTGAGGCCGCCGCCCGTGCCGCGCTGGCCCGTCGACTGGTAGCGGTAGGCGTCCGCCTGCTCGACGTCGGCCTGCGCGAGGTACTGCGCGTCCGCGACGAGCTGCTCGGCCTTGCGAGCCGACTCGAGCGCGGCCTCGGGCTCGGTCCCGGCCTGGTCCTCGGCCTGCCGGTACCACCGCTCCGCCTCGGCGAGCCGCGTCCGTGCCTCGGGCCCGACGGCACCGCGGCGGGTCGCGACGAAGTCGCTGGTCGCGCGCAGCGCCGAGCGCAGCCGGCCGAGGGTCTCGTCGAGCAGGCTGCGCGCGCGGTCGGCACGCTCACGGGCCTCGCGCAGCGGCGCCAGGGCCGCGTCGATCGCGGCCTCCGCCTCGGTGATGGTGCGCAACGCGGCGAGCGGGTCGCCCGCGCCCGTCCGGGCGGACTGCGCGGTGGCGATCGCGGCCTGCGCCGCCGCGACGCGCGGTGCGACCTCGGGGCGGCCGGGGCCGAGC
>NZ_BHYL01000284.1 GCF_003851725.1 Cellulomonas algicola | reverse complement strand
CGTGGGTCGGGTCAGGCGCGCGGCGGCCCGTAGGCGTAGGCCGGCTGCGGGGACTCCGACGGCATGAGGATCCAGAGGATCGGGTAGACGAGGATCTGGCTGCCGGGGATGACCATGAGCAGCAGGACGAACAGCAGCCGGGCCGCCCACGGCGAGATGCCGAACCGCTGACCCAGGCCGGCGCACACGCCGGCGAGGACGCGGCCCTGGACGGGTCGGACCAGTCCCTGGCGGCTCATCTGGTCGTGGATGTTCACGGGAGTTCCTTCCTGGGCCGCCGGACGCGTCGGTCGCGTCTCGGCGGTGATCCCAGCCTCCTGCGCAGGCCGTGCTCGGCACATCGGGGACCGACCCGGAGCGGACCCTGGGACCTGGCCTGCGGTCCTCAGGGTCCGCCCGTGCGTCCACGGGTGGACGCGGGTGGACGCGGGGGAGTCAGGCGACCGTGAAGCGGGCCTTCAGGAGGGCCTCGTCGCGCGACGACGGGCCGACGAGCAGGTCGAAGGCGCCGGGCTCGACGACGCGGCGCTCGCGGCGGTCGACGATCGTGCAGTCGGCGACGGGCAGCGTGAGGTCGACGTCGACGGACTCGCCGGGGGCGAGGTCGACCTGCCGGTACGCCTTGAGCTCCTTGTCGGCCCACGTGACGGACGTGACGACGTCGCGCACGTACACCTGGACGGTCTCGCGCGTCGGGCGCTCGCCGGTGTTCGACACCGTGACCTGCGCCCGGACGGTGTCCCCGGCGCCGACGTCGGGCGTCGAGATCCGCAGGTCGGAGTACGCGACGGTCGTGTACGACAGCCCCTCGCCGAACGCGAACGGCTGGCGCTGCGTGAGGTCGGCGTACCGGTCGCCGTGCTGGCCGGGGATCTGGTTGTAGTACGTGGGCTGCTGGCCGACGTGCGCGGCGAACGAGATCGGCAGGCGGCCGGTCGGCTCGACCAGGCCGAGCAGCACCTCGGCGACGGCCTGCCCGCCGCGCATGCCGGGGTTCGCGGCCCAGAGGATCGCGGCGGCACGGTGCGCGGAGGCGGGGAGGACGAGCGGCTTGGAGGCGACGACGACCACGACCATCGGCGTGCCGGTGGCCTCGAGCGCGTCGAGCAGGGCGACCTGCCCGCCGATGAGGTCGAGCGTGGCGGTGGACCGGCCCTCGCCGACGAGCTCGATGCGGTCGCCCACGACGGCGACGACGTAGTCGGCGTCCTGCGCGGCGGCGACGGCCTCGGCGATCAGCGCGTCGTCGACGTCGGCGGGCACGACGACCGGCGGGCGGGGCTGGCCGTCGGGGAAGAACGCGCCGGCCGGGTCGGGCTCGAGCGTCAGGATGTCTGCTCCGCGTGCGTGCGTGACGGTCCAGTCACCGGGGACGTGGTCGCGCAGGCCGTCGAGGACGGTCGAGATCATGTGGCGCGGGTGGCCGTCGGGCAGCCAGTCCGCCTGACCGGAGCGCCCGGCCCAGTCGCCGAGGGTCGTGTCGGGGTCGTCCGCGTTGGGTCCGACGACCGCGACGCGACGCGGGCGGTCGGCGGGCAGCGCGCGGCCCGAGCCGGCGTCGGTGGTCAGCCCGCCCGCGAGCGGCAGCGTCCCGTCGTTCGTCAGCAGGACGAGCGAGCGGCGGGCGACCTCGACGTTGAGCGCGGTGTGCTCGGCGGACCCGACGACCTCGGCCTGCCGGGCGGCGTCGGGACGGCGCGGGTCCTCGAACAGCCCGAGCTCGAACTTGAGCGTGAGGATGCGCGCGACGGCGGCGTCGATCGCGGCCTCCTCCAGCATCCCGGCGGCGACGGCCTCCTGCGCGCCCGCGAAGAACTGCGGGGTCGTCATCACCATGTCGTTGCCCGCGTTCACGGCGGCCGCGGCGGCGTGCGCGTGGTCGGGCTGGATGTGCTGCTCCCAGACCATGCGGCCGACGTTGTCCCAGTCGGTGATGAGCGTGCCGGTGTAGCCCCACTCGCCGCGCAGGACGTCGGACAGCAGCCAGTCGTTGATGGTGACGGGCACGCCGTCGGTCGACTGGTAGCCGAGCATGAACGTGCGGCAGCCCTCGCGGGCGACGCGCTCGAACGGCGGCAGGAACCAGGACCGGAGCTTGCGGTGGCTGATGTCGGCCTCGGACGCGTCGCGCCCGCCCTGCGTCTCGGAGTACCCGGCGAAGTGCTTGGCGGTCGCGAGGATCGCGGTCGGGTCGTGCAGGCCGTCGCCCTGGTAGCCGGCGACCATCGCGGACGCGAGCTCGCCGATGAGGAACGGGTCCTCGCCGAAGGTCTCGTCGACGCGGCCCCAGCGCAGGTCGCGCGTGATGCACAGGACGGGCGAGAAGGTCCAGTGGATGCCGGTGGCGGCAACCTCGACGGCGGTGGCGCGCGCGACGCGTTCGGCGAGGGAGCGATCCCACGACGCGGCCATGCCGAGCTGGGTCGGGTAGATCGTGGCGCCCTCGAAGAACGAGTGGCCGTGGATGCAGTCCTCGCCGACCAGGAGCGGGATCTGCAGGCGCGTCTGCGCGGTGAGCTCGACGGCCTCGTGCAGGTGCTCGGGGGACGCGTGCAGGATCGAGCCGACGTGCATGTCCTCGACGAGGCTGCGGACGTCCTCGCGCGCGTCGAGCTGCATCATCTGGCCGACCTTCTCGGGGAGGGTCATCCGCCCGACGAGGTCGGCGACGCGCTCGGCGACGGGGAGCGCGGGGTCCTGGTACGGGTGCGGCACGGACGGGTCCTCTCACGGCGGCGGTGCGGGCGGGACGAGCGGGTGCGAGCGGAGCCCGAACGAGGGCGAATCGATTCGAGCGTTGCAGGAGTCTAGCGAAGAATTACCAACTGGTCAGTAAGTAAATCGGCCACGCGGGACGCGCGCTGAGCGTTCGCCGACTGGCGGGCGCCGGCAGGCAGGACCAGTGTGGCCCGCGGAGGTGTTCCCCGATGCCCGACGTCCGTCCCGTCATCCGCCAGGTCGTCCTCGACACCACCGACCCGCGCGGGCTCGCCGAGTTCTACCGCGAGCTCTTCGGGCTCCGCTACCGCGACGGCGACGAGCCGCCCGCCCCCGGCGAGCCCGACCCGAACGGCGACGACTGGCTCGTGCTGCGGAACGACGACGGCGTCCCGCTCGCGTTCCAGAAGGTCGAGCACCTGCCGCCCTCGACGTGGCCCGACCACACGGTCCCGCAGCAGCTCCACCTCGACACGAGCGTGCCCGACGTCGCCGCGCTCGACGCCGCCCACGAGCGCGCGACCGCCCTCGGGGCCCGCCTGCTGTTCGACCGCACCGACGACCCCGAGGAGCCGCTGCGCGTCTACGCCGACCCCTCCGGCCACCCGTTCTGCGTCTTCGTCGGCTGACGTCGGGACCACCTGCGACGATCGGCCCGTGCAGCACCTCGACACGGCCGAGCGCCGCGCCCGGATCGCCCGACGCCACGCCGTCGCGGGCCCGCATCGCCGCCCGACCGTCGAGGACGCCGCCGCGAGCGTCGTCTGCCTGCACGCGACGGATCCTGCAGGCCTCTACCTGTCGGCGTGGGCGCGCACCGACGGGTTCACCGTCGACGACCTCGACCGCGCGTTCTACGTCGACCGCACGCTGATCAAGCACCTCGCGATGCGTCGGACGCTGTTCGCCGTCCCGCGCGACGTGCTCCCCGTCGTGCAGGCCGCGTGCAGCGCGAAGGTCGCCGCGACGGAGCGTCGTCGGCTGATCAAGGACGTCGTGGCGGCCGGGCTCGCGACCGACGGCGCGCGGTGGTTCGACGAGGCCGTCGCCGCGACGGTCGCCGAGCTCGCGGACGGGGAGCCGCTCACGTCCACGCAGCTGCGGCAGCGGCTCGCGGTGATCGACGCGCGCGTCGCCTACGGCGGCGACAAGCCATGGGCGGGCACCTTCTCGATCGCGTCCCGCGTGCTCACGTGCCTGCAGGCGTCGGGCACGGTCGTGCGGGCGGGCAACCTCGGCCGCTGGACGACGTCCCGACCGACGTGGGTGCTCGCGCGTGACTGGCTCGGCGGCGACATCGAGCCGCTCGACGAGCACGAGGCGCGCGCGACGCTCGTGCGCGCGTGGCTCGGCCGGTTCGGACCCGCCACCGAGGCTGACGTGACGTGGTGGCTCGGGTCGACGCTGCGCGACGTGCGGCGCGCGCTCGCGGACGTCCGGGCCGTCGAGGTCGCGCTCGACGGCGGCGCGACCGGGTGGGTGCTGCCCGACGACGTCGACCCGGCCGGACCCGTCGAGCCGTGGGTCGCGCTGCTGCCGTGGCTCGACCCGACGACGATGGGCTGGACCGACCGGGACTGGTACGTCGGCCCGCACCGCGCGCAGGTCTACGACTCCGTCGGCAACGGCGGCGCGGCGATCTGGGTGGACGGGCGGATCGTCGGCGCGTGGACCGTCACCGCGGACGGCCAGGTCGAGCTGTACCTGTTGGAGGACGTCGGACGGGAGGCCACCACCGCGGTCGAGGCGGAGGCGCACCGGCTGAGCGGGTGGCTCGCGGGGACGTCGGTCGTGCCGCGGTTCCCCGCACCGCTCGTCGGGGGTCGGGGCGCCTCACGTCTCGTCGAGGGCACCTGACGTCGCGACGGCACCGGCCCGTGGTCGAGCAGGTCCGGCGCCGGTGACTCAGCCCAGGACGACCGCCTCCGACGCGAAGGCGAGGAGCCGGTGCCCGAACGGGATGACGCCCTGCACGCCGGTGGGCATGCTCAGGTCCCGCACGTGCGCCCCCGTGCGGCGGTCGAGCACCACGAGCACCGACCCGTCGACGCCCCGCGGGTCGACCTGCTCGACCAGCACGTGCAGCCCGTCGGTGAGCAGCTGCGAGGGCGTGCTGCCGGGCGCCAGGTCGTAGGACCACAGGAGCTCGCCGGTCCGCCCGGAGAGCGCCGCGACGCCCGTGCGCGTCGCCAGGTGCACGCGCCCGTCGACGACGAGGGTGGACCAGATCGGGCCGACGTCGAGCTGCACCTGCCAGCGCTGCTCGCCGGTGTCCGCGTCCCACCCGTAGACCTGGCCGCCCGTCGACGACACCTCGAGGCCGGGCAGGCTGCCGTCGTCGAGCTGCCGCGCCGCGAAGTCGCCCAGCACCTCGAGGTCGGGCCGCCCCGCCCGGACCACGAGGGTGCGCCCGTCGCGCGACGCCTGCAGGAACGGCCCCGCCCACGTCTGGGCGTTGCGCAGGTCCTCACGCAGCCGGCCCGCCGGGTCGAGGACGAGCACCTGCAACGGCGTCTGCACGACCGCGTGCCCGGCCGACTCCGTGACGTACGACCAGCGGTCGTCGCGTGCGCCGGGGAGCACCGTGGGGTGGCGGTACCGCCACGCCTCCTCGCCGGACACCGGGTCGACCGCGGTGACCTCGACGTACCCCTGGGCGTCGACGCGCAGGAGCGCGGTCACGTCCCGCAGGACCGCCGCGTGCAGCGCGGGCTCCGCGAGGTCGTGCGCGGCGACCACGGTCCCGTCGCGCAGGTCCACGACCGTGAGCCGCGACCAGGTGCCGGGCCGGGACGCCGCGTCGGGGTCGATCGAGCCGGTCGAGCTCTGCGCGTCGGTCGCGAAGCACACCATCGTCGCCGGTTCGGGCGCACCCTCGCCCTCCGGCGGGACGCACCGTGCGTCGGTCGGAGGTGCACCGGGGACCGCGGGCGCGACGGTCGCCGACCAGCGTTCCTCGCCGGTGTCGACGTCGCGCGCGACGAGGGCCGTCGTCCCGTCGCTCGCGAGGGTCGTGCCGAACGCGGCCCCGCCGGACGTCGCCGTCGGCCACCACGCGTCGTCGGGCGTCCACAGCGGCTCGAGGCTGTCGCCGACGTCCGCCAGCGCGCCGGGCAGGGCGGCGACCCGGGCGTCGACGCCTCGCGCCCGCGCGTCCGCGACGCCCTGCACGACGACGAGGGCCAGCACGACGACGGCGACGACCGCGCCGACGAGCGTCGCGGGACGCCGCCACCGCCGGACGGGCGCGGCCTCCGCGTCGCGCGTCCTGGCGTCGGGGGTGCGGGCGTCGTGGTCGTCGTCCTCGACGAGCTCGACGAGGGAGAGTCGCTCGCCACTGGCCATGCGCGAGGGTACCTCCGCGCGGCGGTGCGACCACCGGCCGGGGACCGCTCAGCCGAGGACCACCGCGCGCTCGTCGGTCGCGCCGAGGACGTACGGCCCGAGCGGGTAGGCCCAGGAGACGTCCGGGGGCAGCGGCATCCTCCGGACGAGCCCGCCGGTGCGGCGGTCGAGCACGACGAGCGCCAGGTCACCCTGGTCGCTGCCCGCGCTGGTGAGGAAGGTGACGTGGGGGCCGTCGCACATGACGCCGCTGCGCACGACACCCTCCGGGACGTCGTACGACCACAGCAGCTCGCCGGTGCGCGCGTCGAGCGTCCTGACGCCGGACGTGGCCGTCGTGTGGACGCGTCCGTCGACGACGGCGACCGTCTGCTCGAGCGGCGACGACAGCGCGACGTCGCTCTCCCAGCGCTGCGCGCCGGTCGCCGCGTCCCAGCCCCACGCGCGCGAGCCGATGGTCGACACCTCGAGACCGGGCGCGCTGCCGTCGCCGAGCGTGCGCGGCGCGAGCGTGCCCCGCACCACCAGGTCAGGCTCGCCCGGACGCAGCACGCGCTTGGTGCCGTCGCGGGCGGGGACGGCGAGCCACCGCGCGTCGAGCCAGCCGTTCTCCGCCCGGACGCCGTCGACGCGTGTGCCGTCGGGGGCGAGCGCGTAGGCCTCGCCGTCGGGGCCGTAGACGACGACGTGCCCACCGGCCGCGTTCAACGAGACCCACGACGAGTCCTCGGCGTACTCGGGCAGCGGCTGGGGGTCGCGGTACCGCCACCGCTCGATGCCCGTCGCCGTGTCGACCGCCACGACCTCGACGTGCCGCTCGCCGTCGAGGAGTCCGAGGGCGACGACGTCGCCCAGCACCGCCGCGGCGTGCGTGCGTGCGACGTCCACGGACGACCGGACGGAGTGCGCGCGCAGGTCCACCGCGACGACGCGGGACCACGCCTCGGACGCCGGCGCCGTGCCGGCGGTCCCGGGCTCGTCGGGCATGTCGGGCCGCACGTCCGACGTGTGGCACACGAGGACGTCGGGCACGTGGTTCGGGTCCGCGAGGCCCGCCGGTGGCGGCGCGCAGGTGATCGAGCCCGTCCAGCCACCCTCGGGCACCCGGGCCGGCGGACCGATCGGCACGGACCACGCCACCCGGCCCGTGCGCAGGTCGCGCGCGACGACCGCGTGCGCCCCGTCGTCCAGCACCGCCGGGCCGATCCCGACCGTGCCCCGGGTCAGCAGCGGGTACCACAGCAGGTCGGGCGGGAGCTGCCAGAGCGTCGTGAGCGCGGTGCCGACGTCCGCGCTCGCCCCCGGCAGCGCGGCGATCCGCGCGTCGACGGCCGCCGCCCGCCGGTCGAGCACGACCTGCACGCCCCCGAGGACGAGGACCACCGCCGCGACGGCCGCTCCGACCAGGAGCACCCCGCGCCGGCTGCCGTGGTGCGCGCGCCACCCCCCGGTCGCACCCGGACTCGCGACGTCGCCGTCGTGCGGCGTCGAGGACCGGCCGGGATCACCGTCGTGCTCCTCGAGCTCGACGGGCCGGAGCCCTCCGTCGCGCGCCATGCCCGGACGCTACCGCCGGGCAGCGTCCGGGCGGGGCGGTTCAGGCGTCGGCGCGGGCGTGGGCGTGCTCGACCGCCCAGTCGAGCGCCTTGTCGGCGACGGCCTCCCAGCCGGGCGCCGCGCACGTCCAGTGGTCCCGGTCAGGGAACTCGAACAGCTCCGTCACCGCCGGGGACTTGTCGTAGTGCTTGGCGTTCGAGCGGTTCACCGACGCGGGCATGATGTGGTCCTTCCCGCCCGCGATGAACAGCAGCGGTGCGCGGTCCTTGCTGTAGTCGACCCACGTCTCCTGGTGACCCGGCTTGTAGTTGGCGATGAGGCCGTACGCCCAGATCCACGCGCCGGGCGCGGCGATCGCGTACCGCTCGTGCGCCGCGTCGGACTCCTCGCGGCTCAGGGTGTTCGCGAACGCGTAGTGGAACTGCTCCGGGGTGAACGCGACGGCGCCGTGCCGGCTGTGCAGGTCCGTGAACGCGGGGCTGAGCGACTTGATCTGCGACGGAGGCGTCACCCGCACGCCCTCGGTCGGCGCCGAGTCGATCACGACGCCCGCCGCGCCGAGGCCCCGCGCGAGCAGGAGCTGCGTGAGCGTCCCGCCGAACGAGTGGCCGATGATGATCGGCGGCGCGTCCAGGCCCTCGATCACGGCGGCCAGGTGCTCGACGACCTCGGGGACGGTGAGCGTCGCGATGAGCTCCTGGTTCTCGCGCAGCGCCTCGACCTCGATCTCGAAGCCGGGGTAGCCGGGCGTCAGCACCCGGTAGCCCTTCGCCTCGTAGTACGGGACCCAGTGCTCCCAGGAGCGCGGGGTCATCCAGAGGCCGTGCACGAGCACGATCGTGTCGGGTGTCGCCATGGTCCGTCCTCTTCTCGGGCGTTCGGTGCGGGAACGTGGAGCGTCGTGCGGTGTGACGGGACGTGCGGCGGGCCGCACCGGACGAACCGGGCATCCGTGCCGATCATGGCGCGGGGTGCAGGCGTCGCGGAAGAGGGGTCGCGACGCAGGTCAGGCGACCGACACCGATGTCGGTGGCGGACGGGAGCGAGCACGCCGGGCCGCCGAGCCTGCGGCGGGCCGGCGCCGGCGTCAGCGGACCGTCAGCAGCTCCGAGTCGAGCGCCACGGCCGCGTCGAGCGTCACGTACCCGTGCTCCTCGAACAGGACCGTGAGCCGGTCCGCCTCGACGACCGAGACCGTGCCGTCGCCGAACCGCTCGTGCCGCACCGCCTGACCGGGCCGGACGCCCGTCGAACGGGCCGGCGCGCTCGTGCCGCGGTCGCACGAGTCGCACGCGCCGCACGGGTCGGGGCGCACCTCGCCCAGCAGCTCGAGCAGCAGGCGCCGGCGGCAGTCGGTCGTGTCCGTGTACGTGCGGACGAGCTCGACACGCGACGCGTCGAGGGTCGCGCGGCGCTCGCGGGCCTCGGCGACCGCGGCGACGGCCTCGCCGGCGGGCGTGCCGGTCGCGGTCCACAGCCCGCCGTCGTCGCGCACCGCACCGGCCGCGGCGAGCTCCGCGAGCGCGCGTGACAC
>NZ_BHYL01000283.1 GCF_003851725.1 Cellulomonas algicola | reverse complement strand
CGCGATCCCGGTGTTCCTGAACCAGCGCAAGAAGGCGGTGGACGCCTCGATCAAGTCGGACCTGCGCACGGTCGCGAACGAGCTCGAGACGTTCTACACCGACTGGCAGCAGTACCCCTCCGGCGGTATCGCCGCGAACACCGCGTCGCAGACCAACAACAAGATCACCATCGCGGCGAACTCGGCCGGCGCGACCTCCAACGCGGCGATCGACATCAAGCTGAGCCCCGGCAACGTCGTCTCGGTCGTCGTGGACTCCACCTCGCAGACGTACGCGATCAGCGGCTTCAACGAGAAGGGCACGGCGAACACGTCGGCCACCAAGGTCTTCAACTACACGAGCAACGGCGGCCTCGTGCCGGGCGCGCCCGGTGCGGCGGCGTCCGCGCCGACGCCGTGAGGCTGACGCACTGACAACGGGTCGGGTCGCGAGCATCGTCTCGCGACCCGACCTGCTCGCATACCACCACCGAGGAGACGGGCGTGAACGGACGGACGGGTCGCACCGCGGGTGCACTGCGTCTGCGCGGCGACGACGACGGCTTCACGCTCGTCGAGGTGATCGTGGCGCTGCTGGTGCTGTCGATCGTCGCGACGGCCTCCCTGTACTTCTTCGTCGGCGGCTCGCGCAGCGTCAGCTCGCAGCAGCGCCAGCAGAGCGGCGTGGCGGTCGCGAACCGCGCGATGGAGGACGTGTACTCGCTCGTCGCACGCGCGTCGGCGACCGGGACCTCGGGCCTGGTCGTGGGGCGCAAGCAGTCGGACGTCACGACCGCGTGGAACGCCGCCGTGACCGAGGGGACGCCCGGCCTCGGCGACAGCTACCCCGCGTGGGACAAGGCGACGAGCCCGCTCCCCGCCGCGGGCGTCGGCGACGACAAGATCAAGCTCACGCAGACCGTCGACGAGTCGGGCATCCGCTACACCGTCCGCACGCTCGTCGGGTTCTGCTACCGCGCGAAGGCCACGCCCGCCGCGCAGTGCACCCGCACGGGTGGCGATGCCGCAGGCGTGTCGACGACCGGCTACATGCAGCTCATGCGCGCGTACGTGACGGTGTCGTGGGCCGACACCACCGGGACGTGCAAGGCGTCGACGTGCCGCTACGACATCGCCTCCCTGGTCGACCCGAGCAACGACCTCAAGTGGAACAACACCACGCGCCTGCTCGCCGTCGACGACTCCGTGTCCGTCGACGCCGACGACGTGATCGAGATCGACGTGCTCGACAACGACACGATCATGGCGATCACGACGAACCCCGTCTCCATCGTGTCCAACCCGGTCCTCGCCGGGACCAGCACGCCCGCGGGCACCGCGACCGTCGACACCTCGACAGGGCGCGTGGTGTACGACCCGAGCGACGACGCGTGGGGCGAGGTCACCTTCACCTACCGCGTGACGATCGCCGCGCGCACCGCTCAGGCCGTCGTGCACGCCTACGTCAACCCGATGGCCCGGCCGCTGACCGGGAACGCGTACCCCGGGCAGGCCGTCGCGATCCCCGTCACGACGATGTGGGGTGCCGCGGCCAGCGGCCTCGCCGTGGTGCAGCCCGCGACCGGCGGCAGCGTCGTCGCCTCCGGCTCGTCGTTCACGTACACCGCCCCCGCCTCCACGGGCACCTACACCTTCCGGTACACGTTCACCCAGGGCGCGTACACGAGCACCATCGGCACGGGCACGGTCGTCGTGGCTGCGCCGATCCCGCCGGTCGCCGGGAACCGGACGTTCGAGACGGACGCCGTGATCACGCCTGCCGACGTCCCGCTGCCACTCCAGACGGCGAACGGGAACGCCGCCAACTACCGGGTGCGGATCATGTCGCTGCCCAGCGCGGGCACGTTGCGCCTCGACGGCAACAACGCGGCGGTCAACGGCGTCGGCAGCGCGGTGGCGTTCCGCCCGCCCGCCCAGACGGCCGGTGTCTACACGTTCACCTACCAGGTCGCCCCGCCGGCCCCGAGCACGACCTGGTCGGCGACCGCGACGGCGACGATCCTCGTCCAGCCGAAGGCAGCCGACGACCCGCAGACGACGGTCTCGAAGAACCAGTCGAACCGCATGCTGCAGGTCGGCGCGAACGACGGCTCCGTGGCGGGCACGACCCTCGAGATCGTGTCCAGCCCGGGCCCGGCATGCATCACCATCGCGTCGAACCAGGGCACGAGCTGGGCGTCGGGGAACGTGCAGTACAGCGCTCCGAACAAGACGGGGACCTGCAGCTTCACGTATCGCCTGAACCCGATCGACAACCGGTTGCGGCAGTCGGCGACGGTGACTGCCTACGTGAAGGTGAACTGATGCGCGTGCTTCGGGAGCGGCTGCGCCGCTCGCAGGACCAGGGTCGTGACACCGGCATGACGCTCGTCGAGCTCATCGTCGCGATGGGCATCTTCACGATCGTCATCGCGGTGTTCATGGGCGCGATGGTGACGATGTCCAAGAACACCGCCCGGGCGGCGGCGACGTCGCGCGCCGGCGACGAGCTGCGCGTGGCGTTCCAGCGGCTCGACAAGCAGGTCCGCTACGCCGACGCGATCAACTTCCCGGGCGCGGGCTCGGGCGGCAAGCAGTACGTGGAGTTCCGCATCCCTGCCGTGGCCGCCCCGTCGGGGGTCGTGACATGCGTGCAGTGGCGGTGGGACCCGACCGCACGGACGCTCGCGATGCGGACGTGGCCGCAGGGCGGCACGGTCCCGGCGTTCGTGCCGATGGTGCGCAGCGCGCTCCAGAGCGTCGACCGCACGACATCGCCGCCCACCCCGATCCCGGTGTTCGTCATGACGCCGGCGAACTCGGAGCACCCGCGGCAGGCGCTCGACGTCGCGATCTCGGTCAACGTCAACGCCAACGCGAAGGTCCAGTCCACGTCGTCGTCGTTCATCGCGCGCAACAGCACGACGGACTCCGACGGCAACGCCGACAGCGACGCCAACGGCGTCTCGGACCGGCCGGCGTGCAACGTCGCCGGGCTGCGCCCATGAGGAGGAGCGTGATGAGCGGGATCCGCGAGGTCTTCGCGCGCGTGCGGCAGGCGGGTCGCCGACCCGACGCGGGGATCGCCATGCTGACGGCGATCATGCTCGTCATGGTCGTCGGCGGGTTCGCGATGCTCACGCTCGCGCTCGTCGCGAACCAGGTGCGCCCCACGATCTTCTCGGAGAAGAGCACGCGCACCATCTTCGCCGCCGAGGCGGGCGTGGAGTCGGCGCTCGGCCGCATCCGCACCGCGCAGGCCGCGCCCGACTTCACGGGCCGCATCTACGGTGACCCGCGGCAGCTGCCGTGCACCGTGACGGGCTCCGTCGAGGGCACCGCCGGCACGTCGACCTACTCGACGCAGGTGCGCTACTTCATGGACGACCCGGCCGGGCGCAGCGACGCGTGGCTCGCGTCGAACGCGATGACGTGCTCGCCGACGAACGGGACGGGCACCGCGCTGCCGGCGTACGCGCTCATCACCTCCAAGGGGCAGGCGCCGACCGGGAGCAAGGTCGCGGCGTCGCAGGCGGACCGCGGCATCTCGATGACGTACAAGTTCGAGACGACCACGCAGAACGTCGCCGGCGGTCGGATCTACAACTGGAACTCCGGATTCTGCCTGCGGGCGAGCGGCCTGACCGCCGGCTCGACCGTCAAGTACCGCAGCGCCGCGTCGTGCGGCTCCTCGGCCAACGAGGACTACGAGCTGTGGATCTACGACTCGGACTACACGCTCACCCTGGCGAGCTCGACGACGAGCGGCACGAAGCTGTGCCTCTCGTACTCCGGCTCGAGCATCACGCTCGCGAGCTGCGGCTCGCCGTCCTACAACCAGCTCTGGGCGTGGCACAGCGGCGGCAACGCGACGTGGGTCGGCCAGAACTCGTCGATCAACGACGACACCAGCAAGTGCCTGTTCTCGGGCCGGACCTCCGGCAACCCGGTCGACGGCGACAACCTGCAGGTCGGCTCGTGCCAGAACCAGACGACGACCGGCGCGTTCTCGCCCGACCCCGCGGTGGGCCCCGGTGCGGCGAGCGCGAACACGCGGCAGATCGTCAACTACCTCGAGTTCGGCCGCTGCTTCGACGTGACCGACACGGACGTCAACAAGGCGTTCATGATCAGCTACCCGTGCAAGCAGGACCCGCCCGCCGCGTCCGGCCTCTACTGGAACCACAAGTGGTTCTACGAGGAGCCGCTCGTCGGCACGACGGCACCGGCCCAGCTGATCTTCGTCTACAGCTCCGCGGGCACGCAGTACTGCCTGCAGTCGCCCACCGGTGCGACCAACCCGAGCTCGCTCGGGTCCGCGTACTATCCGACGCTGACCAGCTCGTGCAGCCTCTCGAACACGGCGCAGCGGTGGACGCGCAGCACCGGCACGGGGGACAAGGCCACGAGCTGGACCATCCGCGACTCGACGGGGCGCTGTGTCGGTCTCGGGCCGAACCCGTACGTCGGCAAGTGGTCGACGCTCGTCGTCACCGCGTGCAACGGCAGCTCCGCGCAGAAGTGGAACGCGCCTGCGGACGAGGTGGAGGCCGAGGTCGGCAACTACCTGGAGGAGACCGGCTAGATGGACCCGACGAACCCGTACGACCTGACCCCCGTCCTCATCCCGATCCTGGGCGTGCTGGGCCTGGTCGTCGGCTCGTTCCTCAACGTGGTCGCCTGGCGGGTCCCGCGCGGCGAGTCGGTCGTCTCGCCGCCGAGCGCCTGCCCGTCGTGCGGGCACCACATCCGGTCGTGGGACAACATCCCCGTCGTGTCGTGGCTCGTGCTGCGGGGACGGTGCCGCGACTGCGGGGCCGCGATCTCGCCGCGGTACCTCGTCGTCGAGCTCGTCACGGGCCTCGCGTTCGCGACGGTGACCTTCTGGGTCGGGGCGTCGTGGGCGCTGCCCGCGCTGCTCGTCCTCGCCGCGCTGACCGTCGTGCTGACGGTGATCGACCTCGACGTGCACCGGCTGCCCGACGCGATCGTGCTGCCGTCCATCCCCGTCACGTTCGCGCTGCTCGCGCTCGCGTCGTGGAACCCCGGCGGCGAGGCCGACTGGGGTGCGCTGCTGCGGGCCCTGGTCGGTGCGGCTGCGCTCGGGCTGTTCTACACCGTCCTGGTCGTGGTCTCCGCGATCGTCTACGCGGGCGGGGGCATGGGCTGGGGCGACGCGAAGCTCGCCGTGGTCCTCGGCGCGTACCTCGCGTGGGTCGGCTGGGGCGCGCTCGTCGTGGGCGCGTTCGGCGCGTTCGTGGTGGGCGGCGTGTTCTCGGTCGTCCTCATGGCGGTCGGCCGCGCCGGTCGGCGCTCGCAGATCCCGTTCGGCCCCTGGATGCTCGCGGGAGCCTGGATCGGCCTGGTCGTCGGCGAGCGGCTCTGGGCCGCGTACACCGGCACGTTCTGACCGGGCGCGCACCCGCGTCCACCTCGGTCGCCGGGCCTGCGAGCCCGCTTCGCACGACCTCCAACCACCGGTCGCGGACGCCTCAAGGACGTCCGCCCTCGTGCCGATATGACCGGCACAAGCTCCTCCCACGAAGGGATGTCACGTGGCTTCCACGCGAGTGATCGGACTCGACATCGGCACCTCGGCGGTCCGTGCCGCCGAGGTCGAGTTCGGCAGCGGCGGGCCGGCCCGGTCGCAGCCGACCCTGCTGCACTTCGGCCAGGTCCCGCTCCCGCCCGGAGCGGTCCGGGACGGCGAGGTCGTGGAGCAGACGATCGTCTCCGCCGCGCTGCGCGAGCTCTGGGCGAAGGGCAGGTTCTCCGGCAAGGACGTCGTCCTCGGTGTCGGCAACCAGCGCGTCCTGGTGCGCGACCTGCAGCTGCCGTGGATGCCCGCCGCCCAGGTGCGTGAGGCCCTGCCGTTCCAGGTGCAGGACATGCTGCCCATGGCGACGACCGATGCGCTCCTCGACTACTTCGCCACCGGCGAGGGCGAGGGCGAGACGGGCCGCGTCCTGCAGGGCATGCTCGTGGCCGCGCAGCGTGACACGGTCGTCCCGAACATCCTCGCCGTCGAGGGTGCCGGCCTCCGGCCTGTGATGGTCGATCTGAACGCGTTCGCGCTGCTGCGGTCGGTCGTCCGCGGCGACCTCGCGACCCGCACGGTCGCGCTCGTCGACATCGGCGCCCGCATCACGAACGTCGTCGTCGCCGCGAACGGCATGCCGCAGCTCGCGCGCATGCTGCCGCTCGGCGGCCAGAACGTCACCGACGCGGTCGCCGCGGCCGCCGGGGTGTCCGCGCAGGACGCCGAGGCGCTCAAGCGGCACGTCGGGGTGGGCTTCGCCCCGCAGGCCGGGTACGAGGCGGTCGCGCAGGCGATCGACGGGACCGCGCAGGCCATCATCGAGGCGATCCGCAACACGTTCGTCTACTACGGCGCGAACCACCCCGGCGCCGGCATCGACGTCGTCGCCCTGACCGGCGGCGGCTCGCACCTGCCCGGCCTCGGCCAGTACATCTCGAGCTCGACGCGTCTGCCCGTCACGCTCGGCGACGGCCTCGCCGGATTCAAGTTCGGGTCCGGCCTGGACCGCTCCGCCCTCACCGGCCAGGAGTCGCTCGTCGCTCTCCCCGTCGGCCTCGCGTTCGGAGTCGCAGCATGAGCCCCGTCCTCCAGAAGCAGGCGACGGTCAAGGGCAAGCCGGCCGCGCCGGGCCGCCCGACGACGGCCGGCCTCCCGCAGGTCAACCTGCTCCCGCCCGAGATCCGGGCGACGCGCGCCCTGGCGACCGTGAAGCGGTGGCTCGTGATCGCGCTCGTCGTCGTGGTCGCGCTGGTCGGGGCGGTGTACACGTTCGCGCTCGTCGACCGCGGCGTCGCCGCCGACGAGCTCACCGAGGCGGACGCCGAGACGATCCGCCTGCGCGACGAGGAGCGCAAGTACGCGGAGGTGCCGCAGGTCCTGACCGCGATCGCGGCGACGACCGACGCGCGCACGGTCGGCATGGCGCAGGACGTGCAGTGGAAGTCGTACATCGACGCCATCGCGGCCGTGCTGCCGGCCGACGTCACCCTCGACTCCTTCCAGATCGCCGGGCCCTCGCCGCTCGCGGCGCCGTCGGCGGTGCAGGACCCGCTCGCGACGACCCCGGCGGTCGGCACCATCACGTTCGCGGCGCGCTCCGCGACCCTGCCGAAGACGGCGGAGTGGATCGACGCGCTCCGGACGGTCCCCGGCTTCAGCTCGCCGTGGGCGTCGACGATGGCGATCACGGCGGCGGAGGGCTCGGGCACGACCTACTTCTCGGTGCAGATGTCCGTGGACGTGACCGACGCCGCGCTCTCGCACCGCTACGACCCGACGGTCCAGGAGGGCAACTGACATGGGCGGATCGAAGACGGCCTCGTGGGTCACGGGCACCGCGCTGCTCGCGCTCGTGCTCGTGGCCGGCGGCTGGTTCCTGCTGATCGGGCCGGTGTTCGCGACGGCGGGCGAGACGCGCCTGCAGGCGCAGTCGGTCCGCGAGTCCAACGAGGCGCTCGCGCAGCGGATCACCAAGCTCGCGAAGCAGTACGAGAACCTCGAGCAGTACAAGGCGGAGCTCGCTGCTCTGCGCGCCCAGGTCCCGACGACGGCGCAGCAGTCGGAGTACCTGCGCGAGCTCCAGACCATCGCGGACGCGAACGGCGTGACGCTCACGACGGTCACCCCGTCGATCCCGTCGGCCTTCACCCTCGTCGGGCAGGCAGCCGCGGCGCCTGCGCAGGACGAGGAGATGAGCGGTGCGGGCGTGAGCGGACAGGACGGGGAGACGCCGGCCGACACGGCCACCGACCCGGCGGCCCAGCCCGCCGCACCGGCTGGCCCCGCGGTGCCGGCCGGTATGGCGACGGTGCAGCTGTCCATGACGGCGGTCGGTAGCTACGACGGCATCCTCGCGTTCGTCAACGCGCTCCAGACGGGGACGACCCGGCTGTTCCTGCTGACCGACGTGCAGGGCAACGGCCAGTCCGACACCGAGGCGGGCGCGGGGCGTCCGGCGACGGCCGTCGGCGACCTCGAGGTGCAGCTCACGGGCATGGTGTTCGTCCTGCCGGACAGCACGACACCCGTCGCACCGGCCGACCCCGAGGCCCCGGCCCCGGCGCTGCCCGGCGCGGTGCCCAACAAGAACCCGATGGTGCCGCTCGGGGGCTGACCCCCGCGCACGCTCACGGTCCACCCCCCGGGCAGTCGTCCGGGGGGTGGACCGCGTCATGGGAGGATCGCGGCATGCTGCGTTGGTTGACCTCCGGTGAGTCCCACGGCCCCGCGCTGGTGGGGATCCTCGAGGGCGTCCCGGCGGACGTCGAGGTCCGCTCGTCCGACGTCCAGGCGGCGCTGGCCCGCCGGCGGCTCGGGTACGGGCGCGGCGCCCGTATGAAGTTCGAGCAGGACGAGGTGCGGCTGCTCGGCGGCGTCCGCCACGGCCGGACCCAGGGCGGGCCGGTCGCGATCGAGATCGGCAACACCGAGTGGCCCAAGTGGGTCGACGTCATGTCGGCCGACCCGGTCGACGACCCCGAGGTCCTCAACCGCGCCCGCAACGCGCCCCTCACGCGCCCTCGACCGGGCCACGCGGATCTCGTGGGCATGCGGAAGTACGCGTTCGACGACGCGCGCCCGGTGCTCGAGCGCGCGAGCGCCCGCGAGACGGCGACGCGCGTCGCGCTCGGCACGGTCGCGGCCCACCTGCTCGAGCAGGCCGCCGGGGTGCGCCTGGTGTCGCACGTGGTGGGGATCGGACCCGTCGCGGTGCCCGAGGACGCCGCGCTCCCGACGCCCGACGACGTGGCGACGCTCGACGCCGACCCGGTCCGCTGCTTCGACGCCTCGACGTCGGCTGCGATGGTCGCCGAGATCGACGAGTGCCACAAGGACGGCGACACTCTCGGCGGCGTCGTGGAGGTCCTGGTGTACGGGCTCCCGTCCGGGCTGGGTTCCTACGTGCATGCGGACCGGCGCCTCGACGCGCGGCTCGCCGCCGCGCTCATGGGCATCCAGGCCATCAAGGGTGTCGAGGTCGGCGACGGCTTCCGCACGGCCGCCCGACGCGGGTCGGTCGCGCACGACGAGATCGAGCGCGACACGTCGGGCCGCATCGTCCGTCGCACGAACCGTGCGGGTGGTCTCGAGGGCGGCATGACGAACGGCGAGATCCTGCGCGTGCGCGCGGCGATGAAGCCGATCTCCACCGTGCCGCGCGCGCTCGACACGGTCGACACCGCGACGGGTGAGGCCGCGAAGGCGCAGCATCAGCGCTCCGACGTGTGCGCGGTGCCGCCGGCGGCGGTCGTCGCCGAGGCGATGGTCGCGCTCGTCGTGGCCGACGCGCTGCTGGAGAAGACGGGCGGTGACAGCGTGGCCGAGGTGCGGCGCAACCTGGACGCGTACGTCGCCTCGATCCCGTCGCTGCTGTCGTGACGGGCGCGGGCCGCGCACCGGGTCCCCGCGTCGTCCTGGTCGGCCCGCCCGGGTCGGGCAAGTCGACCGTGGGGCACGCGCTCGGCGAGCGCTGGCAGCTCGCGGTGCGGGACACCGACGCGGACGTCGAGCGCGTTGCGGGCAAGCCGATCGCGGAGATCTTCGTCGACGACGGCGAGCCGCACTTCCGCGCGCTCGAGCGTGACGCGGTGCTGGCGGCGCTCGCCGAGCACGACGGCGTCCTGGCGCTGGGCGGGGGTGCGGTGCTGCACGCGGACACGCGCGCGGCGCTCGCGGTGTACCGCGCACGGGGCGGGGCGGTCGTGTTCCTCGACGTGACGCTCGCGCACGCGGCGCCGCGCGTCGGGTTCAACCAGTCGCGGCCGCTCCTGCTGGGCAACCCGCGCGCGCGGTGGCAGGCACTCATGGAGGCGCGGCGGCCGGTGTACGAGGAGGTCGCGACGCTGCGCGTGCTGACCGACGGGCTGCGGCCCGCGGACGTCGCGGTGGCGGTCGAGGACGGCCTGACGGTCCTGAGGGTGAGCGACGGTCCGGCGGCGGGCGCGGAGGGGGAGCGATGAGCACGACGGTCCGGGTCGAGGGCGACGCGCCCTACGACGTGGTGATCGGCCGGCACCTGCTGGGCGAGCTCCCGGCCCTGCTGGGCGAGGGCGTGCGCCGGGTGCTCGTGGTGCACCCCGCGGCGCTCGCGACGTCGGCCGA
This sequence comes from Cellulomonas algicola, assembly GCF_003851725.1. GTDB lineage: Bacteria > Actinomycetota > Actinomycetes > Actinomycetales > Cellulomonadaceae > Cellulomonas > Cellulomonas algicola. The sequence continues at coordinate 2,379 of NZ_BHYL01000283.1, read as the reverse complement.
GGCGGTCCGCGAGGACCTGCTGGGGCACGGCTACGAGGCGTTCGTCGCCGAGGTGCCGGACGCGGAGGCGGCGAAGACGGCGCAGGTCGCGGCGTTCCTGTGGGGCGTGCTGGGGCAGGCGGACTTCACACGGTCGGACGCCGTCGTGGCGCTCGGCGGCGGCGCGACCACGGACCTCGGCGGGTTCGTCGCGGCGACGTGGCTGCGGGGGATCCGGGTCGTGCAGGTGCCGACGACGCTGCTCGCGATGGTCGACGCGGCGGTCGGCGGCAAGACCGGCATCAACACCGCGGAGGGCAAGAACCTCGTCGGGGCGTTCCACCCGCCGGCGGGCGTGCTGTGCGACCTCGCGGCGCTCGAGTCGCTGCCGCCGCACGACTTCGTGGCAGGGCTCGCGGAGGTCGTGAAGTGCGGGTTCATCGCGGACCCGCGGATCCTCGAGCTCGTCGAGGCGAACGTCGCGCTGCTGCGCGACCCGGTGGCCGCGTCGTCGTCGCCGGTGCTGGCCGAGCTGGTCGAGCGCGCGGTGGCGGTCAAGGCGCGGGTCGTGGGGGAGGACCTCAAGGAGTCGGGCCTGCGCGAGATCCTCAACTACGGGCACACGTTCGGCCACGCGATCGAGCAGGTCGAGCGCTACCAGTGGCGGCACGGCGCCGCGGTGTCGGTCGGCATGGTGTTCGTCGCGGAGCTCGCACGACTGGCCGGCCGGCTCTCGGACGACGTCGTGGAGCGGCACCGCGCGATCCTCACGTCGCTGGGTCTGCCGGTGTCGTACCGCGGCGACCGCTGGGACCGGCTCGTGGCCGCGATGCGCCGCGACAAGAAGACGCGCGGCGACCTGCTGCGCTTCGTCGTGCTGGAGGAGGTCGGGCGCCCCGTGCGGCTCGAGGGCCCGGACCCGACCCTGCTCGCGGCGGCGTACGCCGAGGTCAGCGAGGGCGCCCCGGCCCCGTCGCGCGCGGTGTCGTTGTGACGCGTGGCGGCGCGGCGCGCGGGGTGGTGGGCGGCGCGTCGCGCATCGGCGTGTCGCCTAGGCTGGGGCGATGACGCGCGCGCTGGTGCTCAACGGTCCCAACCTGGCCAGGCTCGGGTCCCGGGAGCCCGACGTGTACGGCTCGGCGTCGCTCGACGACCTGGCGGCGTCGGTCGAGAAGTGGTGCGTGGACCTCGGCATCGACGCCGAGGTCCGGCAGACCGACGACGAGTCCGAGCTGGTGGGCTGGCTGCACGAGGCCGTCGACACGCGTGCGCACGTCGTGCTCAACCCGGCCGCGTTCACGCACTACTCGTACGCGCTGCGTGACGCGGCGGCGCAGGTCACGTCGGCGGGCCTGGTGCTGGTCGAGGTGCACATCACGAACCCGTACGCGCGCGAGGCGTTCCGGCACACGTCGGTCGTGGGCGGCGTGTCGACGGGGACGGTCGCGGGGTTCGGCTTCGACTCCTACCGCCTGGCGCTGACGGCGATCGCGCTGCGCGTCTGAGGTCGCACGGTCCCGCGCGGGACAAGCACCAGGGCTTGTTGTCTGTACGACAAGCATGCAGACTTGTCGCATGTTCGTCCTCACGATCGACCAGCGGGGGAGCCGCCGGCACGGCGACCGTGTCGAGCAGCTGCTCGCGGACCTCGCTGCGCACCACGAGCAGACGGGGGTCGACCCGCTGCGCGGGTTCGAGCGGACCGTCGGCGACGAGGTGCAGGGCGTCTACGACGACCCCGAGCCCGTGGTCGACGTCGCGCTGCACGTGCTGCGGCTCGGCGGGTGGACGGTCGGCATCGGTGCCGGACCCGTCGACGAGCCGCTCCCAAGCTCCCCGCGCGCGGGCAGCGGGCCGGCGTTCGTGCTCGCGCGCACCGCGGTCGAGGCCGCGAAGAGCCGCAGCCGGACCGTCCCGCTCGCGGTGCGCGGACGCGACGACGGGGCCGGGCGCGACGCCGAGGCGGTGCTGGTCCTCGTCGCCGCCGTCGCCGCGCGCCGGTCCGAGGCCGGCTGGGTCGTCGCCGACGCGATGAGCGTCGAGGCGCCGCGCCAGGACGAGCTCGCGGCCCGGCTGGGCGTCACCCAGCAGGCCGTGAGCCAGCGGCTGCGAGCCGCCCTCTGGGCCGAGGAGCGCGCGGCGCGGCCGGCTGCCGCGCGGCTGCTGGCCTGGGCGCAGGGAGTGGGGGAGGATCGTCCGGCTCGTCCCTGACGTCCCCGGAGGTCCCCGTGCCCGCACCGCTCGTCGCGGTCGTCGTCGTCGCCGCGCTCGCGCTGTCCGCCGCGGGAGGCTGGCCGGTCGTGTCGCTCGTCCTGCGCCTCGCCTCGCGCTCGCGCGACGCGGGCCGGCCGGGCCACGCCGGCGCGCACGCGCTGGCGGCGGAGGGGGCCACGGGCACGC
>NZ_BHYL01000282.1 GCF_003851725.1 Cellulomonas algicola | reverse complement strand
GGCCGTCGCGACGACGCGTGCCCCGGCGCTCGTCGTCGCCGCCGTCGTGCACGGCGAGCTCCTCACGCTGCGGCCCTTCGCGGCGGGCAACGGCGTCGTCGCGCGCGCCGCGTCGCGCCTGCTCGTCACCGCGCGCGGGCTCGACCCGACCGGGTCGGTGGTCGCGGAGACCGGCTCGGCGGCGACGCCGCAGGCCTACCTCGGGGCCGCCGCCGGGTTCGCGACGGGCACGCCCGACGGGGTCGCGGCGTGGGTGCGCGCCTGCGCGGGGGCGGTCGTCGACGGGGTGGAGCGGGCACGGCACGTCGCGGACGGGGTGCTGGCCGGTCACCTGCCCGCCGACTGAGCGCGGGGCGCGGCGGCCGTGACGCGCCCGTGCTCGGGAGGGTCGTCGTCCGAGCGTGCGGGGCGCGGTCGTGCAGCGCGGTGGAGTCGCCCGGCACAACGACGGCGCCCCGAGGGGCGCCGTCGCCGAACGGTGGCCGGAGGGTGATCAAGCGTGCACCTGTCCAGTCGCTACGGGTCGAGCCCGGTCGACCTGCCCAGAGGTGGGCAATCCTGCGCGTGGGTGCCCTCGCGGCCGTCCTGTTGTGAGTCCTTGGTACCTCAGGCCGCGACGGTTGGGAACCGGGCGCGGCGACGCCCCTGCACAGCACCGCGCGATGACCGCATCGCGGGACGCCTGCCCGACATGCGGAACGAGCCGCGGCGTCCGCCTCGGAGGTCCGGCTCCGGCCGACCGCGTCGTGGCGACGTCGGCGCGTGGCGGCGCGGTCGTCGAGCCGGCGCTGATGCCGGGGCCGGCTCTTCGTCCGCGTCAGCAGGTGCGACGGCGCTGCCGCCAGGCGAGCCACGCGACGAGCGCGCACCCCGCCACGAGCACCGCTGCCGCGACCGCGACGGTCCGTCCGGAGGGCCGCACCAGGGAGAACAGCGCGACGGGCCGGTTGAAGGACAGCGTGTCCCAGCCGCGCTCCGCCGCCACACGTCGCAGGGCACGGTCGGGGTTGACCGCGAAGCCGTGGCCGACGGTCGCCAGCATCGGCACGTCGGTGATCGAGTCCGAGTACGCGTAGCTCGACGCGAGGTCGTAGCCGCGCGCGGCGGCGAGCTCACGGATCGCCGTGGCCTTGTTCTCGCCGTACGCGTAGAAGTCGATGTCGCCCGTGTACCGGCCGTCGCTGACGCCCATGCGCGTCGCGATCACGTGGTCGGCCCCGAGCACGGCGGCGATCGGCTCGACGATCTCGCTCCCCGACGCCGACACGATGACGACGTCGTGGCCCGCCTCGTGGTGCTCCTCGATGAGGGCGACCGCCTCGGCGTAGACCGCCGGGTCGATGGACTCGTGCAGCGTCTCGGCGACGATCGACGACACCTGCGCGACGTCCCACCCGGTCACCATGCGCGAGAGCTGCGCCCGCAGCCGCTCCGTCTGCGTCTCGTCAGCCCCGCCCACGAGGTAGAGGAACTGCGCGTAGGCCGTCCGCAGGACCGAGCGCCGCGTGAGCAGCCCGCCCGCCATGAACGGTCGTGAGAAGGCCGTCGCGGAGGACGTCGCGATGATCGTCTTGTCGAGGTCGAAGAACGCCGCCGCCTGGTCCGCGCCGGCGGGCGCGGCCGTCGGGCCGGTCGGGCTGTCGTCCATCGCGCTCCCGGAGACGGGTCGTCGGTCCGGCCGGGCTTGGTGCGTCGTGCCGACCGTGGTCGCGGCGAGCCTAGCCACCGGCTCCGACGTGCGGGTCGACACACCGGTGCCGGTGCTGCGACGCGCCGTCCGACGCGCGGGCGTGAACACGCAGGTGACCGAGGTCGTCGCGGTCGAGCGTCTCGTCCGGGTCCGGCTCCCGGGCCATCGTCGTCTGGAGCGTCGTCTGGAGCGTCGGATGCGGCGTCGAGGCGACGCGCCCCCGGCGCTGCGACGTGACGCGTGGTCGAGCCGTCCACAGCCCGATCTGAGTTTGCCGCTTCCACGGCCGGCTCGACTGCGCGCCGCGGCACCTGGCCGGGCGACGAGGCTGCGCAGACGTCGCCCCGGTCCTCGGCGCGACACCGCACCAGCCGGCGCGACGACGACGGGAGAGGAGACCGCGATGGGCGTGCGC
>NZ_BHYL01000281.1 GCF_003851725.1 Cellulomonas algicola | reverse complement strand
CGCGCGGCGGGTCGGCGCGGCAGGCGTCCCCGCGACCGGCGGCGCAGCCGCGCACGATCGACGTCGTCCCGCGCCCCCGGACCGGTGCGGCCGCGCCACGCCGTGGCGGCGGTGCGCCGGTCCGTGGAGGCGGGGGAGGCCGTCCGCCGAGGAACGTGCGCACGGGCGGGCGTCCGCGGATGGCGTTCCTCACCGTGGTCGTGCTCCTCGTCCTCTCGGTGTTCACCGGGCGGCTCGTGTGGGTGCAGGGCATCCGTGGCGACGCGATCGCGGCGGAGGCGCGCGAGAAGCGCATGACGTCGTTCGAGGTGCTCGGCGCGCGCGGCGAGATCACCGACGCCGAGGGGCGTCCGCTCGCGATGTCCGTCGAGCGCTACGACATCTCGGTGAACCAGCGGCAGGTCGGTGAGTACAAGAGCACCGGCACGCCCGAGGTGCCCGACGGCGCCGCCGGGGTCGCGCAGCGCCTCGCTCCCATCCTCGGCAAGAGCCCGGCCGAGGTCGGCGGGATGCTCGTGGGCGACCGCCAGTTCCGCTACATCGCGAAGAACGTGGAGCCGACCGTCGCGCGCGAGATCCGCGCGCTGAAGCTGCCCGGCATCCAGATCGACAAGGTGGCCGAGCGCGTCTACCCGAACGGTGACCTCGCGGGCAACGTCATCGGGTTCGTGAACTCGAGCGGCGTGGGCCTCGAGGGCCTCGAACGGTCGCTCGACGACCGGCTCGCGGGCTCGCCGGGCGAGGAGACCTACGAGCGCGGGCGCAAGGGTCAGCCGATCCCCGGCGGGTACTCGGCGGGCTCCCCGGCGCAGCAGGGCGACTCGGTGCAGCTGACGATCCTGTCGGACCTGCAGTTCAAGGCGCAGGAGGCGCTGTCGGCCGCGGTCGCGTCGACGGGCGCCGACGGCGGCACGGTGGTCGTGCTCGACACGCGCACCGGCGAGGTGCTGGCCCTGGCCGACTCCGGCTCGGTGGACCCGAACGACCCGGGCGACAGCACCGGCGGCTCGCTGGCCAGCTCGGTGTCCGACGTCTTCGAGCCGGGGTCGACGGGCAAGGTCATCACGATGGCCGCGGCGCTCGACGCCGGGCTCGTCACCCCGCTCACGCAGTTCGAGGTGCCGTACACCTACACGACGGAGAACGGCGAGACGTTCAAGGACTCGCACGAGCACGGGCTGCTCCGCCTCACGACGACGGGCGTGCTCGCCGAGTCGTCGAACACGGGCACCGTCATGATCGGGCAGAACCTGCCGCAGCAGACCCGGCACGACTACCTCACGAAGTTCGGCTTCGGTGCGCGCACGGGCATCGAGCTGCCGGGGGAGTCGCCCGGCATCCTGCGGTCGTGGGAGACGTGGGACAGCTGGGACCGCCGCTCCAAGTTCGCCGTGCTGTTCGGGCAGGCGGTGTCGGTGACCGCGCTGCAGGCCACGCAGGTGTTCGCGACGATCGCGAACGGCGGTGTCCGCGTCCAGCCGCACATCATCAAGGGCTGGACGGCGGCCGACGGCACCTACACGCCCGAGCCCGCCGCGGCGACCACGCAGGTCGTCTCGCCGCAGACCGCGGCGACCGTCCTCACGATGATGGAGAGCGTCGTCGACGACGGCACCGGCGGGAGCGCCGCGATCCCGGGCTACCGGGTCGCCGGCAAGACGGGCACCGCGCAGAACTGGGTCAAGGGCCACCAGGGCATCACGGCGTCGTTCATCGGCGTCGCGCCCGTCGACTCGCCCCGCATCGCGGTGAGCGTGATCCTGCACAACCCGCGCACGTCCATCTACGGCGGCACGGTCGCCGCCCCCGTCTTCCGCGACGTCGCCGGGTTCGCGCTCGGCGAGCTCGGCGTGCCGCCGTCGGGAAGCCAGGCGCAGCTCTTCCCGACGACGTGGTGAGCGTGCTCACGGCGGCCCCGGACGCGGCGTGGTGGGGGTCCGACCGGGGTAGATTCTCCCCATGACGTCCCCGGCCCGGATGCGCCCCCAGCATCCCGCGACCCACCGGGTGACCGACCTCACCGCCACGTTCTCGCTGGTCGCGGACACGCTCGACCCCGCGCTCGCCGTCACCGGCGTCACCGTCTCAAGCGGCGACGTCGCGCCCGGTGACCTGTTCGTCGCCGTCCCCGGCCTCAAGGTGCACGGCGCGACGTACGCCCCGCAGGCGGTCGCCGCGGGCGCGGTCGCGGTCGTCACCGACACCGCCGGTGCGGCACTCGTCCGCGACGCCGGCCTGACCGTCCCCGTGCTCCTCACCGACGACCCGAGGGCCGTGTCGGGTCCGCTGGCCGCGCACGTGCACGGCCACCCGGGCAAGGACCTCGTGACCGTCGGCGTCACGGGCACCAACGGCAAGACCACGACGACGTACTTCGTCGACGCCGCCCTGCGGGCCGCGCACGCGGTCACGGCGGTGCTCGGCACGGTCGAGCTGCGCGTCGGCGACGACGCCGTCGAGAGCCCCCGCACGACCGTCGAGGCGCCCGCGCTGCAGGCGATCCTCGCGCTCGCGCGCGAGCGGGGCGCCGGTGCGGTCGCCATGGAGGTGTCGTCGCACGCGCTCGCGCTCGGTCGCGTGCGCGGCCTGACGTTCGACGTGGTCGGCTTCACCAACCTGCAGCGGGACCACCTGGACTTCCACGGCGACATGGAGGGGTACTTCCGCGACAAGGCGCGGTTGTTCGACCCCGAGCAGGCGCGCCGCGGCGTGGTGGTGGTCGACGACGAGTGGGGTCGGCGCCTCGCGAGCAGCGCGCAGATCCCCGTCGAGACGGTCGCGACGCACGTCGACGACCCGCACGCGGCGGACGCCGACTGGGCGGTCGTGACGGCCGACATCGGTCTCGACGGCGTCGGCTCGTCGTTCGTGCTGCGCGGTCCGGACGGCACGGAGCACGCGGCGGCGAGCCCGTTGCCCGGCCTCGTCAACGTGTCGAACGCGGCGCTCGCGATCGTGCTGGCCCACGCGGCCGGCGTCGACCTCGCGGTCGCGGTCGACGCGGTCGCGCACGCGCACGAGATCCCCGGCCGCATGGAGCGCGTGGTCGAGCGGGGCGACGGGTGGCCGCTGTGCCTCGTCGACTACGCGCACACGCCCGACGCCCTGGTGCTCGCGCTCGAGGCGGTGCGCCCCATCACGCCCGGCCGGCTGATCCTCGTGTTCGGCTCGGACGGCGACCGTGACCAGGGCAAGCGCCCGATCATGGGCCAGATCGCCGCCCGGCTCGCCGACGTGCTGGTCGTGACCGACGAGAACCCCCGCTCGGAGGACCCGGCGACGATCCGCGCCGCGATCCTCGAGGGCGTGCGCGCCGAGCGCCCGTCCGGCGCCGACGTGCACGAGGCGACGAGCCGCGCCCAGGCCATCCGCGACGCCCTCGCTCTGGCGACCGACCAGGACACCGTGATCGTCACGGGCAAGGGCCACGAACCCACACAGGAGATCGCCGGCGTGTTCCACCGGTACAACGACCGCGACGTCTACCTCGCGGCCAGGGCCGAGCGTTCGCACGCACGGGCGGAGCAGCACGCGTGATCGCCCTGACTGCGGCCGAGATCGCGGCCGCGACCGGCGGAGTGCTGCGTGCGGGCGTCGACCCCGCGCTCGTCGTCGCGGGTCCCGTCGTCGTCGACTCGCGCGAGGTCGAGCCGGGCGGGCTGTTCGTCGCCCTGCCCGGTGAGCACGTGGACGGGCACGACTACGCGGCCGGGGCCGTGGCCGCCGGAGCGGCGCTCGTGCTCGCCGCGCGCGACGTGACCGGGCCCGAGGGGCAGCCCTTGCCGACCGTCGTCGTACCGGACGTCGAGCGCGCGCTCGGCGACCTGGCGCGCGAGGTGCTCGTCCGCCTGCGGGCGGCGTCGCTCGAGCCCGGGGCGCCCGGTCTGCGGGTCGTGGGCATCACGGGTTCGGTCGGCAAGACGACGACGAAGGACCTGCTCGCGCAGCTGTGCGGCAGCGCGGGACCCACGATCGCGCCCGTGCGCTCGTTCAACAACGAGATCGGGCTGCCGCTCACGGTGCTCAAGGCCGACGAGGCGACGCGCTTCCTGGTGCTCGAGATGGGCGCGAGCGGCCTCGGCCACCTCACCTACCTCACCGACATCGCGCCCCCCGACGTCGCGGTCGTGCTGGTCGTCGGCCAGGCTCACCTGGGCGGCTTCGGCGGCATCGAGGCGGTCGCGCGCGCCAAGAGCGAGATCGTCCAGGGCCTCGTGCCCGACGGCGTCGCGGTCCTCAACGCCGACGACCTGCGCGTCATGGCGATGGCGGAGCTCGCACCCGGGGACGTCGTCACGTTCGGTGCGTCGGCCGGCGCGGACGTGCGGGCGCGCGGCGTCGTGGTCGACCGGACCGGGCGTGCACGGTTCATGCTCGAGGCGCGGGACGCGGACGGCGGCACGCGCGCCGTGCCCGTCGAGCTGCGCCTCGTCGGCGAGCACCACGTGCACAACGCGCTCGCCGCGGCGGCCACGGGGCTCGCGGTCGGCCTGAGCCTCGACGAGGTCGCCGCAGGGCTCAGCGCCGCCGACGCGCTCAGCCCGCACCGGATGCACGTCGTCGAGCGTCCCGACGGCGTGACCGTCGTCGACGACTCCTACAACGCCAACCCGGACTCGATGCGCGCCGCGCTCAAGGCGCTCGCCGTGCTCGCGGGCCGCGACCGGCGCTCGATCGCGGTCCTCGGCGAGATGCTCGAGCTCGGCGATGAGCACCGCGAGGCGCACGACGCGATCGGACGCCTCGTCGTCCGGTTGAACATCGGTCTCACGGTCGTCGTCGGCGAGGGCGCGCGCGCGATCCGCGACGGCGCCAACCACGAGGGCTCGTGGGGCGACGAGGTCCTGCTCGCGGACGACGTCGAGGCTGCGGCGCAGTTCCTCGAGGGCGAGCTGCGGCCCGGGGACGTCGTGCTCGTCAAGTCGTCGTACGGGGCCGGGCTGTGGCAGCTCGGCGACCTGCTCGTCGGCGAGGTCGCCCGGTGATCGCGGTCCTCATCGCCGGTGGGCTCTCGATGCTCATCGCGCTGCTCGGCACGCCGCTGTTCATCCGCTTCCTCGTCGCGCGGCAGTACGGGCAGTTCATCCGCCAGGACGGACCGACCGCGCACTTCACGAAGCGCGGGACGCCCACGATGGGTGGCGTCGTCATCATCGGCGCGACGCTGCTCGGGTTCGGCGGCGCGCAGATGGCGACCGGCACCCTGCCGTCCGCGTCCGCGGTGCTCGTGCTGTTCCTCATGACGGGTCTCGGCGTCGTCGGCTTCCTCGACGACTACATCAAGATCTCCCGGCAGCGCAGCCTCGGGCTCAAGGCGCGCTGGAAGATCGTGGGGCAGGGGCTCGTCGGGATCACCTTCTCGGTCGCCGCGCTGCAGTTCCCGAACGAGAAGTTCCGCACGCCCGCGTCGACGCACATCTCGTTCATCCGCGACACGAACATCGACCTGGCCTTCGCGGGTGCGACGGTCGGGCTGATCCTCTTCGTCGTCTGGGCGAACTTCCTCATCACCGCCTGGTCGAACGCGGTGAACCTCACCGATGGCCTCGACGGGCTCGCGACCGGCGTCTCGCTCATCGTGTTCGGCGCGTACGTCGTCGTCGGCGTGTGGCAGAACAACCAGAGCTGCCAGAACCTCCTGACGGCCGGGCCCAGCTGCTACGAGACGCGCGACCCCATGTCGCTCGCGGTCGTCGCGGCCGCGATCACCGGTGCGTGCTTCGGCTTCCTCTGGTGGAACGCCAGCCCCGCGAAGATCTTCATGGGCGACACCGGGTCGCTGGCCCTCGGCGGCGCGCTCGCCGGTCTCTCGATCCTGTCCCGCACCGAGATCCTCGCGGCGATCATCGGCGGCCTGTTCGTGCTCGTCGTGCTCTCCGACGTCATCCAGATCGGCTTCTTCCGGCTCACCGGGAAACGCGTCTTCAAGATGGCGCCGCTGCACCACCACTTCGAGCTGTCCGGGTGGGGTGAGGTCACCATCGTCATCCGGTTCTGGCTCATCGCCGGCCTGTTCGTCGCGCTGGGGGTCGGGATCTTCTACGCCGAGTGGGTGGCCGGCTAGGTGGCGGTCCCCGACCTGGAGGGTGCCCGCGTCGTCGTCGCCGGCATGGGGGTGTCGGGCCGCGCCGCGGCCGAGGTGCTCGCGTCGCGCGGCGCCCGCGTGGTCCCCGTGGACGACGCCGCCGGCGACGTCCTGTCCACCGACGAGCTGCTCGGGGGAGACGTCCTCGACCGGACCGACCTCGTCGTCGCGTCGCCCGGTCTCGCGCCCCACCACCCGTTGCTGCGCGCCGCGACCGAGCGCTCGGTGCCCGTGTGGAGCGAGGTCGAGCTCGCGTGGCAGGTGCGCGTCGCGACGACCGGCGGCGAGCCGGCGCCGTGGCTCGCGGTCACCGGGACGAACGGCAAGACGACGACCGTCGGCATGCTCGAGTCGATCCTGCGGGCCGCCGGACGCGCGACGGCGGCCGTCGGGAACGTCGGCACGCCCGTCGTGCTCGCGGCGACCGACCCCACGCTCGACGTGCTCGCCGTGGAGCTCTCGAGCTTCCAGCTGCACCACACGTACGCGATGTCCGCGCAGGCCGCGGCCGTGCTCAACGTCGCGGCCGACCACCTCGACTGGCACGGCACGCTCGACGCGTACGCCGCCGCGAAGGGGCGGATCTACGAGCGCGCGCAGGTCGCGTGCGTGTACAACGCGGCCGACCCCGTGACCGAGCACCTCGTGCGCGAGGCGGACGTCGTCGACGGCTGCGTGGCCGTCGGCTTCACGACGGGCACCCCGGGCGTCGGGCAGGTCGGGCTCGTGGAGGACGTGCTCGTCGACCGCGGGTTCGCGCGGCTGCGTCACACGCACGCCGCCGAGCTCGGCACGCTCGCCGACCTGCACCGGCTCGCCGGGCCCGACGGTGCCGTCCCGCCGCACGTCGTCGCCGACGCGCTCGCCGCGGGCGCGCTCGCGCTCGCGCACGGTGTCGAACCGCAGGCCGTGCGCGACGGGCTGCGCGCCTACGCACCCGGGGCGCACCGCATCGCGCCCGTCGGCGTCGTCGACGGGGTCGCGTACGTCGACGACTCGAAGGCCACCAACGCGCACGCCGCGGCCGCGTCGCTCGCGTCGTTCGCGCCGGGCAGCGTCGTCTGGGTCGCGGGCGGGCTCGCGAAGGGCGCGACGTTCGACGAGCTCGTGGCCGGCCGCCGGGACCGCCTGCGCGGCGTCGTGCTCATCGGCGCCGACCGCGAGCCGCTGCGGGACGCGCTCGCCCGACACGCACCGGACGTCCCGGTCGTCGAGGTCGAGCCCGGTGACACTGGGGCGGTGATGACCCTCGCCGTGCACGAGGCCCGACGGCTCGCGTCGGGCGCCCCCGCCGACGCCGTCACGGTGCTGCTCGCGCCGGCGTGCGCGTCGATGGACCAGTTCGCGTCGTACGCCGAGCGCGGCGACCGGTTCGCCGAGGCCGTGCGCGCGCTGCGCGAGGAGGGCTGACCCGATGGCCGACACCGCGACCGCGACGGCCGAGCCGCGCGGCTCGGCGCTCGGGCAGTGGAACTCCGCCGTCACGAGCTACTACGTGCTGCTGGGCGCCACGACGCTCCTGCTCGTCATCGGGCTCGTCATGGTCCTGTCGAGCTCGAGCGTCGAGTCGCTCGACGAGGGCAACTCGCCGTACGCGGTGTTCGCCGACCAGGCCAAGTTCGCGCTCATCGGCCTGCCCCTGCTCGTGATCCTGTCGCGCGTCCCCGTCCGCGTCATGCAGGCGTTCGCGTGGCCCGTGCTGGGCGCGGCGATCGTCTTCCAGCTGCTGGTGTTCGTGCCGGGGCTCGGCTGCGGCGAGGGCGGCAACCGCAACTGGGTGTGCGTCGGCGGCATGTCCGCGCAGCCGTCGGAGGCGATCAAGCTCGCGCTCGCCGTGTGGCTCGGGGCCGTGCTGGCCCGCAAGCTGCCGCTCCTGCACGAGTGGAAGCACGCGCTCATCCCCGTGGTCCCGATCGCCGGGCTGGCGGTGCTCGTCGTCCTCGCGGGCCACGACCTCGGCACGGCGCTCGTCCTGCTCATGCTCGTCGCGGGCGCGCTGTTCGTCGCCGGGGTGCCGCTGCGGATGTTCGGACTCGCCGCGGTCGCCGGTGCCGCTGTCGCCTTCGTGCTGACCGTGACGAGCGACAACCGCACCGACCGCATCACCTCGTGGCTGTCCACCGAGGGCTGCGACACGAGCAGCGCCTGCTACCAGACGCTGCACGGCGGCTGGGGTCTCGCGAGCGGCGGCTGGGGCGGCCTCGGGCTGGGGGAGAGCCGCGAGAAGTGGTCCTACCTGCCCGCGGCGCACAACGACTTCATCTTCGCGATCATCGGTGAGGAGCTGGGACTGATCGGCACGCTGCTCGTCCTCGGACTGTTCGGCCTCATGGCGCTGGCGATGGTGCGCGTCATCCGCCGCCACCCGGACCCGTTCGTCCAGATCACGACGGGCGCGGTGCTGTGCTGGATCATCGGCCAGGCGTTCGTCAACGTCGCCGTCGTGATCGGCCTGGCGCCCGTCATCGGCCTGCCGCTGCCGCTCGTGTCGGCGGGCGGGTCCGCGCTCATCATGACGATGGCGGCGCTCGGCGTCGTCATCTCGTTCGCGCGGTCCGAGCCCGGCGCGGCCGAGGCCCTCGCGGCCCGGCCCAGCGTCGTGCGGCGGTCCCTCGCGGTGATCGGGCGGTCCCGTGGCTGACGCGACGCCGGGTGCCGTCCTGCTCGCGGGCGGCGGCACCGCGGGCCACGTGAACCCCCTGCTCGCCGTCGCGGACGCGGTCGCGGCCCGGCGCCCGGGCGTCGTCCTGCGCGTGCTCGGCACGGCCGAGGGCCTGGAGTCGACGCTCGTGCCGCAGCACGGGCTGACGCTCGACGTCGTGCCGCGCGTCCCGCTCCCGCGGCGCCCGACCCCCGACTACCTGCGCCTGCCGACGCGGCTGCGTGCGGCCGTCGACGCGGCCGGTGCGGCGATCGACGCGATCGGTGCCGACGTCGTCGTCGGCTTCGGCGGCTACGTCGCGACGCCCGCCTACCTCGCCGCGCGGCGACGGGGCGTCCCCGTCGTCGTGCACGAGCAGAACGCGCGTCCCGGACTCGCGAACCGGCTCGGCGCGCGCTGGGCGGCGGACGTCGCCGTGACGTTCCCGGGGACCGCGCTGCCGCGTGCCCAGGTCACCGGCCTGCCGCTGCGGGCCGCCGTCGCCGAGCTCGTCGCCGCGCGCGCCGCCGACGCGGCCGGGTCG
>NZ_BHYL01000280.1 GCF_003851725.1 Cellulomonas algicola | reverse complement strand
CGGCCGCGGCGGCCTCGGCGTCGGCCTGGGCCTGCGCGGCGGCGGCCGCGGTGCGGTTGGCCTCGGCGGTCGTGCGGATCTCGTCCGTGAGCGCCGACACCTCGGCGGCGGCGTCCCGGATGGTCGCCGGGCTGGCGTCGTCCGCGTCGGCCCGCTCGACGGGCGCCTCGGTGGTCGCCGCGGGCCTCGGGCTCGCGGTGGTGTCCGGGGTGGCCTGCGCGGCCGGGTCGCTCGCGGTGGGCGTCGGCTCCGCGGCCTCGTCGGTCGTGGCGGGCGCCTCGGTGCCCGAGCGGTCGGCCGTGCGCGACGTGCGCTCGCGCTCGGGCCGGACGTCCTCGGGGAGCGCGTCCACGAGGGCTTCGAGACGGGCGGTCGCGGCCTGCAGCTCGGCGAGCCGCGCGGTGTCGACGGCGGCCTGCTGCCCCTCGGTCTGCGCGGCGGTGCTCGCCTCGATCGCGTCGTCCGCGAGGCCGACGGCCTGGTCGACGGCGCGCGCGTGGGCGGCGGCGTGCGCCTGGCCGACCGCCTGGTCCGCCTCGGCCGTCAGGGCGGCCTGCTGCTCCTCGCCCTTGGCGGACGCGGCGGCGGTCACCGTGCCGCCGAGCCCGATCGCGAGCACCGCGACGACGGCACCCTGCGCGACGCGCGCGGACATGCTGCCGCCGCGGGGCAGGATGTGCGCCCGTGCGCGCGGGGCGCGGTGCAGGACCGCGCGGGTCGCGCCGGTGTCGGCGGACACGCGCACGGTCGTGCCGGTGCCGGCGGGCACGCCGACAGCCGTGCCGGTGTCGACGGACGGGCGCACGGTCGCGCCGGTGTCGGCGTACGTGCGCGGCGTCGGGCCGGTGACGACGGGGGTGTGGTCGGTCCGGGCAGCGGTGCGGTCGTCCCGGGGACCGGAGGGGACGACGGGGGTCGCGGCAGTGCGCGGGGCGACATGCTTGCCTCCCCGCGACCGACGCGCCGGGATCGGCAATCTGTCACTCACGCGCTTCACGTTAAGTGAGTCGGACGGCCGCCCCGGACACTTGAGACGTAGATCATGTGGTGATCCCGTCACGTCTCCGTCACAGAATTCACAGGGAGAGCTCCAGCAAGCGCGTTCCCACTGGTCACAGCGTCGCCGGCCACCGTTTCGGACACTCCGGACACACCCGTTCGGCCGCTGTGCGCTTCGTCACGCAAGCGCGACACAAGTCCTCCGTGGAGCGACCGCTACGCTTCCGAGCGTGCCAGCCGACGACCCCTCGACGACCCCCGCCCCGCGCGGGCTCGACGACCTCTACGACATCAGCCGGCTGGCCGCGCGGCTCGGCGTCGAGCACTCCACGATCCGCGTCTGGCTGTCCCGCAAGGTGCCGTGGCTGCCCGCCCCCGACGGCCGTCTCAACGGCGGCGCCGTCTGGCGCGCGACCACGCTCGAGGGCATCGAGCAGCGCCGCACCCCCGGCCGCCCCGGCCGCAAGCCCGGCTTCGTCCCGTCGCGCGCCGCCGCCGACGTCGCCCGCACCAGCCCGTCCGTCCCCACCACGACCGGCGCGCTGCCCGTCGTCACGAGCACCGACGCGCTGCCCGTCGTCGCCACCACGACCGGCGCCCTCCCGCTCGTCGCGACCGGCGCCACCGCCGTCGTCGCCACGACCACCGGGCCGCTGCCCGTCGTCGCCACGACCACCGGCGCGCTCCCGCTGCTCGTCACCGGCGCCCTGCCCGTCGTCGCGCCCGCCGCCGACGCGCTCGCCGCGGCGGCCGTCGCCGAGACGACGCCGCCCGCGCTTCCGTCGCTCGTCGAGACCCCCGCCCCCACGGGCGCACCCGCCGTCCCGGCCGCAGCCGCCGCCCCGGCCTTCTAGCCCACGCCGACGTCCGCGCTCGACGCGCGACCCCGCCGTCGACGGCTCCGACGCGCGCGAGCCTCGCGCCGTAGGCTCGGACGATGGGCGCCACCACCGGCCCCGACCCCGAGCGCGCGGCCGACGTCGCGGACGCGATGCGCACCCTCGCGCGCGAGCTCTTCCTCCCCGACGAGCAGCGGCACCGGGCCGGTGAGGACCACCCCCTCCCCCTGTGGCACGGCCAGACGAGCTCGCAGCCCTCGACGGTCGCCGCGATGCTGCGGCTCCTGCAGGTCCCCGTCGGCGCGCGCGTGCTCGACGTCGGCAGCGGGTCCGGGTGGACGACCGCGCTGCTCGGCCGGCTCGTCGGACCCGGCGGCACGGTGCTCGGCCTCGAGCTCGACCCGCAGCTCGCCGACTGGGGCCGCGGCAACGTCGACGCCTGCGGGATGCCGTGGGTCACCGTCGAGCGCGCCGACCCGCACGTCCTCGGGCGCCCCGTCGACGGCGGCTGGGACCGCGTGCTCGTGTCCGCGGCACCCCGCGCGCTCCCCGAGACGCTCGTCGACCAGGTCGCCGAGGACGGCCGCATGGTCATCCCCGTCCGCTCGACCATGCACCTCGTGCGCCGCGTGGACGGACGCGTGCTGGTCACGACGCATGGCTCCTACACGTTCGTGCCGCTGCGCTGACGCAGGTCGCGGCGACGGTCGCCCACCGGCGTCGGGACGCGCGTCCGACTCCGACGGGACCCCGACGAAAAAGACGACCGTGCACGGGGGTGACGAATGTCGTGACTCGTCAGTAACGTGCACGAGGCACCCGGGTGCGCGCGCCAGGAAACGGCGCGTCGGCCGGGTGCACGCCGGTCCTCACCAGTCAGGGATGTGCACATGTCACGTCGTCCGTTGCTCGCCGGGCTCACCGCCCTGTCCGTCACCCTCGGAACCGCCGTCCTCGGCGCGCAGCCCGCCACCGCGGCACCGCCCCCGGACACCCCGAACGCCGCCGACCCCGGCAAGCTCGACCCCCGCGCCGCCGCCCGCGTCTCGCGCGACCTGCAGGACGCCACCGGCCGCGTCACCGCGTTCGTCCAGCTCGACGCGAAGTCCGGCGCCGACGTCGTCGCCGACGGCGGCACGCCCGCGCAGGTCCGCGCCCAGGCCGAGGTCACCGAGGACCTCGCCGAGGACGTCGTCCCGCAGGAGCAGACCGCCCGCTCCGCCAAGGCCGCCGAGCCGCAGCGCATCGCCACCCTGACCAACCTCGTCGCGGGCACGCTCGTCACCGGTGACGCCGCCGAGGTCCGCGCGCTCGCGGAGAGCCCCGACGTCGTGGCCGTCTACCGCGTGGCCCGCAAGACCGCCGACAACAGCCACCAGGTCGAGTTCACGCGTGCGCTCGCGACGTGGCAGAGCACCGGCCAGACCGGCGAGGGCGTCCGCGTGGGCGTCATCGACACGGGCCTCGACTACACGCACGCCGACTTCGGCGGCCCCGGCACGGTCGCGGCGTACGAGGAGGCGTACGGCGAGGACGGCACGCAGCCCGTGCCCGCGGGCCTGTTCGACCCCGAGAAGTTCCTCGGCGGCTACGACTTCGCCGGACCGCTGTACGACCCCAGCGTCGACCCGCTGCCCGGCTCGACGCCCGTCCCCTCGCCGGACGACAACCCGATCGACGCGACCTACCTGTCGGACAACGTCGGTCACGGCACGCACGTCGCCGGCACCGCCGCCGGCTACGGCGTCCTGCCCGACGGCACCACGTTCGAGGGCGACTACACGTCGCTGACGTCGGTCGCCGACTGGCAGGTCGGCCCGGGCACCGCGCCCGAGGCCGGGCTGTACGCGTTCAAGGTCTTCGGCGACATCGGCGGCTCGACCGAGCTCACGGGTCTCGCGCTCGACCGCGCGGCCG
>NZ_BHYL01000279.1 GCF_003851725.1 Cellulomonas algicola | reverse complement strand
GACGCGCGACGCCTCCGCCGCCGCGCTGACGCGCGACGCCTCCGCCGCCGCGCTGACGCGCGACGCGTCCGCCCCGCGCCGCGCTGACGCACGACGCGTCCGCCCCGCGCGCGTCGAGCCCCCAGTACCGCCCAGGACGACTGCGCGTCGTCGACGCGAGCGCGAACCGTCCACAGCCCGCCAGGTGCGGCGCGCGTCCACGGGTCGGCCGGACGGCTGCGTGCACCCCCTTCGGCCGCCGCGAGGCTGCCTCCGGAGGTGGTCCGGTGCGTGCGAAGGACGCGGTGGGACGGTACGGCGAGGACGTGGCGGCGGCGCACGTGCGCGAGCGCGGCTGGCAGGTGCTTGAGCGCAACTGGCGGTGCTCCGACGGCGAGCTCGACCTCGTGGCGCTCGACGGCACGGAGCTCGTGGTGGTCGAGGTCAAGACCCGACGGTCGACGACGTACGGGTCGCCCGCCGAGGCGGTGACCGCGCGCAAGCTCGCCCGGATCCGGCGGCTCGCCGCGCGCTGGCTCGCCGCGCACGACGTCCGCCCGGCCTCCGTCCGCGTCGACGTCGTGTGCGTGCTCGTCCCCGCCCGCGGGGCCGCGCAGGTCGAGCACCTCGTGGGGGTGGTCTGAGTGACCCTCGGCCGCACCCTGGCCGTCGCCCTCGTCGGCCTGGCCGCCCACGTCGTGGACGTCGAGGCGCACCTCGCGCCGTCGCTCCCGGCGTTCACCCTCGTCGGTCTCCCCGACGCGTCGCTCGCGGAGGCGCGCGACCGGGTCCGGGCTGCGGTGACGTCCAGCGGGCTCGCGTGGCCGAACCGCCGGATCACCGTGAACCTCTCGCCGGCGACCCTGCCGAAGTCCGGGTCCGCGTTCGACCTCGCGATCGCGGTCGCCACGCTCGCCGGTGCCGGGCTCGTCGACGCCGACCGCGTGCACGGTCTCGTCCACGTCGGCGAGCTGGGGCTCGACGGCCGCCTGCGCCCCGTGCGTGGCGTCCTGCCGGCCGTGGCGGCGGCGGTCGCCGCCGGTCACGCGCGGGTCGTCGTCCCGGCCGGCAACGTCGCCGAGGCGCGGCTCGTGCCCGGTGCGCGGGTCGTCGGGGCGACCACGCTCGCCGAGGTCGCCGCCGGGTACGGCGCAGACGTCCCGGTCCCCGACCTGCCACCCGTCGACGGGCTCGTGTCCGGGACCGCGCGCACCGCTCGTGACCTCGACCTCGCGGACGTCCTGGGGCAGGAGGACGCGCGGCACGCGCTGGAGGTCGCCGCGGCCGGCGGGCACCACCTCCTGATGGTCGGCCCGCCCGGGACGGGCAAGACGATGCTCGCGTCGCGCCTCCCGGGCCTGCTGCCCGACCTCGACGAGCGCGCCGCGGTCGAGGTGACGTCGGTGCACTCGATCGCGGGCACGTTCGATCCCGGCGCGGGGCTGCTGACCCGCCCGCCGTTCGAGGACCCGCACCACACGGCGACGCCGGCGAGCGTGGTCGGCGGCGGCTCCGGCGTCCCGCGACCCGGCGCGGCGTCGCGCGCCCATCGCGGCGTGCTCTTCCTCGACGAGGCGCCCGAGTTCACGACGGCGGTGCTGCAGACCTTGCGGCAGCCCCTCGAGCACGGCGAGCTCGTCCTGCACCGGGCCGCCGGCGCCGCGCGCTACCCGGCACGCTTCCAGCTCGTGCTCGCCGCCAACCCCTGCCCCTGCGGTCGCGCGGTCGGCAAGGGCCTCGACTGCACGTGCCGCAGCGAGCAGCGGCGCCGGTACTTCGCCCGGCTCTCCGGGCCGTTGCTCGACCGCGTCGACCTCCAGGTCGAGCTGCCCCCGACCCGGCCCGGCGGAGCCGCCGGCGACGCGACCGCGGTCGTCGCCCGACGCGTGACCGATGCGCGGGCGGCGCAGGCGGAGCGTCTGGCCGGCACCCCGTGGCGGACGAACGCCGACGTGCCGGGCTCCTGGCTGCGCGAACGCCTCGGCTCCGACCGTGCGGTCGTCTCCGACCTCGACCGTGCCCTCGAGCGCGGCACGCTGAGCCTTCGAGGCGTCGACCGCGTGGTCCGGGTCGCCTGGACGCTCGCCGACCTGGACGGTCGGGCCTCGCCGAGCCGGGCCGACGTCGGCCGCGCGCTGCTGCTGCGGACGCGGGGGCACGGCGCATGAGCGTCTCGGAGCGGGAGCGCCGGGCTCGGGCGACGTGGAGCGCGCTCGTGGAGCCCGGCGATGCGGTCGCCGGCGCGCTCGTGTCGACGTTCGGCGCGGCCGAGGCCTGGGACCGTGTGAGACTCGCCCTGCGCGCGAGCCCGGACGGTGCAGGCGCAGCGGGGCTGGTGCTGGACGCAGGCGACGGACGGGACGCGACAGCGCCGCGTGGGCGAGCCGAGGACCGGGAGGGCGGTGACCACGACGGTCGGCCCGTCGGCCAGCGGGAGGAGGGCCCGGGTCGCGCCCGTCTTGCCCGAGCGCTCGCTCGATGGGCACCGCGAGCGTCGACGGTGGACGGCGGTGCGCTGCTCGGCGCGCTCGACGGACTGGGTGGCGGGTTCCTCGTGCCGGGGGACGACGGGTGGCCGGAGGCCCTCGACGCGCTCGGGCCTGCGGCTCCGTTCGGGCTCTGGGTGCGTGGCGCAGCGGACCTCGCGCGGACCGGCGCGCGCGGCGTCGCGGTGGTGGGTGCACGTGCGGCGACCACCTACGGGGAGCGCGTCGCGCACGACCTCGCGGCCGGCCTCGCCGCGCGTGCCGTCACGGTCGTGTCCGGGGGTGCCTTCGGAATCGACGCCGCCGCGCACCGGGGGGCGCTCGCCGGGTCCGGCCGCACGGTCGTCGTGCTCGCCGGTGGCGTCGACCGGGCCTACCCACGGGGCAACGCGCGGCTGCTCGAAGCGGTCGTCGCCGACGGTGGGACGGTCGTCTCCGAGGTCCCGGTCGGCTCGGTCCCGACACGCGTCCGCTTCCTGCAGCGCAACCGGCTCATCGCGGGCCTCGCGACCGCGACAGTCGTCGTCGAGGCAGCGTGGCGGTCCGGTGCGATCAGCACGGCGTACCACGCGTCGACCCTGCTCCGGCCCGTCGGTGCGGTGCCTGGACCCGTGACGTCCGTCGCGTCGGCCGGGTGTCACCGGCTGCTGCGGTCCGGAGTCGCGGTCTGCGTGACGGACACCGCGGAGGTGCTCGAGCTCGCCGGCCTGGACGGCCCGGCAGCCGACCCGTCCGACGTCCCGACCCGTCCCGGAGACGGCCTGCCCGAGCACGTCCGCCGTGTTCTGGAGGCCGCACCGTCGCGCCGCGCGCTCGAGCCCGGCGCGCTCGCCGTCGCCGCAGGGGTCAGCCTCGCGGAGGCGCACGCCGCGCTGGGGCTGCTCGAGCTCGACGGTCTCGTCCGCCGCGAGGGCGCGGGATGGCGCCGCGCACGGCCCTGACACGCCGCGCTGCGGAGGAGCTGGGCCACCGGCGTAGCGAGCATCCGGCGGTTGCGCGACGACTCACGGACGCGGTGCGGAGGACGGCGTCACCCCGTGGGGGACGCAGGGACGCGCGTTGCGGGGCGTACCGGTCGACACGTGCGGGACGGCTGGACGCCCGTGGCGTGGGGGCGGGCAACACGTACGGGCACTGCTCGACGCACGTGGCGTGGGGGAGCGGGCCACGCGTTCGGGACGGCGGGACGCACGTGGCGTGGGGGAGCCGGCGGCGCGTACGGGACGGCGGGACGCCCGTGCGCGCGGGCGCGGATCACCCCTGCGCGTCCGGTCCGCGGTGACACGTGCGACCGGAGCGCGGTGACACGTGCGCAGCCGCAGCGAGTGACAGGTGCGCGAGGCAACTAGACGAGCGACGAGCCGCAGGAGTTCCCACCGCGCCGGAACTGCACAGGACCCGCCGGGTGAATTTCGTCACGGGGGACGGTCGAATCGGACATCGATTCAGACAATGCGTCCACAATCGCCCGCGACTGCGCCGGAGGAGTGAAGTTGCGGCTTGTTCGGCGCGTGTGTTTCCCGTCACCGTAGGGGCCATGAACGAGACGACGGCTCCCCGGGGGCACCGCGGCCCCCGCGCCGACGCCTCGTTCTCGGCATTTCCGATGAATGTCTCCGGTCCTTTCTCGGGTCGTGTCCGTCCGGACGTGGCCGTCGGGAACGGGGGCGTCGTCGGCGCCGTGCGCACGGCGGCCACGCAGCGCGCGACCACCCCCTCCATGGTCCAGCCGGAGTGCTCGGCCCCCTCATGCGCGCCCGGCCGCGCACGCACGAACGGAGTACCTCGATGACGAGTGCACTGGACGCAGCGCCGTCCCGTCTGCGGTTCGTCGGCACCGCGCCGGTCGGCGTGATCCCGAGCCCCCGCACCGCGGCGCCGGCACCCGTCGAGGACGTCGACGTCGCGTCGGCCCCGGTCGTCGAGCCGCTCATCGCCGAGGCGTGGGACGACTACAAGTCGACCGGCAGCCGCGCGGCGCGCGAGCAGCTGATCCTGCACTACGCCCCGCTCGTGTCCGCTGTCGCGGGCCGCGTCGGCATGCGCCTGCCGAGCACGGTCGAGCAGGCCGACCTCGTGTCGTACGGGATGTTCGGGCTCATCGACGCGATCGAGAAGTACGAGACCGGTCGTGCCGTGAAGTTCGAGTCGTACGCGTCCTCCCGCATCCGCGGCGCGATCATCGACGAGCTCCGGGCGATGGACTGGGTCCCGCGCTCGGTGCGGACGAAGGCCCGTTCCGTCGACCGTGCGTACGCCGAGCTCGAGGCGAAGCTGCACCGGGCGCCCACGGAGTCGGAGGTCGCGGCGCACCTCGAGATCGCGGTGTCGGAGCTGCGCCAGACGTTCTCCCAGCTGTCGACCGTGAACATCGCGGCGCTCGACGAGCTGCTCGGCGGCGGCGAGGACCGTCAGGCGGGCGTCAGCCTCGTCGACACCCTCGGCGACGAGCGCACCGAGGACCCGGCCGGCTCGCTCGACGCGGCGGAGACGAAGTACCTCCTGGCCCGCGCGATCGAGCAGCTGACCGACCGTGAGCGCATGGTCGTCGTCCTCTACTACTACGAGGGCATGACGCTCGCCGAGATCGGCCGAGTCCTGGGCGTGACCGAGTCGCGCATCTCGCAGATGCACACCGCGGCCATGCTGCGGCTGCGCACCCGCCTCGTCGAGGCCGAGCAGGCCTGACGACCCCGCACCACCCGGCGAGGCCGAGATCGCCTCGTCCCAGGGCGCGTCCGCCTCGTCGAGCGGACGCGCCCTGCGCGTGTCGGCGTCGACCGGACCCGACGGACGCTCGCCGCTCACGTCGGCATCGACGGGACAGGCGGGAGCGCCCTGCGGATGCGGGCGTCGTCGATCGGACGTGCCCGCTCTGCTTCCGGCGAGCGGACGTGCCACGCGGGTGCCGGGGACCGGCGGACGGGCCGCGGGCGGGTCACCGCGTGGGCAGGAGCACGATCGGCCCGCCGTCGACGAGGGCGACCGGGTCGAGGTAGACGTCGCCCCGTCGCACACCCCAGTGCAGGCACGCGTCCGCCGCGCAGTGGCCGCCGTCCGGGCTCACCGTGCCGACGGGGTCGCCGGCTGCGACGCGACCCCCCGTCGCCACCACCGGGGCGACCGGTTCCACGGAGGAGCGCAGCCCGTCGTCGTGCGTCAGCGTCACGACGCCGCGGCCCGCGACGACGCCGACGAACGTCACGACGCCCGGCGCCGGTGCCCGCACGACCGTGCCGGGCGCCGCGCGCAGGTCGACGCCGCGGTGCCCGGCCGCCCAGGGGGCGGGCGGGGCCTCGAACGGGGCCGCGACGGCGACGGGCGGCTCGAGCGGCCAGACGTAGCGGGCCACCGGTCGTCGGACGTCCGGCGCGCCGGTGCCCGCCGTCGATGCGGACACCGGCGCGGGGAGCGCCGATGCGGACACGAGCGTGGTGACGGTGCCGAGCGTGACCAGGGTCGAGACCACGCGGGCGGGAAGCCGCGCCCGACGGCGGGACGACGTGCCGCCGTGGGTCGGCGGACGAGGGACGCGTCGACGGGGGAGCGAGAAGCTGGACACGTGCCGAGCGTGGCGCGGACCGTGACCGTCGCGCCGGGATCAGGCCGCGACGGTGGACAGGCGCGGTCGGCTCCGGGCTGGGGACGGGTCGCGGGGGCGCCGGACGGGGCACGGCCCGACGTCGGCTAGACTTCCCCTGCGACCGGTCCGTGCCGGTCGACATCGCGCACCACCGACCCGCCTCGTCGTCCGCCTCGCGGACCTCGACCGGGGTCGGGCGCTGCACCGGTCCGCAGGACGGCCCGCTCGTCGGGGGTCCGCGGCGCAGCCCCTGACGTGGTGCCAGGGGCCCCGACCTGGTGTCGGAGCCGACAACCGAGACGCGGGTCCGCCGAGGCGGCCCCGCCCAGTCGCGCGCACCGGCCGGTGCGCGCCGGAAGGACGTCCCATGGCCGTCGTGACCATGCGCC
>NZ_BHYL01000278.1 GCF_003851725.1 Cellulomonas algicola | reverse complement strand
CCGGGGGCCCCGGTGCCTGTCAGGTCAGAGCCCGACCTCGTGCGACTGGAAGCGCACGATCTTGGCGAACTCCTCGGGGTCGAGGCTCGCGCCGCCCACGAGGGCGCCGTCGACGTCGGGCTTCGCCATGATCGACGCGACGTTGGACGACTTCACGGAGCCCCCGTAGAGGACGCGCACGGCCTGGGCCGTCTCGGCGTCGTACAGCTCCGCGACCCGGCCGCGGATCGCCTCGGACATCTCCTGGGCGTCCTCGGGGGTCGCCGTCTCGCCCGTGCCGATGGCCCAGACGGGCTCGTACGCGATGACGAGCGTGCGGACCTGCTCGGCCGTGACGTCGGCCAGCGCGGCCTCGAGCTGCAGCAGCGTGTGCTGCACGTGCGCGGCGGCACGACGCGTCTCGAGGTCCTCGCCGACGCAGAGGATCGGCACGAGGCCGGCCTTGAGCGACGACTTGACCTTCGCGTTGATCAGCTGGTCCGACTCGGCGTGGTACTCGCGCCGCTCCGAGTGGCCGACGAGCGCGTAGGTCACGCCGAGCTTGGTGAGGAACAGCGGCGAGATCTCGCCGGTGTACGCACCGGACTCGTGCGCCGACAGGTCCTGCGCGCCGTAGGCGATCTGCAGCTTGTCGGCGTCGACGAGCGTCTGGACGCTGCGCAGGTCGGTGAACGGCGGGATGACCGCGACCTCGACCGTGGCGTAGTCGTGCTTGGCGTCCTTGAGCGTCCACGCGAGCTTCTGCAGCGTGTGCGTCGCCTGGTGGTGGTCCAGGTTCATCTTCCAGTTGCCCGCCATCAGCGGGGTGCGCTGCGTCATGCTCAGTCCTCCAGGACAGCGATACCGGGGAGGGTCTTGCCCTCGAGGAACTCCAGGCTGGCGCCGCCGCCCGTCGAGATGTGGCCGAAGCCCGCCTCGTCGAAGCCGAGCGTGCGCACGGCCGCGGCGGAGTCGCCGCCGCCGACGATCGTGAAGGCACCGTTCGCGCCCGCGTCGACCAGGGCCTGCGCGACGGCGCGCGTGCCGCCGGCGAACGCCTCGAACTCGAACACGCCCGCGGGGCCGTTCCAGACGACCGTCTTGGCATCGACGATCTTCGACGCGAACAGCTGCTCCGACTCGGGGCCGATGTCGAGGCCGATCTTGCCGTCCGGGATGGCGTCGGCCGCGACGACGGACGACGGGGAGTCGGCCTTGAACTCGTCGGCGACACGGATGTCGACCGGGAGCACGATCTCGACGCCGGCGTCCTGCGCCTGCGCGAGGTAGCCCTTGACCGTGTCGATCTGGTCCGCCTCGAGCAGCGAGTTGCCGACCGAGTAGCCCTTGGCGGCGAGGAACGTGAAGAGCATGCCGCCGCCGATGACGAGGCGGTCCGCCTTGGTCAGGAGGTTCGAGATGACGCCGAGCTTGTCGGAGACCTTGGAGCCGCCGAGCACGACGACGTAGGGGCGCTCGGGGTTCTCGGTCGCCTTCTTGAGCGACTCGACCTCGTTGAGCACGAGCTTGCCCACCGCGTGCGGGAGCTTGAGGGCGACGTCGTAGACCGACGCCTGCTTGCGGTGCACGACGCCGAAGCCGTCCGACACGTACACGTCGGCGAGGGCGGCGAGGTCGTCGGCGAGCGACGCGCGCTCCTCGTCGACCTTGGACGTCTCGCGTGCGTCGAAGCGGATGTTCTCGAGCAGCGCGATCTGGCCGTCCTCGAGCGCGGCGACGGTCTCGCGGGCGGACTCGCCCACGGTGTCCTTCGCGAGCGCGACCGGCTGGCCGAGCAGCTCGCCGAGGCGCGCGGCGACGGGCGCGAGCGAGTACTTGTCCTCCGGGGCGCCCTTCGGGCGGCCGAGGTGCGCGGTCACGACGACGCGCGCGCCGGCGCCGAGCAGGGCCTGCAGCGTCGGCAGGGCCGCGCGGACGCGGCCGTCGTCGGTGATCGTCGTGCCGTCGAGCGGCACGTTGAAGTCGGAGCGGACGAGCACGCGCTTGCCGCGCAGGTCGCCGAGGTCCTCGATGGTCTTCATGGTCTCCTACCTTGCAGAACCGGCCGGCTCACGTCGGTCGGGGGTCCGAGGGGTGCTCACACGACAGCGTCCGCGTGCGCCGAGGCCGTGGCCGGGGCGCACGCGGACGCATGACGTGTGCTGAGCGGGGTTCGTCAGAGACGGTCGCCCACGTACTGCGTGAGGGTGACGAGCGAGTTGGAGTAGCCCCACTCGTTGTCGTACCAGGCGATGATCTTGACCTGGTCGCCGATCACCTTCGTGAGCTTCGAGTCGAAGATGCTCTGGTGCGGGTTCGTGACGATGTCGCTCGAGACGATCTCGTCCTCGACGTACTCCAGGACACCCTTGAGCGGGCCCTCGGCGGCAGCCTTGACCGCGGCGTTGACCTCGTCGACCGTGACCTCGCGCGAGGCGGTGAAGGTCAGGTCCGTGGCCGAGCCGGTGATCGTCGGCACGCGGAGCGCGAAGCCGTCGAGCTTGCCCTTGAGCTCGGGGAGCACGAGGGCGACGGCCTTGGCCGCACCGGTCGAGGTGGGGACGATGTTCTGCGCGGCGGCGCGGGCGCGACGGAGGTCGCGGTGGGGGCCGTCCTGCAGGTTCTGGTCACCCGTGTAGGCGTGGATCGTCGTCATGAGGCCGCGCTCGATGCCGATGGCGTCGTTGAGGGCCTTCGCGACGGGGGCGAGGCAGTTCGTGGTGCACGACGCGTTCGAGATGATGTGCTGCGTCGCGGCGTCGTACTGCTCGTGGTTCACGCCGACGACGAAGGTGCCGTCCTCGTTCTTCGCCGGGGCGGAGATGATGACCTTCTTGGCACCGGCGTCGATGTGCGCCTTCGCCTTGGTGGCGTCCGTGAAGAAGCCGGTCGACTCGATGACGATGTCCGCGCCGAGCTCCGCCCAGGGGAGGTTCGCCGGGTCGCGCTCCTCGAGGGCGCGGATCTTCTTGCCGTCGACGATGATGTTCTCGTCGTCGAACTCCACGCTCAGCGGGAAGCGGCCGAGGACCGTGTCGTACTTGAGCAGGTGGGCGAGCGTCTTGTTGTCCGTCAGGTCGTTGACACCGACGATCTCGATGTCCGCGCCCGACGCGACGATGGCCCGGTAGAAGTTGCGACCGATACGACCGAAGCCGTTGATGCCGACCTTGATGGTCACTTGCCCTCCTCGGCAGCGCCGACGAGGTCGGCGCACACAATGGGTGTTGGGGTCAACGCACGCCGATGTGCGTTCCGCTCGCCCTCGACCGACTCATGCGCAGCACGTGACGGTCGTGTGACGATCGGATGACGCAACCCTATACCCGTGACGGAGGCCACGGGGGTCGGAGGTCCCAGGGTGGACACCCGTCCGGGTGCCTGCGCGCGGGTCCGCGCAGGTCAGCCCACGGACCGCGTCAGAGGTCGAGCAGGTCGGGGCTCAGCCCCGCCTCGGTGTCCGGGATCCCGAGCTCCTGGGCGCGCTTGTCGGCCGTCGCGAGCAGACGTCGGATCCGGCCCGCGACGGCGTCCTTGGTGAGCGCCGGCTCGGCGAGCTTGCCGAGCTCCTCGAGCGACGCCTCCTTGTGCGCGAGGCGCAGCTCCCCGGCCTCGCGCAGGTGCTCGGGCAGGTCGTCGCCGAGGATCTCGAACGCGCGCTCGACGCGGGCGCCGGCGGCGACCGCGGCACGCGCGGAGCGACGCAGGTTCGCGTCGTCGAAGTTCGCGAGCCGGTTGGCGGTGCCGCGCACCTCGCGGCGCACGCGCCGCTCCTCCCACACCAGCATCGTCTCGTGCGCGCCCAGGCGGGCGAGCATCGCCGAGATCGCGTCGCCGTCGCGGATCACCACGCGGTCGACGCCGCGGACCTCACGCGCCTTCGCCGCGACGCTGAGCCGACGTGCCGCACCGACGAGCGCGAGCGCGGCCTCCGGGCCGGGGCACGTCACCTCGAGGGCCGACGACCGGCCGGGCTCCGTGAGCGAGCCGTGCGCGAGGAACGCACCGCGCCACGCGGCCTCCGCCTCCGCGACGCCCGCCGACACGACCTGCGGCGGCAGACCCCGCACGGGGCGGCCGCGGTTGTCGAGCAGACCCGTCTGCCGGGCCAGCGACTCGCCGTCCTTGACGACGCGCACCACGTACCGGCTCCCCCGGCGGAGACCGCCCCCCGAGACGACGATGATGTCGCTCTCGTGCCCGTAGACCTCGGAGATCGCCTGCCGCAGCCGCCGTGCGGCGATGCCCGTGTCGAGCTCCGCCTCGATCACGATCCGCCCCGAGATGATGTGCAGCCCGCCCGCGAACCGCAGCGTCGCCGAGACCTCGGCCTTGCGGACGGACGTGCGGTCCACCTTCAGACGCGCGAGCTCGTCCTTGACCTGTGCCGTCAACGCCATGGCGTCATCCTGCCATCTGGGACGAGCGTCCGGGTCCGGTCCGGGAGGTCAGCCCGCGCCGCCCGCACGTGTGCCGACGTCCCCGAGGAAGCCCTCGACGACGTCCCGGAAGGCCGCCGCGAGGCGCAGGGGGTCGTGCATGGGCGTGCCGTCGCCGCGTCCCACCTGACGCAGCAGCAGCTGCGCACCGAGCCGTTCGGTCGTGTCGCTGAGCACGTCGACGTCGTCGACCGCCCCGGGGTCCGCGACCACGGCGTCCACCCGGAGCCCGGGCGCGTGCGCGTGCAGCGCCTCGAGGTGCTCCTCGGCGCGCATGCCCTCCGTCTCCCCCGATTCGGGCGACAGGTTGAGCGTGACGATGGTGCGCGCCTGGGTCCGCTGCAGGGCGTCCCGCAGCCCGGGGACGAGGAGGTGCGGCATCACGGACGTGTACCAGGAGCCCGGGCCGAGGACGACCCAGTCGGCCTCCTCGATCGCCGCGACCGCCTCCGGGCACGCGGGCGGGTCGGTCGGCTCGAGCCGCAGGTGCTCGATGCGGCCGCCCGTCGTCGCGACGGACACCTGGCCGCGCACACGGTCCGCCGTCCCGTCGGCGTGGACGACGTCGGCCTCGATCTGCAGCGGGACCGCCGCCATGGGCAGCACCCGGCCGCGCGCCCCGAGCAGCCGTCCGACCCAGTCGAGCCCCTCGACGGTGTCGTCGAGCAGCTCCCACAGCGCGACGATCAGCAGGTTCCCGACCGCGTGCCGGTCGAGCGGGCCCTGCGACGCGAACCGGTGCTGGAGCACGTCGCGCCACGTCCGGCCCCACTCGGAGTCGTCGCACAGGGCGGCCAGCGCCATCCGCAGGTCGCCCGGCGGCAGGACGCCGAGCTCGTCGCGCAGGCGCCCCGACGAGCCCCCGTCGTCCGCGACGGTCACGACCGCGGTGATGCGGTCGGTCATGAGCCGCAGCGCCGACAGCGTCGCGGAGAGCCCGTGCCCGCCGCCGAGCGCGACGACGGCCGGACCGGACCCGCGGGCGGCACGCTGGGACGGCGGGACGCTCATTCCTTGCCGAGGTCCCGCGCCGACACGGCGACCTGGTGACCCCGCTCGCGCAGGCGTGCCGCGACCGCCTCGCTGATCGCCACCGAGCGATGCTTGCCGCCCGTGCAGCCGACCGCGATCGTCACGTAGCGCTTCTCCTCGTTGAGGTACCCCGCGAGCACCGGCTCGAGCGCGTCGACGTACCGGTCGACGAACTGCACGGCACCGGGGAGCCCGAGGACGTAGTCACGTACGGGTGCGTCCCGGCCGGTCAGGTGGCGCAGCTCCGTGACCCAGTACGGGTTGGCGAGGAACCGCACGTCGACCACGTGGTCCGCGTCGAGCGGGATCCCGTACTTGAACCCGAACGACAGCACCGAGACGCGCAGGACGTCCGCCGTCGAGCCGACGACGACCGAACGGACCTCGCGTGCGAGGTCGTGCACGTTGAGCTCGGAGGTGTCGATCACGGTGTCCGCACGCTCGCGGAGGTCCCCGAGGACCGCGCGCTCGGCGGCGATGCCGTCGAGGATCCGACCCTCGCCCTGGAGCGGGTGCGGCCGCCGGACCTGCTCGTACCGGCGGACGAGCACCTCGTCGGACGCGTCGAGGAACAGGATCCGGTGGTCGACACCGGCGGCCCGCAGGCCGTCGAGGACCTCCCGGACGTCGGCGAAGAACTCGCGCCCGCGCACGTCGACCACCGCGGCGAGCCGCTGGGCACGCTGGCCCGTCGGGCCGCTCGTCAGCATGCCGACGAGGTGCGTGAGCATCTGCGCCGGGAGGTTGTCGACGACGTACCAGTCGAGGTCCTCGAGGACCGCGGCGGCACGTGTCCGGCCGGCGCCGGACATGCCCGTGATGATGAGGAGCTGCGGTGCCTCGAGGCGCGGCCCCTCCGCCGCTGCCTCGAGCGCCGGGATGCCGGCAGGGACGGTGATCGGCGACGGCTCGTCGGTCATGACCTCAGCATGCCAAACCCGGACGCCTCCTCGGCCGACGCGGGGCTCGCGTCGGCCGGCGCGTCGACCGTCGACGCGTCGGCCGCGAGGCCCGGGGCGGCCGGGACGACGACGGTCCCGCCCTGTGCTCCCGTCTGCGCGGCGTCGCCCGCCAGGGCCGCCACGACCGCCGCTGCGGTCCGCTCGCCCATGCCCTGGACGCTCGCGATCTCCTCGACCGACGCCGCCCGCAGGCGCTTGACACTGCCGAAGTGGCGCAGCAGCGCCGCCCGTCGCGCGGGGCCGAGCCCGGGCACGTCGTCGAGGACGGAGACCGTCATGCCCTTGGAGCGACGACGGCGGTGCGCGGTGATCGCGAACCGGTGCGCCTCGTCACGGAGCCGCTGGAGCAGGTACAGGCCCTCCGAGGACCGCTGGAGGATCACGGGGTAGTCCTCGCCGGGCAGCCACACCTCCTCGAGGCGCTTCGCGAGGCCGCAGAGCGCGACGTCATCGATGCCGAGCTCGGCCATCGCGGCAGCGGCGGCGGCGACCTGCGGCTGCCCGCCGTCGACGACGATCAGGTTGGGCGGGTAGGCGAACCGCTGCGGGCGGCCCGTCGTCTCGTCGACCGGCCCCGAGCGACGCGGCTCGTCGTCGTCCTCCCCCAGCCCCAGCTCGACGTCGCCCGCGTTGGAGCGCTCCGCGAGGTAGCGGCGGAACCGGCGCGTGATGACCTCGTGCATCGCGGCCGTGTCGTCGCGCGCGCCGTCACCGTCCGGACCGCGGAGGTTGAACAGGCGGTACTCGCTCTTGCGCGCGAGCCCGTCCTCGAACACGACCATCGACGCGGACTGGAACGTGCCCTGGTTGTGCGACACGTCGAAGCACTCGATCCGCAGTGGCGCCGACGCCAGGTCGAGGGCCTCCTGGATCTCGCGCAGCGCCTGGCTGCGCGTCGTGAGGTCGCCCGCCCGGCGCGTCCGGTGCAGCACCAGCGCGTGCTCGGCGTTCCGCAGCACGGTGGCCGCGAGCTCGCGCTTGTCTCCCCGCTGCGGGATGCGGACCTGCACGCGGGACCCGCGCATGCCGGACAGCCAGTCCTGCACCTGCTCGACGTCGGGCGGCAGCACCGGGACCAGGACCTCGCGCGGCACCGAGGCCGTGCCCGTGTCCTCCTCGGTGCCGTACACCTGCTGCAGCAGGTGCTCCACGAGCTCGGCGTCGGTGACGTCCTCGACCTTCTCGACCACCCAGCCGCGCTGGCCGCGGATGCGCCCGTCGCGGACGTGGAACACCTGGACGGCGGCCTCGAGCTCGTCGCCGGCCAGGGCGAAGATGTCCGCGTCGGTGCCGTCCTTGAGGACGACGGCGTTGCGCTCGGTCGCCTTCTCCAGCGTCGCGATGTCGTCGCGGAGCCGCGCCGCCTGCTCGTAGTCGAGCTCCGCGGCGGCCTCCTTCATGCGGGCCGTCAGCCGCCTGGTGAACTTCGCGGTGTCCCCCGCCATGAAGTCGCAGAAGTCCTGCGCGAGCGCGTGGTGGTCGTCGGGCGAGATGCGCCCCACGCAGGGTGCGGAGCACTTGTCGATGTAGCCCAGCAGGCACGGCCGTCCCTGCTGGGCGGCGCGCTTGAAGACGCCCGCCGAGCACGTGCGCACCGGGAAGACGCGCAGCAAGAGGTCGACCGTCTCCCGGATCGCCCACGCGTGCGCGTACGGGCCGAAGTAACGCGTGCCCTTGCGCTTGGCGCCGCGCATGACCTGCACCCGCGGGAACTGGTCCGCCATGGTGACCGCGAGGTACGGGTACGACTTGTCGTCCCGGTACTTCACGTTGAACCGCGGGTCGAACTCCTTGATCCACGTGTACTCGAGCGCGAGCGCCGCGACCTCGGTCGGCACGACGGTCCACTCGACGGACGACGCGGTGGTGACCATCTGCTGCGTCCGCGGGTGCAGGTTGTGCACGTCCTGGAAGTAGCTCGACAGGCGGGAACGCAGGCTCTTGGCCTTGCCGACGTAGATGACGCGACCGTGCTCGTCGCGGAAGCGGTAGACGCCCGGGGAGTCCGGCAGCTCCCCCGGCGCGGGGCGGTACGTGGCGGGATCGGCCATGCCGTCGAGCCTAGGCGCTCGTTCCGACACCCTCGCTCGCCGCCCTGCTGGAGCCGTGTGTCAGGGCTCCACGACGCCGAGGGTGGGACCCCGATTGCGAGGTTCCCCTGCGGGGGTGGGGGCCGCACTGCGTCGCGATGGCCTGTTATCATCACTCATGCGTGCGACCGACGCCGTCGACCGGCACCTCGAACGGCTCGTGGACGCCGGGGCGTCGCGATCTCTCCACCGCCAGCGCCGCTGGGCGCTCCGGCACGCGCTCACCGCCGCCGCTCTGGCCGGCGTGCACGGCCACTCCCCGCTCCCCCACGACGTCGCGGCCACCGCGCCCGACACCCTCGATGCCGCCGAGCGACGCGTCGACGTCGCGGAGCTGCTGTCCCCCGCGTTCCTCGGCTGGTACCTGCCGTGGGCGGCGGACGGCGGGCTCACCGACCCCGAGCGGCCCACCGCGGGGCGGTCTCCCGCCGCGGCTCGTGCCCGCGTCGCCGCGCTGCGGGCCCTCGCCGCCGACGTCGGCCTGCCCCCGCCCGACCACACCCACGGAACCCCGCAGCTCCGCACGGTCATCGAGCGCCGGCCTGTCGAGGACCTCCTGCGCGCCTTCGAGGGCCACCGACCGCGGCCCACGGCGACTCGCGCCCGCCTCCTGGCCATGCTCGCCGTCATGGCCGCCGACCCCGTCGGCCCCACGGCCCTGGCCGCGATGGACGTGCGGGACCTCACGCTCGAGACCCGCACGCTGCGCGCCCCGAGCGACGGCCGGGCGCTCGAGCTCTCGCCCGCCGCGACGACCGCCCTCCGCACGTGGCTCGGCGTCCGGGACGAGCTCGTCGCGTCGCTCGACGGCGGAGCCGTGCAGGCCCTGTGGGTGTCCGCGCACGGCCTGCGCGACGCCGACGGCACCGCGCGGCCGCCCGGCCTGCCGCTGCGGACCCGCGGGATCGAGCGCGCGTACGCCCGCGGCGTGCGCGCACTGCGCCGGCACCTCGCCGCGCACCCCGAGCG
>NZ_BHYL01000277.1 GCF_003851725.1 Cellulomonas algicola | reverse complement strand
GGGGTGGGGGACCTCCGCGTCGAGCGGCTCGACCTCGCCGCCCGCCTCACGGGCCCCACCGCCGACGGGGTCGCGCGCCGCGCGGCCGCCGTCGACCTGGTCCGGCACCGCCTCGCCGAGCTCTGGCACCAGGCGACCGACGGGCAGGACGTCAACGGCATCGCGCTCGGCGCGGTCGGCAGCATCGGCCGCGGCGACGCGAGCCCGGTGAGCGACCTCGACCTGCTGCTCGTGCACGAGGGGCGTGGGCACTCGCCCGAGCAGCTCGCCGAGCTCGCGCAGCGGCTCTGGTACCCGATCTGGGACGCCGGGCTCGACCTCGACCACTCGGTCCGCTCGCTCGCGCAGTGCCGCCAGGTCGCGTCGAAGGACCTCCCGGCGGCGGTCGGCCTGCTCGACCTGCAGCCGGTCGCGGGCGACGCGGTGGTGATCGCGCGCGCCAAGTCGGCGCTGCTCGAGGACTGGCGGTCCGCGGCCCGCCGCCGCCTGCCCGAGCTGCTGGCGTCGACCCGGCAGCGCGCCGAGCAGCACGGCGAGCTCGCGTACCGCATCGAGCCCGAGCTGAAGGAGGCCCGCGGCGGCATCCGCGATGCGGTCGTGCTCAGCGCGCTCGCGGCGACGTGGCTCACCGACCGCCCGCACGGCGCGGTCGACCACGCGTACGCGCACCTCCTGGACGTGCGCGACGCCGTCCAGGTCGCGACGCGTCGGCACACCAACCGGCTGCTGCTCGCCGACCAGGACGAGGTCGCGGCGCTCGTCGGCTTCGACGACCGCGACGACCTGCTCGCGAGCATCGCGGAGGCGGGCCGCGTCATCTCGTACGCGCTCGACACGACCGCGCGCAACGCCCGTCAGGCGCTCCAGCGGCCCGCGCGCAGGCCCGTGCTGGTCCGCGGACGCCGGACGCCGCCGCGCCTGCGGCCCATCGCGGAGGACCTGGTCGAGCACGACGGCGAGATCGTCCTCGCGGTCGACGCCCGCCCGGCCGAGGACCCGCTGCTCTCGCTGCGCGCCGCGGCGACCGCCGCCCGGACGGGACTCGCGCTCTCGCCGGTGACCGTCGCGAGCCTCACGGCGACGCCTCCGCTGCCGACACCGTGGCCCAAGGCGGCACGGACGTCCTTCCTCCAGCTGCTCGCGTCGGAGCACGCGCAGGTGCCGATCTGGGAGGCGCTCGACCTGGCGGGCGTGGTGACGACGTGGATCCCGGAGTGGGCCGGCGTGCGGAACCGGCCGCAGCGCTCGCCCGTGCACCGGCACACCGTCGACCGGCACCTCGTCGAGACCGTCGCGCGCGCGGGGCACGCACGCCGGGACCTCGCGCTCGGCGACACGCTGCTGCTCGCCGCGGTCCTGCACGACATCGGCAAGCGCGCGGGGGCGGGGGACCACTCCGTCGAGGGTGCGCGGCTCGCCGCGCCGATCGTGCTGCGCATGGGCTTCGACGACCAGGTCGCGACGGACGTCGCGCGCCTCGTGCGGGAGCACCTGACGCTCGTCGAGCTCGCCACGACGGCCGACCCGGACGACCCCGCGACCGTCGACCGCCTCCTCGACGCGGTCGACCACCGCGCCGACCTGCTCGCGGTGCTCCGCGCGCTGACCGAGGCCGACGCGTCCGCGGCCGGTCCCGCGGCGTGGAGCGCGTGGCGCGGCACCCTCGTCGACGACCTCGTCGCGCGGGCCGGCCGGGTCCTGACAGGTACCCTGGGACGTCCGTGATCCCCGAAGCGTGAGGACCGCCCGGTGTTCGCCACCCTGTCCGACCGACTGACGTCGACCTTCAAGAACCTGCGCACCAAGGGCCGTCTGTCCGAGGCGGACATCGACGCGACCGTGCGCGAGATCCGCCGCGCGCTGCTCGACGCGGACGTCGCCGTGCCGGTCGTGCGGTCCTTCACGGGGGCCGTGCGCGAGCGCGCGCTGTCCGTCGAGGTGTCGCAGGCGCTCAACCCGGCGCAGCAGGTCGTCAAGATCGTCAACGACGAGCTCGTGTCGATCCTCGGCGGCCAGAACCGGCCGCTCGCGTACGCCAAGCGTCCGCCGACCGTCATCCTGCTCGCGGGTCTGCAGGGTGCGGGCAAGACGACCCTCGCGGGCAAGCTCGCGCTGCACCTCAAGAACCAGGGCCACACGCCGCTGCTCGTCGCGGCGGACCTCCAGCGCCCCAACGCGGTCACGCAGCTCCAGGTCGTGGGGGAGCGCGCCGGCGTGCCGGTGTACGCGCCGCACCCCGGCAACCAGGGCTCCGACGACTACCTGCCCGCCGGCGCGGACCCGGTGTCGGTCGCCCGCCAGGGCCTCGAGACCGCGCGCACCCGCCAGCACGACGTGCTCATCGTCGACACCGCGGGCCGCCTCGGCGTCGACGCCGAGCTCATGCAGCAGGCCTCCGACATCCGCGACGCGGTCGAGCCCGACGAGATCCTCTTCGTCATCGACGCGATGATCGGCCAGGACGCGGTCGCGACCGCGCAGGCCTTCGCGGACGGCGTCGGCTTCACGGGCGTCGTGCTGTCCAAGCTCGACGGCGACGCGCGCGGTGGTGCCGCGCTGTCCGTCGCGTCGGTGACGGGCCGACCGATCCTGTTCGCCTCCACGGGTGAGAAGCTCACGGACTTCGAGGTCTTCCACCCCGACCGCATGGCCTCGCGCATCCTCGACATGGGTGACGTGCTCACGCTCATCGAGCAGGCCGAGAAGGCGTTCGACGCCGAGCAGGCCGAGAAGATGGCCGGCAAGCTCGTCAGCGGCGAGGACTTCACGCTCGAGGACTTCCTCGTGCAGATGCAGCAGCTGCGCAAGATGGGCCCGCTCAAGAACATGTTCGGGATGCTCCCCGGCATGGGCCAGATGCGGGAGGCCCTCGACAGCTTCGACGAGCGCGAGGTCGACCGCATCGAGGCGATCATCCGCTCGATGACGCCCGCCGAGCGGCAGAACCCGAAGATCATCAACGGCTCGCGCCGCGCCCGCATCGCGCGCGGTTCGGGCACCACACCGACCGACATCAACCAGCTCGTCGAGCGGTTCGACGGCGCGCAGAAGATGATGCGCCAGATGGCCAAGGGCGGCGGCATGCCGGGCATGCCCGGGATGGGCAACCTGCCGGGCATGGGCGGCAAGAAGTCGCGGGGCAAGACCGCGGCTCCCGCGCGGAAGGTCAAGGGCAAGTCGGGGAACCCCGCGAAGCGTGCCGCGCAGGAGCGGGCGGCGCTCGAGCGCGGCCCCGCGACGCCGGCGGCGACCGGCTCGGCCTTCGGGCTCGGCCAGCCGGCCGCGCAGCAGGACGTCGACCCGGCGGACCTGCAGCTCCCCGCCGGGCTGGACCGTTTCCTCGGCCGCTGACGCCATGACGGCCGGCGAGGTGCTGCACCTGCGCGGGACCGTCGTGCTCGACGACGACCGCGAGGTCGGGGAGGCGTGGGTCGTCGGCGGACGCGTGACGTTCTCCCGTCCTGCCGCGTCGCCCACGGCGACGCTCGACGGGTGGGTGCTCCCCGGCCTCGTCGACGTGCACTGCCACATCGGGCTCGCGTCCGACGGGCCTGTCGACGACGGCACCGCGGAGAAGCAGGCGCTGGCCGACCGCGACGCGGGCGTCCTGCTGGTGCGCGACGCGGGCTCGCCCGCCGACACCGGCTGGGTGCACGCGCGCGACGACCTGCCGCGGCTGATCCGCGCCGGCCGGCACCTCGCCCGTCCCAAGCGCTACCTGCGCCACTACGGCCGCGAGCTCGCGACCGTGGAGGAGCTGCCCGCCGCGGTCCGCGAGGAGGCCGCGCGCGGCGACGGCTGGGTCAAGCTCGTCGCCGACTGGATCGACCGCGACCTCGGCGCCGACGGCGACCTGCGACCGCTCTGGCCGCGCGACGTGCTGGCCGAGGCGGTCGCCGCCGCGCACGACGCCGGTGCGCGCGTCACCGCCCACACGTTCGCGACCGAGTCGCTCGACGACCTGCTCGACGCGGGCGTCGACTGCCTCGAGCACGCGACCGGCGCGTCCCCCGAGCACGTCGAGCGCATCGCCGCCGCCGGCATCCCCGTCACCGCGACGCTCCTGCAGGTCGCGCAGTTCCCGGCGATCGCCGCCCAGGGCGCCGAGCGCTATCCGCTGTTCGCTGCGCGCATGCGCGCGATGGGGGAGCGGCGGTACGACCACGTGCGCGACCTGCACGACGCGGGCGTGCGCGTGCTCGTCGGCACGGACGCGGGCGGCACGATCGGGCACGGCCGGATCGCCGAGGAGGCGACGGAGATGGCGCGCGCCGGCATCCCCGACCGGGACGTGGTCGCGGCTGCGAGCTGGCGGACCCGTGCCTGGCTGGGCGCCGACGGGCTGAGCGAGGGCGCGTCGGCCGACCTGGTCGTCTACACCTCCGACCCGAGGGACGACGTGCGCGTGCTCGCCGACCCGGCCGCCGTGGTCCTGCGCGGGCAGCGGGTGCGCTGACCGGCGCGGACGTCGACGACGGCCTCCGTGGACGGCCCGTCGGACGGCCGTCGTCGCACGCAGCCGACCGGCTTGGGAGCACGGTGCGACGTCTGGCACAATGGTCGGCTGTACCCGATGGCTGCAGCCCCTCTACCTGCTGTCGTCGTGTCCTCGGCCGGACGGCGCCCCACCCCACGGGCAGCGCCTCGAGGCCACCCCAGCAGATCCAGGAGAAGACCACACCGTGGCCACGAAGATCCGTCTCAAGCGTCTCGGCAAGATCCGGGCGCCGTACTACCGCATCGTCGTCGCGGACTCGCGCACCAAGCGCGACGGCCGCGTCATCGAGGAGATCGGCAAGTACCACCCGACCGAGGAGCCCTCGTTCATCGAGATCACCTCGGACCGCGCGCAGTACTGGCTCGGCGTCGGCGCGCAGCCGACCGAGCAGGTCCTCGCGCTCCTCAAGGTCACCGGCGACTGGCAGAAGTTCAAGGGCCTGCCGGGCGCCGAGGGCACCCTGCGGACCAAGGGCGACAAGGCCGACCCGAAGGCCGCGATCGAGGCCGCCGCCGCTGACGCCGAGAAGGTCAAGGCGACGGCGTCGGAGAAGAAGGCCGCCGTTGCCGAGGCCCCGGCCGACGAGGCGCCCGCCGCCGAGGACGAGCAGGCCTGATGCTCGCCGACGCGCTCGAGCACCTGGTGCGCGGGATCGTCGACCAC
The DNA here is from genome assembly GCF_003851725.1 of Cellulomonas algicola. Classification (GTDB taxonomy): domain Bacteria; phylum Actinomycetota; class Actinomycetes; order Actinomycetales; family Cellulomonadaceae; genus Cellulomonas; species Cellulomonas algicola. The sequence goes on along the minus strand of NZ_BHYL01000277.1, from coordinate 4,772 downwards.
CCGGACGACGTGCGCGTGAGCGCCTCGTCCCTGCGGCGCGGCGAGCTCCTCGAGGTCCGGGTCCACCCGGACGACCTCGGACGCGTCATCGGTCGCGGCGGACGCACCGCCCGTGCGCTGCGCACCGTCGTCGGGGCGCTGTCCCCGGACGGCGCGGTGCGCGTCGACGTCGTGGACGTCGACCGCCGCTGACCCGCCCCCGGGCACGCCGTCACGGCGGCTGCCCGACGGCTCGACAGGCCCGGTCCCCTAACCTGGGGACCGGGCCTGTGCCGTGCCTGCCCGTCGTCGCCCTGCCGTCGTCGCCCGCCCGGAACCGGGCGCCCGATCCACGCCGTATCCCTCGGAGGAACTCCCATGCTGCTGACCGTCGCGCGGATCGGACGTGCGCACGGCCTGCGCGGCGAGGTCGCGCTCGACCTGCGCACCGACGCGCCCGAGGACCGGCTCGCCGCGGGAGCGGTGCTCACCACCGAGCCCGCGTCGGCCGGCCCGCTCACCGTCGTGCGGACGCGCGTGCAGCAGGGCCGCTGGTACGTGACGTTCGCCGAGGCGTCCGACCGCACCGCCGCGGAAGGGCTGACCGGGGTGACGCTCGTCGTCGACGCGGACGACTCCGACGACGACGAGGACGCCTGGTACCCGCACGAGCTCGCCGGCCTGCGGGCCGAGCACGTCGACGGCCGGGTCCTCGGCGAGGTCGTCGGTCTCGAGCACGCGCCCGCGCACGACGTCCTGGTGGTCCGGGAGACCGACGGCGCCCGGACGCTCGTGCCGTTCGTCCGGGCGATCGTCCCGGTGGTCGACGTCGCCGGCGGACGCGTCGTGCTCGACCCGCCGGGCGGGCTTCTCGCGTCGGACGCCGCCAACCTCGTGGTGTCCGACGAGACGCGGGGCGACGGCGCCGCAGGCACGCGCGACGGCGTGGACGACGAGGCCTGACGTGCGCGTCGACGTCGTCACGATCTTCCCCGACTACCTCGCGCCGCTCGACCTCTCGCTCGTCGGCAAGGCGCGCACCGCCGGGCTCCTGGACCTGCGCGTGCACGACCTGCGCGACTGGACGTCGGACCGCCACCGCACCGTCGACGACACCCCGTTCGGCGGTGGTGCGGGCATGGTGATGCGGCCCGACGTGTGGGGGAGGGCGCTCGACGACCTGCTCGACGAGGGCTCGCACCTGCTGCTGCCGACCCCGTCGGGCACGCGCTTCACGCAGCGGACCGCCGAGCGCCTCGCGACCGAGACGCACCTCGTCGTCGCGTGCGGGCGGTACGAGGGCATCGACGCACGCGTGGCCGAGCACTACGCGACCCGCTCCGGCGTGACGGTCAGCGAGTTCTCCCTGGGCGACTACGTGCTCAACGGCGGGGAGGTCGCGGCGCTCGTGCTGGTCGAGGCCGTCGCCCGCCTGCTCCCGGGCGTCGTGGGGAACCCGGAGTCGCTCGTCGAGGAGTCGCACGGCGCCGCCGGGCTGCTCGAGTACCCCGTCTACACGAAGCCGCCGACCTGGGCCGAGCTCGACGTGCCGGAGGTGCTGCTGTCCGGGCACCACGGCCGCATCGCGCGCTGGCGGCGTGACCAGGCGCTCGTCCGCACGGCGGCACGGCGTCCCGACCTGCTCGACGCGCTCGCCCCCGACCAGCTCGACGCGCACGACCGCGCGACGCTGCAGGCGACGGGGTGGTCGCCCGGTTCCGCGGAGCCGCAGGTGACCGGTTCCGGCGCGACCGACGGTCCGGCGCGCGCCGACGCCTGACGCGATTACCGCGGGCGGGTGCCGCTGTGGCAGACTTGTCCGCTGGTGCACGCAGGTCGCGTCTCTGCCACAGGGGAGACGACCCACGGCCAGCCGGGAACCGCCGATCGCTCGGCCCCGGACGCACCGGAACCAGACCATCGCAGGCGCCCGCCCCTCGCGGCCGGGGCGCCCACGAGAACGTTCCTGACCTGTGGCAGGGCGGGGAAGCGGCACACATGCACACGCTCGACCAGCTCGACGCAGCCTCGCTGCGCAACGACGTCCCGGACTTCCGCCCCGGTGACACCGTCAAGGTCAACGTCAAGGTCGTCGAGGGCAACCGCTCGCGCGTCCAGGCGTTCCAGGGTGTCGTCATCGCCCGCCAGGGCGCCGGCGTCCGTGAGACGTTCACGGTCCGCAAGATCAGCTTCCAGGTCGGCGTCGAGCGCACCTTCCCGGTGCACTCCCCGTCGCTCGAGTCGATCGAGGTCGTCACCCGCGGTGACGTCCGTCGCGCGAAGCTGTACTACCTGCGTGGCCTGCGCGGCAAGAAGGCCAAGATCAAGGAGAAGCGCGAGAGCGTGCCGTCGAAGGGCTGAGCCTGCTCGACGCTCCACGACGGGCGGTCACCCTCCGGGGTGGCCGCCCGTCGGCGTCTCCGCACCCTCGCCCGACGGTCGCCGCCCCGCCCTCCCGTACGCGTCCCCGCACCCGTCACGGGCGCCTGCACCGACCCCTCACAGCCGGGTCACAGAAGCCCCGTGACCGTGTCGTGGTCAGGTACACGAACGGCCCTGCGGCGTGCGAGAGTGTGCGGGTGATCGACCGTCCCGCCGAGGGAGTCCACGAGCAGCCCCGGCGCACCCCCTGGCCGCGGGAGGGCCTCGTGCCCCCGCCCACCGACGACCACGCGCAGGGCGACGACGCCCCCGACGACCGGCGCTCGCGCCGGAACCGGCACGTCGCGAAGCGCCAGCGCAACGGCGCGCTGTCGATGCTCCGCGAGACCGTCATCATCCTCGTCAGCGCCCTCGCGCTGTCGCTCGTCGTCAAGACGTTCCTCATCCAGGCGTTCTTCATCCCCAGCCCCTCGATGCACGACACGCTCATCGAGGACGACCGGATCCTCGTCAGCAAGCTGACCCCGGGTCCGTTCGACCTGCGGCGCGGCGACATCGTCGTGTTCAAGGACCCGGGCGGCTGGCTCAACGGCGCCGGGGAGGTCGCGCCGACGGGCGTCAACAAGGTCGTGCGGGACGTCCTCACGTTCATCGGCCTGTACCCCCAGGACGCGGGCGAGCACCTGGTCAAGCGTGTGATCGGGCTGCCCGGAGACCACGTCGTGTGCGACGACGCGTGCGTCGCGGGCGGGCCCTTGACGGTGAACGGCGTCGCGATCGACGAACCGTACGTCGCGCCCGGCGCGATCCCGAGCGACGTGCCGTTCGACGTCACGGTCGCACCCGAGTCGTTGTGGGTCATGGGCGACAACCGGCAGCGCTCGCTCGACTCGCGGTTCAACATGGCGAAGCCGGGCGGCGGCGCCGTGCCGATCAAGAACGTCGTGGGCGTCGCGTTCGTGACCGTGTGGCCGCTCGACCGCGCCGGGCTGCTGCGCAACCCGTCGGCGACGTTCGAGGACGTCCCGGACCCGTCGTGACCGCGGACCTCGCCACCGCCGCGCCTCGTGCCGCGAGGGGCGTGAAGGCGCGCAGCGGACCGCACCTCCGGCACGAGCGCGTGCTGCTGCGGGAGGGCGCGCGGCTCGTCGCAGGCATGGACGAGGTCGGTCGCGGCTCGCTCGCGGGACCCGTGAGCGTCGGGGTGGTCGTCGTCGACGCCGCGACGCGGTCGGCGCCCCGCGGGGTGGCCGACTCCAAGCTGCTCACGCCCCTCGCGCGCACGGCGCTGCTGCCCGCGCTGCGGCGCTGGGGGCTCGCGCGGGCCGTCGGTCACGCGAGCGCGGCCGAGATCGACGCGGTCGGGATCATCGCCGCGCTGCGGCTCGCCGGGACGCGAGCGCTCGCCGAGGTACGCACCCAGATCGGACCCGTCGACGTCGTGCTGCTGGACGGCTCGCACGACTGGCTGTCCGGCCCGACCCAGCAGGACCTCTTCGCGGCCGTCGAGGCCGAGGTCCCGCCGACGCCGCGCGTGCTCACGCGCGTCAAGGCCGACCGCTCGTGCGCGACCGTGGCCGCGGCGTCCGTGCTGGCCAAGTGCGAGCGCGACGCGATGATGGTCGAGCTCGCCGCGCAGCACCCGGACTACCGCTGGGACGAGAACAAGGGCTACTCGTCGCCGGACCACCTGGACGCGCTGCGCACGCTCGGGCCGTGCGTCCTGCACCGCCGGTCGTGGCGACTGCCGACCGCGACGGAGGGCGTCCTGGGCGCCGAGGTCGCGGACCTCGAGCCGCTCGTGCCGCTCGACGCGTTCGGCCTGCCGGAGGCCGTGCACGCGTCGCTCGTCGATCCGGACTGACCGGGACGACCGGGGCCCGCGGCGGGTCGCGGTGGCGTGCGGCCCGTGGGCATGGGGGATGATGGACGCGTGAGCGCCGAGGACCTGGAGAACTACGAGACCGACATGGAGCTCGCGCTGTACCGCGAGTACCGGGACGTCGTGGGGCTCTTCTCGTACGTCGTCGAGACCGAGCGGCGGTTCTACCTGGCCAACCACGTCGACCTGCAGGTGCGGTCCGCCGCCGGCGAGGTCTACTTCGAGCTGAGCCTCGCCGACGCGTGGGTGTGGGACGTCTACCGGTCCGCGCGGTTCGTGAAGTCCGTGCGCGTCGTGACGTTCAAGGACGTCAACGTCGAGGAGCTCGCGAAGACCGAGCTCGACCTCGGCGGCGGGACAGCCTTCCCGCGCTGACGCACCGCGGGACACGCTTCCCGGAGTGCGGGCGACGCGGGAGGACCATGCCGCGCCGCCGGCGCTGCGGGGCCCCCGCGCCGCGCTGACGCACGGAGCCTCCGCCGCCGCGCTGACGCGCGACGCCTCCGCCGCCGCGCTGACGCGCGACGCC
>NZ_BHYL01000276.1 GCF_003851725.1 Cellulomonas algicola | reverse complement strand
TCGTCGTGCTCGGGTGGTCCCGGGCTCAGTCCTCGGTGCGCTCCGGCGTCGTGTTGAGCCCGCGCTGCATGGCCGTCGCGCGGCCGCCGACGAGGATCGTGCGGTCCTCGGACAGGAACGGGTTCGGGTCCGTGAACGCGTGCGTCAGGTTCTGCGCGGTCGCGCGCGGCGCGACGTTGTCGTGCGGGTTCATGTCGTCCTCCTGCGTGCCCTCTGCGAGTCGTTCCTGGGCGCTCGTCCAGTCTTCACGTGCGTCCGGCAACATACCCGGACCATCGGCCGCCCCGTGGCCGATCTGAAGGGAAGGAGATGTTTCCCACGCTCCGGATACCGGGCGAAATCACCGCAGAACCACCCGTCCACGCAACCGCCGGCCGTACGCTCGCTGCGTCGCGCGACGCGGTCGGGACGGCCCGGCGGCGGTCCGTGACGTCGCGCCGGCGTCGTCGACGCCCGCGGCAGGGGTGGCGGCTGGGGGCACGCGATGACGACGAGCCTGGACGACCCGCCGGCGGGTGCGCCGCCGGGGGCCGACCGCGCGGTCGTCGACGTGGACGTCCGCGTGGTCCCCGACGGGGACGCATACCTGGCGGTCGTGTCGTGCGACGCGTTCGGCGCGTCGAGCACCCGTCCCTTCACGCCACCGGTCGCGGCCGACGCGAGCGCGTTCGCCGACGCGCTCGCGGACGCGCGCGGCCGCACCCGGCCCGACGCCGACGCCGCGCGTGCGCTCGCCGAGCGGACGGAGACGCTCGGCCGCGCGCTGTTCGACGCCGTGTTCGCCGACGACGCGCGCGACCTCCTCGTCACGGCTCGCGATCGTGCCGGGCGGGACGGCGGGGCCGTCCGGGTCCGGCTCCAGCTCGACGACGCCCCCGACGTGGCCGCGCTGCCGTGGGAGCTGCTGCTGCACGGGTCGACGTTCCTCGTGCACACCGACGGCGTCTTCGTGGTCCGCTACCCCGACGCGTCCACCCCGGTCGACCCCGCGCCGCTCGAGGGGACGCTGCGCGTCCTCCTCGTCGCCGCGTCGCCGAGCGACCTGCCGCCGCTCGACGTGGACCGCGAGGTCGACGCGCTGCGCGAGGCCCTCGCACCGCTGGGGGACCGGGTCGAGCTGCACCGGCTCGAGCCCCCGACGCTCGACGCGCTGCGGCGCACGCTCGACGACCGCTGGCACGTGCTGCACGTCGTCGGGCACGGCGGCGCGGACGCGCGCGGCGGGATCCTCGCGCTCACCGCGGACGACGGCACCGCGGACGTGCTCGACGCCCGGACCCTCGCGGACCACCTGCTGGCCGCACCGCACCTGCGGGTGGCCGTGCTCAACGGGTGCAGCACGGGTGAGGTCAGCACGCAGGAGCCGAAGGCGGGGTCGGCGCACCAGCTCGTGCGGGCGGGCGTTCCCGTCGCGCTCGCGATGCAGTACCCGGTGACGGACCGGTCGGCGCACGCCGCCGCTGCGGCGCTGTACGAGCGGCTGGCGGCGGGTGCGCTCGTCGAGCAGGCGGTGACCGCGGCCCGACGTGCGCTGCTGCGAGGGCCGGAGTGGGTCACGCCCGTCCTCTACACGCGCACGTCGCCGCGCGTGTTCGTCGCGCCGTCCGCGTCGCCCGGCACGCCCGTCGCCGTGGTGTCGCCGCGGGACCGCGTGCCCGCGGGGGTCGTCCCGGACGTGCTGCAGCCGCGCTGGTGGGCGGTGCGCGAGGTCGCCGCGTGGATGGACAGCCCGTCGACGGCCCTCCTGCTCACGGGTGACGTCGGGTCGGGGACGTCGGTGCTCGCCGCGTGGCTGGCCGGCGCGGGGTCGGCGCCCGACGAGCCGGACGCCCCCGTCGACCTGCTGGAGTCCGTCCGCAGCCGGTGGAGCGCGGTGCACGTCAGCGCCCCGGGTGGGGGCGGTGCGGCCGTCGACCCCCGCGCCGTCGTCCGCTCCCTCGCCGAGCAGCTCGCGACGACCGTGCCCGGCTGGCAGCCCGTCCGCGCCGACGCCGCGGGTCCGTACGGGCTCGCGCACCTGCCGCCGGAGGAGCTGTTCGCGGTCCTCGTCGGGCAGCCGCTGCGTGCCGCGCTGACGGCGGCGCCGCCGGCGACCACCGTGCGCGTGCTCGTGGACGGGCTCGACCACGACGGCCTCGACCCCGTCCTGCGCCTCGCCGCCGTCCCGGGCGTGCGCGTGCTGGTCGCGGGCACCGACCCCGCGGTCGCGACCGCGCTCGACGCGCTCTCCGCCGCACGCCTGGACCTCGCGAGCCCGCACCGACGGGCGCTCGTCGACGCGGACCTCACCGGCTACCTGCGTCGTCGCCTCGACGGCAGCGGCCGCGGCGACGACGAGATCGCCGCGCTCGTCGCCCGCGCCGGAGGGAACTTCCTGGTCGCGCGCAACGCGGCCGACGAGCTGCTCGCACGCCCCGACGTCGCGCTCGCCGACCTCGAGCTGCCGCGCGACGTCGACGCGTCGTCGGAACGGCACCTGCGCGCGACGCTCGAGCAGTCGTTCGGGCCGACGTGGCGCGACCAGTGGGCGACCGTGCTCGAGCCGCTGCTCGCGCACCTCGCGGTCGCCCGCGGGCCCGTGCCGCTGCCCGCGCTCGTCCGGTGGCTCGGCTCGACGCTGCCGCGGGTCGCGGCGCTCGTCGACGGGCTGGGCGACCTCGTCGTGGCGGACGCCGACGGCTGCCGGCTCGCGCACTCGTCGCTCGTCGCGACCCTGCGCGCGGCGACGCTGCCGTCCGGCGGGCCGAACCTGCTGCGGGTCGACGAGGCGGCCGCGCACCGCCGGGTCGTGGGCGGTGCGGTGGCACTGACGGCGACGGACCTCGCGCATCCCGACGACGTCGGCGCCTCGTACCCGCTCGTGCACGCGCCCGGGCACCTCCTCGAGCTGCCGCGCGACGACGAGGTCGTGCCTCCGCCGGTCACTGGCGCGGGTGCGGGTCCGCGCCGCGAGGTGACGCTCGACGCCCGGCGGGCGCTCGGCGACCGCGCGCTGGAGCGCGACTGGGTCGACGCCCTCACCGCCTCCGTGCACGACCCGCTGCTGCTCGGGCTGCCCTACCGCGACCTCGTCGCGCTGCACCTGCGTGCGGGCGACACCGCCGCCGTCGAGCGCGTCGTCCGGTTCCTCGGGACGTCCGACGTGCCGCTGCTGCGCGGCGCGGTGTTCGACGTCCTCTCCACCTATGCGGAGCGGTCGCCCGCCGCCGCGACCGCCTTCCTGGTCCGCGTCGCGGTGCACGACGCGCCCGAGCTCCAGCGCATCGCCCTGCACGCGACGTGCCTGCTGCCCGCCGCCGCGCAGGCCGACGTGTACGCGGGTGTCGTGACCGACCCCGACAGCACCGACGCGCATGCCGTGGCCGCCGCGTTCGCGCTGTACTCGAACGGCACGTCGGACCCGCAACGCCTCATCGGTGACGTGCTGGACCGGGTCGTCGGGCGGCTGCACGTCTTCCCGCCGCGCCGCGGCACGTGGCCGCTCGTGACCTTCTTCTCGCAGGTCACCGTGACGAACTACGTCAACGGGTGCGCCGACCCCGCGGTCGTGGACGCGACGAGCCGGCTGTGGCGGCACGTCCTGGTCGACCGCATCGGGGTGCTGCGCCCGTGGGGCCCGCTCGTGCAACGGCTCGTCGTCGAGGGCGTCGTCGCGCGCCGCATCGCCCGTCGCGTGGTGCTCCTCTTCACCCCTCCGGGCCGACCCGACGGACCGGTCGAGCTGGGCGGTGACCGGCCCGAGGCGCCCGCCGCGCGACGCGTGCTCGCGGGACTCGACCCGCACGTCGACGTGGGCGCCCTGGCGCCGGACCTGCGCACGCTGCTCGCGTCCGACACGACCATGTTCCGCGTGCTCGCCGCGCTGGTCGTCGCGGTCCACGGCCTTGCCGACGCCACCGGGACGGACGCGCTCGTCACCGCCCTGGCCGACGGCGGCGACGCCCGCACGCACCGCGCGCTCCTCGTCGCGCACGCCGTCGTCGCCCCGGACCGGACGCCCTCGTCGTGGGTACCCCGGCTCGACCGCCTCACCCGGCTGGTGACCGCCCGCCCGCACGACGAGCACGCCGCCGCCGGACCGCTCGGCGGCCGCCACCTCGTCTTCGTGCCGCTCGGCCTCGCGTGCGCCGCGACCGGGACGTCGCTCGACGTGCTGGACGAGTGGCTGCGACCCGACGCCGACCCGGGCTGGCGGTACTGCTGCCTCCGGGGACTCGGCGCCGTCGGCCTCTACCACCCCGACGCGGTGCTCGGGACGTTCGAGCGCCTCGACCGTGCCGGCACGCTGCCCCTCGACGCAGCCGTGCCCGCGCTCGCGCTCATGGCCGGCCTGCACCCCATGCGCACCCGCACGTGGCTGCTCCGCGCCGGGCGTCGTGACGTGCTCGACGCCGTCTTCGGCGCCGCCGACCCCACCGACAGCCGCGAGCACCTCGAGCTGCTCGGCATGTACAACGCCGCGGTCCACGGGTGCGTCACGTCACCGCGGGTGCGCGACCGCGTCGTGACCGAGATGTTCGCCGGGTTCCTCGACTGCCGGACCGGGCGCGAGTGGTCGCGCCGCTTCGGCTCCGCCGGGGTGCGCGCGCTGCGCGAGGACGACTGGGACCTCGCCGCGTGGACGTCGTGAGCCGCTGAGGTTCTCCCGCGGCGAAATGAGTTGGCGGTCGCCCGGACGCGACGTAGCGTCGTCAGCACACGGGAAGGAGGTGGTCCGGAACATGAAGTCTTCCAGGACGCGTGAGGTGACTGTCCGCTAGTCGCCCGAACAGCTCGGGACGGACTGCACGTCCGCCCGTTGCCTTCCCGCCGGAGACGGCGAGGGGCGGCGAGCGAATTCCGGCAGTCACCGCAGCCCGTGGGAGCCGCGACCTCGTCCGCCGCGGCAGGACCGTCCAGGTCCGGCCCACGGGCTGTCCCCTGCCCGGAGACCTTCTCTCCTCGGCTCGCGTGCCCGCCGGCTCCGCCCGGCCGCCTTGCGACGGCGCCGCTGGTCCGGCCGGTGCTGCGATCGTCCGGCCTGGTCCGGCGCCGCGGCGACGGCATGACAAGGTGGTCCCGTGGCCCTCAAGAACCCCGCCCAGATCGAGGCGATGCGGCCGGCCGGCCGGTTCGTCGCCGGAGTCCTGCAGTCGCTGCGCGACGTCGCACGGCCCGGGATGACGCTCCTCGACCTCGACGCGCACGCGCACCGCATGATCGACGACGCCGGCGCGCACTCGGTCTACCTCGGCTACCACCCGTCGTTCGGCGCGATCCCGTACCCCGGCGTGCTGTGCACCTCGGTCAACGACGCGGCGCTGCACGGCCTGCCGTCCGCGCAGGTGCTCGAGGACGGCGACGTGCTGAGCATCGACTTCGCCGCGCAGGTCGAGGGCTGGGTGTGCGACTCGGCGCTCACGTTCCAGCTCGGCACGCAGACGCCCGAGGCGCAGCGCCTCATCGCGACGACCGAGCAGGCGCTCGACGCGGGCATCGCCGCCGCCCGGGTCGGGGCGCGCATGGGCGACGTCTCCGCGGCGATCGGCCGCGTCGGGCGTGACGCCGGGTACGGCATCAACGCCGACTTCGGCGGGCACGGCGTCGGGCGGACGATGCACGAGGAACCGCACGTCGCGAACCTCGGCCGGGAGGGCACGGGGGTGCGGCTCAAGGCGGGCCTCGTCGTGGCGATCGAGCCGTGGTTCATGGCGGGCGGCGACGACTACGTGATCGACGACGACGGCTGGACGATCCGCACCGCGGACGGGTCGCTCGCCGCGCACGCCGAGCACACCGTGGCCCTGACACCCGAGGGCACGATCGTCCTGACGGCGCGCGACTGACGCTGCCGGCACGCCCGCGGGTGAATCGGGCGGTCCCGGGCTGCGGTGTGTCGGCGGTCCGTGCTAGCAAGGTGCTCAAGGCACTCGTCGCCACACGTGCCCGAGGCACCCGTACGTGTGGTTCTGTCCGCTCCTGTGGACGAGGGGAACGCCGGTCCGTCCGGTTCCTGGCAGGATGCTCGGGTCGTCCTGTCCGAGGACGCCAACCGCGAGGGGGTTGATGTGAAGTTCGCGATGGGATCCGACGTCCTCTCGACGCTGACGAAGAAGACGTCGTCGTCGAACGAGGACCTCGGCGCGCTGGTGCGTCAGCTGGCGGCGGCCGCCGAGCCGCTGCAGGGCAAGTTCAACGGCGCCGGTCGTGCGGCGTTCGACAAGTTCAAGGGCGAGACGGACCGCATCGCGGTCGACCTCAACGGCGCCCTCGCCTCGGTGCTCCAGGGCATCGGCGGCATGGACCGGTCGTTCGGCGAGGGCGACCTGCAGATGGCCGACGAGACGCAGGCCGCGCAGGGCGGCTCCGCCTTCGACGCGGCGCGCTTCGGTTCGGCGAAGGGCTGAGGGGGAGAGCGATGAGCGGCAACAGCATCGACCGTCGGGACTTCGACCTGGGCGCGTCCACGACCGCGCAGGAGAACTTCAACGCCGTCGCGCAGCGCCTCGAGGCCCTGATCGACGCGCGCGACCGTGACGTCAAGACGGCCATGGCCGACTACCAGGCGTCGGGCGTCTCGGAGGAGTACGCCGCCAAGGAGGCGCGCTGGAACCGCGTCGCCGCCGAGGTCCGCACCATCATCCGCACGCTCCGCGGCGCGCTCGAGAAGAACGACGCCACGGCGCAGGACACGCTGAAGAAGGCCAAGGCGGCCGTCGACGCGATCGGCTGACGCCGTGACGAAGTGGCACATCGAACCGGCAGGGGTCCAGGACGTCCTCACCAAGGTGGGGACGGTCGCCGGGCTGCTGTCGAGCGTCGTCCAGGCCATGCCGGGCAAGGCCGAGTCCGCGGTGACGGCGGGTAACTCGCCGATCATCGGCGACGCCATCGCCGGGTTCTTCGAGCACCACAAGCCGACGCTCGAGGCGATCGGCAACCGCATCAACGCGTCCGTCGGTGGCGCCGCCGCGGCGACGCGGTGGTACCTCGAGGGGGACGAGACGATGGCAGCCCAGCAGCAGTCCGCCGCGGCGTCGTGCACCGGTGCGAACGCCCCGACCTTCCAGGTGCCGACTCCGTGACCGACCAGTGCTACGCCTCGGGCATCAACCCGTACGCCATCCCCGGCGCCGACCTCGACCCTGACGGCGTCGTCGCCGCCGCGGACGGGCTGTCGGCGCAGGGCGCCTCCGTGCGCGAGCACGGCGCCGACGCGCTCAACACGTGGCGCGGACTGGCCGGGCACTACGAGGCGCCCGAGGCGAGCACGTTGTTCGTCGTCATGGACCCCGTCGAGACCAAGTCGCGCCAGTTCGGCGACGACGTCGAGAAGGTCGCGGCGGCGCTCAAGACGTACGCGGAGGCCATCCGCCCCATCAAGGCGTCGCTGGCCACGATCAAGAGCGACGCGTACGCGTTCCGCAGCAAGATCGCGTCCAACGCCGAGTGGGAGTACGACCAGGACCTGGTCGACGAGAACACCGCGCTGGTGTCCCGCGTCAACGCGGAGCAGGTCAAGCTCTGGGAGGCCGAGCGGACCTGCGCCAACGCGATCCGCGCGCTGTACGGCGCCGAGCCGTGGCACGCGATGACGGGCGAGGACGACCCGCTGGGCTACGGCCTCGACTCCCTGCCGACCGACGCGGCCATGCCGTGGGGGTCGGAGGTCGAGCGCAAGGACCACTGCCCCAAGTCCGCGGCCGTGCAGGTCAAGCGGTTCGTGTGGGACGGCGTCGTCGTCGACGGCCTGTGGGGCACCGTCGTGGGCCTCGGCCAGCTCGTCGGCATCAAGGACTGGTCCTGGTCGTGGGACACCATGAAGACCACCTGGGTCGGCATGGGCGGCCTCATCGGCTACGCCGACGGCGAGTGGTCCTGGGGCAACGCCGGCAACGCGTGGCTCGGGCTCGGCAAGGGCCTCATCTCGTGGGACACCTGGGAGGACGACCCCGGGCGTGCCGCGGGCGGCGCGATCTTCAACGTCGCCACGATCTTCATCCCCGCGGGCGCGGCGGTGTCCGGCTCGAAGGGCGCGGCCACCGCAGCCGGCGCCGCGGGCAAGGCCGCACGGGTCTCGTCGTGGCTCAGCAAGGGCGCGCGCGTCCTCGAGTTCGTCGACCCCATCTCGCTGGGCCTCAAGGGCGTCGGCGCGCTGCCGAAGCTCGGTGACCTGCTGACCAACATGAAGATGGTCGACGACCTCGGCAAGGCGATCGACATCGACGTCGCCGACGTCGGCACCACGCTCGACGACGTCCCGACCAACCTCGGCGACGACCTCGGCTCGAACATCCCCGTCCGCGACCCCGACCGCGTCGACGTGGGCGACACCACGGGCGCCGACGTGCCCGAGCCCGTCAAGGTCCCCGAGCACCAGCTCGTCGGCACCGACGGCAACCCCGTTCACGACACCCCCGGCGGCACCGGCTCGGGCGCCGACGACCTGCTCGACGGCGGCACCACGCGTCCCCCGGGCAGCACGACGGGCGGCACCGACGCGCCGACCGGGGGCTCGCACGACCCGGCCACGGGCGGCTCGGGCACCGGGACCGGCGGCGCCGGGCACGGAGGCTCGGGGTCCGGCACCGGTCACGGTGGCTCGGGCTCCGGCGGATCCGGCTCCGGCTCGCCGGTGGACCCGCCGAAGACTCCGGTGGACCCGCCGGCGAACCCCGTCGACCCGCCCACGACGCCGGTCGACCCGCCGACGGGCGGCACGCCGGGCCACGTCGACCCGCCGAAGACGCCCGTCGACCCGCCGACGAGCGGCACGCCGCACGACCCGGCCACGGGTGGCGCGCCGCACGGTCCGGCGACGCCTGTCGACCCCGCGACCGGTGGTGCCCCGCACGACCCGGCGTCCCCCGTCGACCCCACGACCGGTGGTGGCTCGACGCCGCCGCCCGCGGGTCCGACCGGCCCGGGCAGCTCGCCGCACGGTCCCGAGCTCAAGTTCACGGACGTCCTCGACGACGTCCTGTACGACCACGGGCTCAACCGGACCGCGTTCCGCGAGCTCATGCAGACGCGCGTCGAGGACCTCACGCGCACGCAGGTCGACACGCTGCTCGACATCCGCTCGCGCATGCCCGCGGTGTACGAGGACACGCTGCTCCAGAAGGTCATCACGCCGAACCAGGCGTTGGACATCCTGGGCACGGACGCGGCGCGGTTCTTCGACCCGGACCACCTGGCATACGTGCGGACCCTCCCGAGCGCCCAGCTCGACAACCTCGGCGGGTTCGTGTCGCGGCTCCTCGACATCGACGGTGCGACGACGGCCCAGCTCTACCACCAGCTCGGGCTCAACTATCCGGGCAGCCCGTTCACGCTTCCCGACTCGGCGCCGTACTCGCTCGCGAACGACTCCGCGTTCACCGTGCGGTACATGGCCGGCGACGGGATCGCGTCCGGCGGAGGCTCGGCGCTGCCGAGCTACGTCTACCCGGGCATCCCCGAGGGGCCGCTGCAGGCGATGGCCTCCATGCCCGACTCGCTGTACCAGATCACGGACGACGTGGCACGGCGCGAAGCGATGTTCGACTGGGTCAAGACGCACCACCCGAGCGCCGCGTACGACGCGTCGAATGCGTTCGACGTCGACCCCAAGACCGGGACGGCGCGCGTCGGCGACGAGCGCAACCCGTTCCGCGGGAGCGGCTGGAGCGGTGCGTCGTCGGCGTACAGCCCCGAGCTCGCGTACGGCGCGAACAAGATCGAGATCCCCGAGGGTGCCGAGATGTGGCGGTCCGCCGCCGACGGCTCGCAGGAGCTCGTCGCCCGGTACGTCAACGACAAGTGGGTCGTCGTGCCGAAGGCGGGTACGCCGTGAGAGCAGGCGCCTACGCCGAGGTCGACGGTCACGTCTACCCCGCCGTGAGCCTGCACAAGCCTTCCGTGCGCCTGCTCTCCTTCGGTCCGCAGGCACCCGACCCTGCGTTCGAGGACGAGGGGCGCGGGCGGTGGAGCTGGCTGGTCGACCGGTCGGCCGCGTCGCGTCTGTTCTTCGTCGAGACGACCGCCCGCTGGAAGGGGCGCGACGTCGTCGTCCAGCGGGTCGAGGGGGACACGGCCATCTGGTCGTACGACCGCGACGACCTGCCGGCCGACCCGCGGGTGAGCCGTGTCGACCGGTTCGAGTGGCAAGGGCAGGTCCCTGTCAGCGAGCTGACCGACGCCGTCGAGGTCGAGCACGAGGTCCCCCTCTGACCTCACGCGAGGTCGCGCACCAGACGCGAGGTCGCACGGACCAGGCACGAGGTCGCACGGACCAGGCGCGGGCTGCCTGAGCACAGGGACGGGGTGACGCGACACGATGGGCGCCGTGCGGGTCGGGTTCTACGTCGTCGTCGGTGGCGAGGAGTACGCGTGCGAGGCACCGTACGCGCCGCAGGTGCGCGCGCTGTCGTCCCGGTTCGACGACGGCCCCGGCCGCACGGCGACGCCGTGGCTGCGCACGGAGGTCGACCGGGTGCTCCGCGTCCGGACGACCGCACGGTGGCGCGACGTGGACGTGACGGTGCTGACCGTCCGCTCCGACGGTGTCGTCGTCGGCGGCCCGTGGGGCGCGCCGGACGCCCCCGAGGTGCGCCACCTGACGCACGGCGCGTGGCAGGCGGTCGTCGACCCCGCCGAGCTGACCGAGGTGCGGGAGCGCGAGCAGGACGTCCTGCGGTGCCGGCCGCGCTGGGTGACCGGCACGGGTCCGGAGGCGACGCGCGTCGGCGTCTACGCGTTCGTGGGCGACGACGTGCTTCCGTGCGGCGAGCCGTGGGAAGGGCTGCTGCCCGTGGGGTTCGGGCTCACCGGCGACCCGGGAGGCGGCGCGGCGACGGGGCTGAGCGGCGACCGGCTCGTCGCCCTCTCCGACGTCCGGGCGATGGAGACGGTCGCGACGACGGCGACGTGGCGCGGACGTCTGGTGGGTGTCGCGGTCGTCGAGGGTGACGCGGTGCTCGTGTCCCTGCCCGACGGCGGGACGGAGGTCGTCCCGCTGGACGAGCTCACGGACGTGGCCGAGGAGATCCGTGAGGCGCCCGTCCCGAGCGTGCCGGCCCGGTCGGCCCCTCCGGTCGCCTCCGCACCGAGCCTGCCGCCGGGCGCGCAGCCCGCGGAGCTCGCCGCCTGGGTCGGTGACGGCGAGCCCGCGCACCGCGAGCTGCGCGACCTCGTCGCCGCGCTCTACCGGTCGGCGGACGTCGACGGCGTCGCGGCGCTCGCGCGTGCGCTGCCGCGACTTCGCGAGGCGGACCCGGCGGCCGACACCGCGTGCGGGTACCGGCGGCTGGACTGGACGCTGCGGGTCGCGACGGCCACGTGGGTGGCCGCCGCGGGGCTCGGGGACCTGGCCGGGCTGCTCCGGCAGGCGGCTCCCGTGACGGACGACGCGAGTGCCGTGGGGCTCCGCGACGTGCTGGGCCGCGCGCTCGGGGCGCTGCAGGAGCGGGTCGTCGAGATCCGCAGCGGGCCGGTCGACGAGTGGGACGAGGTGGCGTGGCGCGCCGCGCGCAAGGGGGGCCGGGCCGACGCCCTCGTCGCGGTCTCGAAGACCGTCTGCCTGGTGCGCGCGGTGGGTCGGGGTGACGGTCGGTACGCCGGTGCGGTCGCGGCCGTGGCCGTGCGGGCGTCGGAGGTCCGGCAGGCGGCGGCGCGCGTCGTCGCCCGGCGTGGTGTCGACCCGGGTCTGGACGTCACGATCCACCCGCTGGGTGACGCGTTCCGGCGGTCGGCCCTCGACCTGGTCCGGGACGTGAGCGGCCCGGACGCCTGAAGGCGACCTCGGGACGCCGTCCGGCGGGAGGCGCGAGGGCGCCGCGGCGCTGCACCGCGCGCACCTGCCGTCCGGGTGGGGGTGTGGATGGCGGGCGGCCGGGTCGGCGCGCGTGGGACATACTCGCCGGAGCGTCTGGAGCCGAGTCGAAGGAGCAGTTCCTCGTGACCGTCATGCAGAAGGCCGTCACCCCGCAGATGAGCGCGGCGTACCTGGAGTCCGGGTACGACCGGGTCGCGGGGTTCGTCGTGCGGGCGGCGGACGTGGCGTGGGCGACGTCGCCGGCGGCGGTCTTCGAGGCGCACGGGCTGGCGTTCCCGGGGGCGCCGTTCAGGGCGGACATGGAGCACGTCGACGTGCTGCGGTTCCCGGCCGGGCCGACCATGCGGTTCGTCGACGCGACGGGCGGCACGGACCAGCGGACGCGTGAGCTCACAGGTGGTCCGTTCGTCGACCGGCCGCCGTTCACCGGGCTGGGCTTCGTCGCCGTGGCCGACCACGTCGTGCCGCTGTCGTGGCTCGAGCACACGCGCATCCCCGCGGGCTCGGAGCTCGTGCGGATCGGCCGGGACGGCTCGTCGACGGTGATCGGGCGCTACGTGGACGTCGGGCACGGGTGGACGTCGGACGTCGCGACCGTCGGGACCCCTCGCGACCCGCGCATCTCGAGGTTCGTGGGGCACCTGGTCGAGTGGAACGGCGGGCACCTGTCCGCCGACGTGCTGGACGACCGCGCGGTGCTCGCGCTCGACGGCGAGCCGCGCGCGGAGCTCGGGTTCACCCGCACGGCGATCGGTCGGTGGCGCCGCGAGGTGCCGCTCACGGAGCTCGGCGAGCGGTTCGAGCTGCACGTCAGCGGCCGGTGGAACGGGCTCGAGGTGCGGCTCGTCGACCAGTGGCCCGCGGAGAACGGCGGCACGGTGTCGCGGGCGTTCTACACGGGGCACGACGCCGACCTCGCCGAAGGGCTGCGTCTCGTGAAGGTCGACGCCGCCGCGTACGAGGTCGTCGTCCCGACCGAGAACGTCGTCGACGTCGTCCCGACGCAGCTCATCCCGCAGGGCTGGTCCTGACGATCGTCGCCCGGCGTGGTCGAACATCGATGAACGAGGCATCCACCGGTGCTGACCTGGGCCGACGGGGTGGTGGTCGACCGGTGGAAAGCTCCGCTGGTCGCCCGACCGCACGAAACGTGCCAGGATCGGCGCTCGCAGAGCGGTTGCGGCACCTGGCTGTGACCCAGGTCCGACCGAGGGGGTGACGCGGGCCGTGGGCGACCCCGTCGTGGCCTGGTGCGGCGTCTGCGCGGCATCCCTTCCCGCCGGTGCGGCGACGTGCCCCCGGTGCGGGTCGGCGGTCCTGCGCGGGCGTCGTGAGCCTCTCGCGGTGCTGGAGGGCGCGCGTCGCGCCCCGACCGCGTCCGTCGTCGTCGGCCTCGTGATCGACGTCCTCCTCGTGCTCGTCGCGCTGTCCCCGGCTGTCGTCGGTGCCGTCGGCACGTCGCCCGCCGGTCGGGCGCTCGTCGCCCTCGGTGCCGTGCTCGCGGTCGCCGTCGTCGTGGTGCTGCTCGTCGTGCTCGGGCGGACGGGGCGGACGCCGGGGCTCGCCGCGCTCGGGCTGCGGCTCGTCGACGGTGCCTCCGGGATGGCTCCCGGGCGCGGGACGGGACTCGCGACGTGGGCCCGTGACGGCGTGGTGCTCGACGTGCGCGGCGGGGTCGACACCGCGCGGCGGGCGAGCGTCGGGACGCGAGAGGCGATCGGTCGGCTGCGCCCGGCACCTGCTGCGGGCGGCGCCGTCGCTGCCCGCGACGCAGGGGCGGGGTCGGCCACAGCGGCCGGTGCCCGTGGTGCCGGCGCCGCGACGTCGCCCGCCACGACCGGCAC
>NZ_BHYL01000275.1 GCF_003851725.1 Cellulomonas algicola | reverse complement strand
CCCGCAGGCGGCACGCCCGCGGGCGGGAAGCCCGCGCCCGGGGCGCAGCCCGGTCGCACGGTCGCGCCGCGGCCGCGCGGCGGCGAGGTCGCGACGCCCGAGACCGAGGGCTACACGTCGCTCATCGAGCCGCGCTCCGGGCTGTCCGAGGTCCTCGCACCCGTCGGCGGCTTCGGCGTCACGCTGTCCAACATGTTCCGGCCGACGGTCACGGAGCAGTACCCGTCGGAGAAGGTCCCCGCGAAGCCGCGGTACCACGGCCGCCACCAGCTCAACCGTTACGCGGACGGGCTCGAGAAGTGCATCGGCTGCGAGCTGTGCGCGTGGGCGTGCCCCGCGGACGCGATCTACGTCGAGGGCGCCGACAACACCCCGGACGCGCAGTTCAGCCCGGGCGAGCGGTACGGCCGCGTCTACCAGATCAACTACTTGCGCTGCATCTTCTGCGGCCTGTGCATCGAGGCGTGCCCGACGCGCGCGCTCACGATGACCAACGAGTACGAGCTCGCCGGCCCGACGCGCGCCGGGATGATCTGGGAGAAGCAGGACCTGCTCGCGCCGCTGCGCCAGGGCATGCTCTCCGCGCCGCACCCGATGGTCGAGGGCACGAGCGACACCGAGTACTACCAGGGCAAGGTCACCGGCCCCGACGACGCGCAGCGCGCGTGGGTCGCCGAGCACCGCCCCGACGACCCGACGCTGCCCGGGGGCGCGGGCGTCGAGGCCGCGAACGTGCCCGGACCCACCGCCGCCGCGCAGGCCGCGCTCGCCGCCGCCGCGACCAAGCAGGGCTCCCGGTGAGCGCGCTCCTCGGGCACGCGCTCAGCGCCGCCCCGCTGGGCGCGACCGCGCTCGACGGCGGCGAGGCCGGTACCGGTGAGGCCGTCCTGTTCTGGGTGCTCGGCCCGATCATGGTGCTCGCCGCGCTCGGCCTGCTGTTCGCACGCAAGGCCGTGCACGCCGCGATGTCCGTGGTGGTCGTGATGATCTCGCTCGCGTTCCTGTACGTCGCGCAGGACGCGGTGTTCCTCGGCGTCGTGCAGGTCGTCGTCTACACCGGCGCCGTCATGATGCTCTTCCTGTTCGTCCTCATGCTCGTCGGCGTCGACGCGTCCGACTCGCTCGTCGAGACGATCCGCGGCCAGCGCTGGATCGGCGTGCTCGCCGGCGTCGGCCTGGGAGTCGTGCTCGCGGGCGTCGTCGGCCGCGCCACCTACGGCCCGGCGCAGGGGCTCGACGCCGCGAACGAGGCGTCCAACCCGGTCGCGATCGCGCACGTCGTCTTCGGCGAGTACGTGCTGGCGTTCGAGGTCGTCGGCGCGCTGCTCGTCACCGCGGCGCTCGGCGCGCTCGTCTACACGCACCGGACCCGGCTGGTGCCGCGCGTCGGTCAGAAGGAGCGCGCGGACGCCCGCGTCGCCGCCGGCGCCCACCCGGTGTCGCTGCCCGCGCCCGGCGTGTACGCACGGCACAACGCGATGGACGTCCCGGCCCTCGACCCCGACGGCCGCCCCATCGAGGACTCGGTGCCGCGCGTGCTGCGGGTCCGCGGGCAGGAGGCCGACGCCGCCGAGTTCGCCGCTCGCACCGCGCGCGTCCGCTCCGGCCGGCTCACCGACGCGCCGTTCGCGTCCGACGACGCCGCGACCGGCGACGGCCCGACGCCGCCGCCCGCCGCGGACCCCGCCGGCGCGCGCGTCAACGTGCCCGACCTCGACGCGGCCGTGAGCGACAGCGGTCAGGACGGACCGTCGACCGGACCCCGCGGGGTCGCCGGACAGGAGGACCAGGCGTGAGCCTCACCCACTACCTCGTCCTCGCCACGATCCTCTTCACGATCGGGGCGACGACGGTGCTGCTGCGGCGCAACGCGATCATCGTGTTCATGGGCGTCGAGCTCATGCTCAACGCGACGAACCTGCTGCTCGTGACGTTCTCCCGGATCCACGGCGCGCTGACGGGTCAGGTCCTGGCGTTCTTCGTCATGGTCGTGGCCGCAGCGGAGGTCGTCGTCGGCCTCGCGATCATCGTGGCGATCTTCCGTACCCGGCGCTCGGCCTCGGTCGACGACGTGAACCTGCTCAAGAGCTGAGGGGCGGCCCGTGCACACCCTGACCACCCTCGCTGCGACCCTGCCCGCGCACCTGCGGGCGGACACGATCGCGCCCGCCACGGAGACCGTGCAGGCCGGCGTCTTCCTCGTCGGCCCGCTGCTCATCGGCCTGCCGCTGCTGTCGGCCGCCGTCCTGCTGCTGCTCGGCCGCCGCGCCGACCGCTGGGGCCACTGGCTCGGCGTCCTCGCCTCGGCCGGCGCGTTCGTCGCCGGTGCGGTCGCGTTCCTCGCGCTGCTCGGTCGCCCGGCGGACCAGCGCGTCGTCGTCGTCGACCTCGGCCGGTGGCTCGACGCGGGAGCGTTCCACGTCGACGCGGGCTTCCGGCTGGACCCGCTGTCGCTGACGTTCGTCCTGCTCGTGACCTTCGTCGGCACGCTGATCCACGTCTACTCCGTGGCGTACATGGAGCACGACGACGCGCGGCGCCGGTTCTTCGCGTACCTCAACCTGTTCGTCGCGGCGATGCTCCTGCTCGTCCTCGCCGACTCCTACCTCCTGCTGTTCTTCGGCTGGGAGGGCGTGGGTCTGGCGTCGTACCTGCTCATCGGGTTCTGGAACCACCGGACGCCGTACGCGGTGGCCGCGAAGAAGGCGTTCGTCGCCAACCGCGTCGGCGACATCGGGCTCATCGTCGCGATGGGGATCATGGTCGCCCAGTTCGGCGCGCTCGACTTCGGCACCGTCCTCGGCGGTGCGTCCGAGCTGTCGGAGGGCACCGCGACCGCGATCGGCCTCATGCTGCTGCTCGCCGCGTGCGGCAAGTCGGCGCAGTTCCCGCTGCAGTCCTGGCTCGGCGACGCGATGGCCGGCCCGACCCCGGTGTCCGCGCTCATCCACGCGGCCACGATGGTCACCGCGGGCGTCTACCTCATCGTCCGCAGCGGCGCGATCTTCGACGCGGCGCCCACAGCGCAGCTCGTCGTCGTGGTCGTCGGCGCGATCACCCTGCTGTTCGGGGCGATCGTCGGCTGCGCGAAGGACGACATCAAGAAGGCGCTGGCCGCCTCCACGATGTCGCAGATCGGCTACATGGTCCTCGCCGCGGGCCTCGGCCCGGTCGGGTACGCGTTCGCGATCTTCCACCTGGTGACGCACGGCTTCTTCAAGGCCGGGATGTTCCTCGGGGCCGGCTCGGTCATGCACGCGATGGACGACCAGGTCGACATGCGCCGCTTCGGCGGGCTCGCGCGCTACATGACGATCACGTGGCTCACGTTCATGGCCGGCTGGCTCGCGATCCTCGGCATCCCGCCGTTCGCCGGGTTCTTCAGCAAGGACAAGATCATCGAGGCCGCGTTCGTGCCGGTCGACGGCCAGCCGTGGCGCGCGTGGGTGTTCGGCACGGTCGCGCTGCTCGGCGCGGGCATCACCGCGTTCTACATGTCGCGCCTGTTCTTCATGACGTTCGAGGGCGAGCGCCGGTGGGCGCCGAAGGCCGACGGCTCCGCGCAGCATCCGCACGAGGCGCCGGCGCTCATGACCTGGCCGATGATCATCCTGGCCGTCGGGTCGGTCGGTCTCGGCCTGGTGCTCGGGCTCGGCGGCCGGTTCGTCACGTGGCTCGAGCCCGTGACCGGGCACGTCGAGCACGAGGAGCCCGTGCTGCCCGCGTGGTCGCTCATCGCGCTCACGCTCGCCGTCGTCGTGGTCGGCGTCGTGATCGCGTGGCGCCGGTACGCGGTGTCGCAGGTCCCGGTCGTCCCGCCGCTCGGCACCGCGCTCACCCGCGCGGCCCGCGTCGACCTCTACCAGGACTCCGTCAACGACGCGCTGCTCGTCGAGCCCGGCCAGCACCTCACCCGGTCGCTCGTGTTCGCCGACCGCGCGG
>NZ_BHYL01000274.1 GCF_003851725.1 Cellulomonas algicola | reverse complement strand
GCCCTCGCCCGCCTCGCCGCCGCCCTCGGCGCGCGGAGCGTCGGAGCCGCCCTGCTCGCTGCGCTCGGCGCCCTCGGACGTCGCGGCACCCTCGCCCGCTCCGCCACGGCCACCGCGACGACGGCGACGGCCGCCCCCCTCGCGGGAGCCGTCCTCGTCGCGACGCGGCTGGCCACCGCGCTGCTCACCACCACGCTGCTCACCACCGCGCTGCTCACCACCGCGCTGCTCACCGCCACGCTGCTCGCCCCCGCGACCGCGGGAGCCTGCGCTGCCGGTGCGCGCACCGGCGCCACCGCCGCGCTTGCCGGTCTCGCCCAGGTCCTCGATCGCCTCGGCGGCGAGACCCGCGCGGGTCTGCTGCGCCTTCGGCAGCCGGCCCTTGACGCCCTCGGGGATGTCGAGGTCGGCGTAGACGTGCGGCGACGACGAGTACGTCTCGACCGGCTCGGGGATGCCGAGCCCGAGCGCCTTGTCGATGAGCGACCAGCGCGGCATGTCGTCCCAGTCGACGAACGTGACCGCGGTGCCCTTGTTGCCCGCGCGGCCTGTGCGGCCGGTGCGGTGCAGGTAGGTCTTCTCGTCCTCGGGGCACTGGTAGTTGACGACGTGCGTGACGTCCTCGACGTCGATGCCGCGCGCGGCGACGTCGGTCGCGACCAGCACGTCGACCTTGCCGTGGCGGAACGCGCGCAGCGCCTGCTCGCGCGCGCCCTGGCCGAGGTCGCCGTGCAGCGCGCCCGCGGCGAACCCGCGCTCGACCAGGTCGTCGGCGACCTTCGCGGCGGTCCGCTTGGTCCGCGCGAACACGATCGTCAGGCCGCGTCCGTTCGCCTGGAGGATGCGCGCGAGCAGCTCGACCTTGTCGAGCGCGTGCGCCCGGTAGACGACCTGCTTGATGTTCTTGACGGTCTGGCTGCCGTCGTCGTCCGGGTCGGCCGCGCGGATGTGCGTGGGCTGCGTCATGTAGCGGCGCGCCATCGCGACGACCGCGCCCGGCATGGTCGCGGAGAAGAGCATGGTGTGGCGCGACGCGGGGGTCGCGGCGAGCAGCGTCTCGACGTCGGGCAGGAAGCCGAGGTCGAGCATCTCGTCGGCCTCGTCGAGCACGACGGTGCGCACGCGGGTGAGGTCGAGGTGGCGCTGCTTGAGCAGGTCGATCATGCGGCCCGGCGTGCCGACGACGACGTCGACACCCTTGTTGAGCGCCTCGATCTGCGGCTCGTACGCGCGGCCGCCGTACACCTGGACGACGCGGACCGTGCGGCGCGCCGACGCGGTCGCGAGGTCCCCGGCGACCTGCACCGCGAGCTCACGGGTCGGCACGACGACGAGGGCCTGCGGCTTGCCGGGCGCGGGGAGCTGGTCGTAGCCGTCCTCGCCGGGTGCGACGACCGCGTGGAGCAGCGGGACGCCGAAGCCGAGGGTCTTGCCGGTGCCCGTCTTGGCCTGGCCGATGATGTCGTGCCGCGACAGCGCGACGGGCAGCGTCATGGCCTGGATCGGGAAGGGGTGCGAGATGCCCGCGTCGGCGAGCGCCTGCACGATCTCGGGGCGGACGTCGAAGTCCGCGAAGGACGCGTCGACGGCCTGCACCGACGAGTACGTCGAGCGCAGCGGCCGCGTCATGGGGGCGGCGAGCGCGCTCGCGGCGGCGTCGGGGCTGTCGGGGGAGTCGACGGTGGTGCCGGGGTCGGTCGTGGTCACGTTGGCTTCTCACTGCGCAGGGTGGTGGTCCGCGCGCTGTCCAGGAGCGGCCGGCGATCGCGGCGTTCCCGGGCGACAGCGGTCACCACGCGGGTTGGCCGGCAGCCGATCGTGAAAGTCGCTCGCGAGCCGCTGCGGACGTGCGTCCGGCGCTGCGCGAGCCGGTCCTGGGACCGGGGACGGCGTCCCCTCCGAGACGACCGGGCAACCGATGTACCCCCCCAGCCTATCGGACGACCCTGTGGACCGTTCCGCGCACGGCGGCGCGGCGTCGGCATACGATCCTCGGATGACCACGCACGCACTCCCGGCCGGTCCCGACGACGCGCCCGCCGCCCGTCCCGGACCCTCGCAGGCCGACACCGTGGAGCTGCTCGGGCTGGTCGCGCAGCTGGAGCAGATCGCCTTCGCACGGCTCGCCGCCGACGCGTCGGTCGCCCCCACGACCGACCAGCGGCTGCAGCTGAGCGGGTTCGCCGCGGCCGCGGTCGCCCGTCGCGACACCGTGATGGCGCGGATCACCGAGCTGGGCGCGGACCCCGTCGCCGCGGTCGCGCAGTTCGACCACGTCCTCGACGACTTCGACGCCCGCACGCAGCCCAGCACGTGGTGGGAGCGGCTGCTCAAGGCCTACGTCGGCTACGGCGTCGCGGACGACTTCTGCCGGGTCGCGGCCGAGGGCCTCGACGCGGAGTCCCGCCGGGTCGTGCTCGCGGTCCTCGACGACGCCGCCCACGCCGAGCTGGCCGTGGCCGAGCTCGACGCCGCCGGCTCCGACGACGGCGTGCTCAGCTCGCGGCTCGCGCTGTGGGGCCGCCGGCTCGTGGGGGAGGCGCTCGGCGTCGTGCAGCGGCTGCTCGTGCAGCGCCCCGGTCTCGTGCGGCTCGTGTCGAGCGGGACGGGCGACGCGGTCGTCGCGGCCGACCAGCAGGCCGACGGGCGCACCGCCCCGGCGAACCCGCCGACCAAGCTCTTCGGCGAGCTCACCGCGCAGCACACCCGCCGGATGTCGCGGCTCGGCCTCACCGCCTGAGCCACCCCGGCGCGTTGCCGCCGGGAGCCGCGCCCGCTCGGCGGCCCGCGGACATGACGAGGCCCCCGCG
>NZ_BHYL01000273.1 GCF_003851725.1 Cellulomonas algicola | reverse complement strand
CCGTCGGCCCGCGGCGGACCGACACGACGAGGCCCGGCCCCCGTCGGGGGCCGGGCCTCGTGACGTCGTGCGTGCGGTCAGACGGTCGGGACGTCGCGGCCGAGCGAGATCGCGACCATGTGCTCGCGCGGGACGACCTTGACGCGCTCGCGGCCGTGCGGCTCGCCGAGGGACCTCTCCCACGCGTCGAGCAGCTCCCAGCCGGTCCACGTGATGACGTCGACACCGCGCGCGGCGAGGAACTCGTCGACGGCCTTCGGCTCGCGGTCCGTCGCCGTGTAGAACGCGTCGCCGCCCTCGGCGACGTCCTCGCCGAGGTGGCGGATCGTCTCCGACGCGTCCGACTTGGTGTGGCCGATGAGGCCGACCGGGCCGCGCTTGATCCAGCCCGTCGCGTACACGCCGGGGATGTGCTCGCCGTCGACGTCCACGACGCGACCCTCACGGTTCGGGATCACGCCCGCGACGTCGTCGAACGGGATGTCGACGAGCGGCGACCCGAAGTAGCCGACCGCGCGGTAGACGGCCTGGACGGCCCAGTCGTGCGTCTGCCCCGTGCCCGTGACGTTGCCGTCGCCGTTGAGCGCGGTGCGCTCGGTGCGCAGGCCGACGACCTTGCCGTCCTCGCCCAGCACCTCGACCGGCTTGTGCAGGAAGTGCAGGTGGATCCGGCGGCTCGCGGTGAGCTCCTCGGGCTCCTTGAGCGTCCAGTCCGTGAGGGTCTTGACCACCTGCTTGGTCTGGTTCGAGGAGTGGATCGCGGCCATCGAGCCCTCGTCGAACTCGAAGTCCTCGGGGTAGACGATGACGTCGACGTCCGGCACGTGCCCGAGCTCGCGCAGCTCGAGCGGCGAGAACTTGACCTGCGCGGGACCGCGGCGGGCGAAGACGTGCACGTCGGTGACGGGCGACGCCTTGAGGAGTTCGTAGACGTTGGCCGGGACCTCGGTCGGCAGCAGGTCGTCCGCGTGCTTCGCGAGGATGCGCGCGACGTCGAGCGCGACGTTGCCGGCGCCCAGGACCGCGACGTGCTGCGCCTCGAGCGGCCAGGTGCGCGGGACGTCGGGGTGGCCGTCGTACCAGGAGACGAAGTCCGCGGCACCGTAGGAGCCGTCGAGGTCGATGCCCGGGATCGGCAGGGCCGCGTCGCGGATCGAGCCCGTGGAGAAGATCACGGCGTCGTAGAACTGGCGCAGGTCGTCGAGCTTGAGGTCCGTGCCGTAGTCGACGTTCGCGAGGAGGCGGATGTCGCCGCGCTCGAGCACCTTGTGCAGCGCGACGATGATCTGCTTGATGCGCGGGTGGTCCGGCGCGACGCCGTAGCGCACGAGCCCGAACGGCGCGGGCAGTCGCTCGAACAGGTCGATGCTGACGTCGAGGTCCGTCTTCGACAGGATGTCGGCGGCGTAGATGCCGGCCGGTCCGGCGCCGACGACGGCGACGCGCAGGGTCGGGGTGCTCACGGGACGGTTCGCCTTCCGATCGGGGAGCGGTCGTCCGCACCGCGGACGGGTGGGTCCAGCGGTGGACGTTACCGGGACGCAGCGGGCATGCCGACGCGGCCGTGCGGCGAACAGTCTAGGTCGGCGGGTGAGGGTCGCCTCACCCGTTTCACGATCTGGACCTCTGGTCCATGATGCAAGACAAGCGTCCGATTCTCCGGTAGAGGCGAGCGCTTACGCTCGACGGGTGCCCGGAACACCCGACGCAGCGGTCCCCGGACCCGCCGCGACGTCCCCCCTCACCCCCGCCCACTCCCCCACCAGCACCCCTGCCGGCTCCCCTGCTGCCGAGACGGCACCGCCCGGTTCCGGCACGACGCCGAGCAGCTCCGCCGACGTGGCGTCGACGCCGCCGTCCGCGCGCGGTGGCCTGGCCGCCGGCATCGCCGCCTACGCGCTGTGGGGCGTGCTGCCCCTGTACTTCCCGCTGCTCGAACCCGCCGGCGCCGTCGAGATCATCGCCCACCGCGTCGTCTGGTCCCTGCTGTTCTGCCTCCTCCTGCTGCTCGTCACGCGGACCTGGACCGGGTTCGTCGCCGCGCTCCGCGACCGCCGCACGCTCGGGCTGCTCGCCGTCGCCGCCGTCCTGCTCGCCGTGAACTGGCTCGTGTTCGTCTTCGGCGTCCTCACCGACCGGGTCGTCGACGCGGCCCTCGGGTACTTCATCAACCCGCTCGTCACCGTCGCCCTCGCCGTCCTCGTGCTCCGCGAACGCCTGCGCCCCGTGCAGTGGGTCGCGCTCGGGTTCGGCGCGCTCGCGGTCGTCGTCATCACCGTCGGCTACGGGCAGCTCCCCTGGATCGCCCTCACGCTCGCGCTCAGCTTCGGGTTCTACGGCCTCATCAAGAACCGCGTCGGACGGAGCGTCGCGGCGATCCCCGGCATGACCGCCGAGACCCTCCTGCTCGCCCCGCTCGCACTCGGGTACCTCGTCGTGCTCGGCGTCGACGGCACCGGGACCTTCGCCGCGTACGGCCCCTGGCACGCCGTCGCGCTCGTCTCGTCGGGCGTCGTGACCGCCGTCCCGCTCCTGCTGTTCAACTCCGCCGCGCGCCGGCTTCCCCTGAGCGTCGTCGGGCTGCTGCAGTACCTCGCGCCCGTCCTGCAGCTCCTCATCGGCGTCCTGGTGCTGCACGAGCAGATGCCCGTGGCCCGGTGGTGGGGGTTCGCGCTCGTGTGGGTCGCGCTCGTCCTGCTCACCGTCGACGGGCTGCGGAACCGGCTCCACGCGCGCACGCGGACCGCCGCGGCCTGACGAGCACCGGGCGTCAACGCCGCGGCACCGTCGCGTCGACCACCACGACCGTCACGTTGTCGCGGCCGCCGGCCGCCAGCGCCGCCGCGACCAGGCGGTCCGCCGCCTCCTGCGCCGACCCCGCCGTGCGCAGCTCGACCTCGATCCTGCGGTCCGTCAGCTCGTCCGTCAGGCCGTCCGAGCACACCACCATCCGGTCGCCCGGGCTCACCGGGAACAGCCACACGTCCGGCCGCACGTCCGACGCGCCGCCGCCGAGGACGCGCGTGACGACGTGCCGCCGCGGGTGACGCGCGGCCGCGTCCGCCGGCACCAGACCGCTCGCGACGAGCTCGGCGATCTCCGAGTGGTCCGCCGTGACCTGCTCGAGCACGCCGCCGATCATCCGGTACGTCCGCGAGTCGCCCACGTTGAGCACGACCCAGCACGGCACGCCCTCGTGCTCCGTGAGGACCACGCCCGTGATCGTCGTGCCCGGTCGGCGCGGCGACGACGACGGGAGGTCCCGGACCCGCGCGTGCGCGTCGCGCAACGTGCCCGCGACCGTCGCGACGTCGGGCGTCGTCCCGACCAGCGGCCGCAGCGCCTCGACGGCCAGGCTGCTCGCGACCTCGCCCGCCTCGTGACCACCCATGCCGTCCGCGACGACGTACACGCCGCCCGACGCGAGGGACGCGTCCTCGTTCGAGTCCCGGCGCCCGCGGTCCGTCGCGACGCCCACGTCGACCCGGACGCCGGCCACGGCCGGCTGCACCGACTCGTCCGACGGGGCCGTCACGTCCACCTCGCAGCGGGGTCGCTCCCCGGCGGAGACCCGCCGTCGGGAGGGCGGTCGGCGACCGCCGCGCTCATGCTACGGCGCGACAAGGGCAGGACGCGGCCGTTCGTCGGGATCGTCCCGGGTGGCGGAAGGGCCGCCCGCCGCTCCCGGGCCTGGGAGCCGTGCGCGTCAGGCGCGCTCGACCCGGGCCGCCCGCTGACCGAAGCGGATCGTCCAGCCCGCCTCCACGACCGCGCGCGTGCCGGGCGTCAGCGCCGCCCCCGAGCCGTCGGGACCGACGAGCACCGTGCCGTTCGTCGAGCCACGGTCGACCACCCAGAGGTGGCCGTCGCCCGTCGGACCGAACGCGAGGTGGATCTTCGAGACCGAGCGCTGCGGGTCGTCGACCGCGACGACGTGCGTGACGCCGGCGTCGGACGGGTCGCGACCGACGAGCCCGTCACCCTCGACGACGACCCGCTCGCCCGTGTCGAACACGAGCCGCAGCAGGCCCGCGGGGGTGCGGTCCGGGGACCGGTCCGCCGCGCCGACGAGGCGCGTGCGCTCGACGTCGCCGGGCCCACCGGCCGTCGGCACCTCGTCGCGCAGGACGGTGTGCTCCAGGTCGCCCAGAACGGACGGCGTGAGCCGCTCGACCGGCGGCGTCGCCGGCTCGCGCAGACGGGTCTGCTCCACCTCGCCGAGCCCGATCGCCTGACCCGGGTCGGTGATCGGCTCGCGCAGACGCGTGTGCTCGATCTCGCCGAGACCGCCGGCAGGAGCGGGACCGGGCTCGGGTGCCGGGGTCGGTGCGGGACGTCGGGCGACCGGCACGAGCGGGATCGTGCCCGTGACCGTCTCGGGCACGTCGACGAGTCCCGGACGCGCGACGACGGGCGCGGACGGACCGGGACGGACCGGCACCGCGTCGATGATCGGGCCCCCGCCGCGCGGGGCGTCGCGGTGCTCGTCCGCGATGCCGGCAGGCACGTCGACGAGACCACCCCCGGGCGCGGAGGGGGGCGACACCATGGGCACGACCGCGGTCGGCGGCGGTCCCTCGACGAACGCGGGCGGCGGTGTCGTCGGTCGATCATCGGCGGCGGTGGCGAACGGCGGCGGCGGTGCGAGCGGCGGCGCAGCAGGTGCGGGCGCGGCGCCGTCCAGCGGTGCCAGCGGGCCAGGA
>NZ_BHYL01000272.1 GCF_003851725.1 Cellulomonas algicola | reverse complement strand
CGTCCGCGCGTCGGCGCCGCCCGCGTCCGCGGCACGCGGCTCGTCGTCCGGCGCGGAGGGCCCGTCCATGTCACGCGGCAGCGGGGCGACGAGCGCGGCGGCACCCGTGCGCGGCAGCGCGGCCTCGCGCAGCGGACCGGTGTACGGCTCGGCGGCCGGCAGCTTCGTGCGGTCGCGCCGGATCGCGACGACGACGTCCCCGAACGGGACCGGGATCGGCGCCTGCGGCTTGTGCACGGCCACGTCGACGGCAGCCACCGCGCCCGCGGCCAGCACGGTCGCGGCGATGCGCTCGGCGACCGTCTCGATGAGGTCGACCGGCTCGCCCGCGAGCACCGCCGCGACCTGCTGCGCGAGCCCGCCGTAGTCCAGCGTGTGCGCCAGGTCGTCGCCCGCGGCCGCCCGACGCGTGTCGAGGTGCACGACGACGTCCGCGACGAACGTCTGCCCCTCGCGCCGCTCGTGGTCGAACACGCCGTGGTACCCGGTCGCCGTGATCCCCGTCAGGCGGATCTGGTCGAGCCGCCGCCCGCTCGCGTCGTACGCCGCGCCGTTCTCCTCGTGCGTCGTCACGTGCTGCTCCTCATGCTCGCGTCCTCGTCGACCGGTAGCTCGTCGTCCGCCTCGGGCGGGGTCGTGCCGCGCGGGTCCGCGCTCCCGGGCCCCCCGGCAGGGCCACCGCCCGCGCCCCGCCAGGCGGCCGCCACCCTGACCGCGTCGGCCGAGCCTGCCACCTCGTGCACGCGCACGCACCACGCGCCCGCCGCCGCGGCCAGCGC
>NZ_BHYL01000271.1 GCF_003851725.1 Cellulomonas algicola | reverse complement strand
GCGTGCCGCCGGGCTCGTCGCGGCGCTGACGGCCGCCGGGCGCGACGTCGTGGACCACGGCGACACGACGGTCGCGCGGTGGCGGCACGACGCGCCCGTGCGGACGGTCCCGCACGACGTCGAGCGCGTCGCGGCGGTGCTGCAGGAGGCGCGCGCCGCGGTGCTCGGCGTGCTGGCCGCGGGGCACGTGCCCGTCGTCCTGGGTGGCGAGTGCACCGTGACGCTCGCGGTCCTCGCGGCGGCCGCCGACGCAGGCCGGGACCTCGGGGTCGTGTACGTCGACGGCGGTCAGGACCTGCACCTGCCGACCGACCACACCGACGAGCCGATCGCCGACTCCATGGGCATGGCGCACGCCCTGGACCTGCCCGGCACGCACGACGCACTCGCCGGGCTCGGCCCGCGCCGGCCCCTCGTGACCGCCGATCGGCTCGCGTTCGTCGGGTACGCGGACGAGGAGGAGGACGTGCACGGACAGGTGCCCGCGACCCGCGTCCCGGCGTCCGTCGTCGTCGACGGCACCGAGGACGCGGCGGCGGTCGCGGCCGGCGTCGCCGGTTCGGACGGCTTCCTCGTGCACCTCGACGTCGACGTGCTCGACTTCTTCGCGCTGCCGCTGGCCGACGTCCCGACCTACGGCCGCGGACTCACGGAACCGGTCCTCGCGCGCCTGCTGCGGGCGCTGGTGCGGACCGACGGCTTCGCCGGCCTCGTCGTCGTCGAGGCCAACCCTGATCGCGACGACGACGCGCGGACGCATCTGCGCACGCTCGTCGCGCTGCTCGCCGGCGCGGTCGCCGTCGGCCCGTGACCCCGCCGCGTCGCGCGGAGATACTGGCTCCCATGGCCGACCAGCCGAAGACCCTCCCCACCGACGCGGACGTCCTGGCGTTCGTCGAGTCCGTCGAGCACCCCGTCCGGCGCCGCGACGCGCACCGGCTGCTCGACCTCTACGGCCGCGTGACCGGCGAGGAGCCGCGCCTGTGGGGACCGTCGATCGTCGGGTACGGCCGGTACCACTACCGGTACGCGTCGGGCCGCGAGGGCGACGCGGCAGCCGCCGGCTTCTCGCCGCGCCGCACGTCGACGACCGTCTACCTCCCGGACGGCTTCGACGCGCACGCCGACCTGCTGGCGGAGCTCGGGCCGCACACGACGAGCGTCAGCTGCCTCTACCTCAAGGACCTCGACAAGGTCGACCTGACGGTGCTCGACGAGCTGCTGCGCCGCTCGTGGGTGGTGACGTCCGCACCGGGGTTCGGGCAGGCGTAGGGGCGGCGTGCGCGACCACCACGGCAGGCGGCCGTGAGCGCGCGCGTCGCCGGTCACCGGGTTGACAGCTGGGCCTCCCCTCCGTGCACGCGACCACGGACTTCGCCCGCGGGCCCGGCGGCGGCGGGGACCGCGTGACGTGCACGGCCACGTCGTCACGTGGAGAGCTCCTGAACGCGCGCCTGGCGCTCGGCGACGACCTCCGCACGCCCGGCGACTGGACGGTCGCCGTGACCGGCCGCTGGAACGCCGACGCCCGGCGCGGGCCCGTCCGCCTGACCCGGGTCCCGGTCGAGCACGAGCCGTGGCCGCTGCGGCAGGCGACCGTCGTGGGTCTGCGCACGAACCTCCTGCGCGCGCGCGGCCTGCCCGCGCCGTCCGGACCCCCGCACGCCCGCTGGTCGCCGGGCGTGGACGTGCGCATCGGCGCCCCCCGCCCCTCGCTGCCGTGAGGACACCGCCGCAGCGTCGTGCCACCCGCGACGACGACGGGCCGCCTCCCCGGGAGGGAGACGGCCCGTCGGCCGGCGGCGCGCGAGGCGCCGGCGGAGGTCAGCTGACCAGCGACCGCAGCACGTACTGCAGGATGCCGCCGTTGCGGTAGTAGTCCGCCTCGCCGGGGGTGTCGATGCGGACGACCGCGTCGAACTCGACGACGCCGCCGTCGGCCTTCGTGGCGGTCACGTGCACCGTGCGGGGCGTGCGGCCCTCGTTGAGCTCGGTGACGCCCGCGATGTCGAACGTCTCGGTGCCGTCCAGGCCGAGGGAGTCGGCGTTCTCGCCCTCGGGGAACTGCAGCGGCAGCACGCCCATCCCGATCAGGTTGGAGCGGTGGATGCGCTCGAACGACTCGGTGATGACCGCGCGGACGCCCAGCAGACGCGTGCCCTTGGCCGCCCAGTCGCGCGACGAGCCCGAGCCGTACTCCTTGCCGCCGAGGACGACGAGCGGCACGCCCGCCTCCTGGTAGGCGACCGACGCGTCGTAGATCGTCGTGTCCTCGCCCGTGAGCAGGTTCTTGGTGAACCCGCCCTCGGTGCCGGGGACGAGCTGGTTGCGCAGGCGGATGTTCGCGAACGTGCCGCGGATCATGACCTCGTGGTTCCCGCGGCGCGAGCCGTAGGAGTTGAAGTCGCGACGCTCGACGCCGTGCTCGGCCAGGTAGACGCCCGCGGGGCTGTCCGCCTTGATCGAGCCCGCGGGGCTGATGTGGTCGGTGGTGACCGAGTCGCCGAGCTTCGCGAGCACGCGCGCGCCGGTGATGTCGGTGACGGGCTCCGGCGTCGCGCCCATGCCCTCGAAGTACGGGGGCTTGCGGACGTAGGTCGACTCGGCGTCCCACTCGAACGTGTTGCCCTCGGGCGTCGGCAGCGAGCGCCACCGCTCGTCGCCGGTGAACACGTCGGCGTAGTCCTCGGTGAACATCTGACGGTCGATCGA
Organism: Cellulomonas algicola; assembly: GCF_003851725.1. Taxonomy (GTDB): domain Bacteria; phylum Actinomycetota; class Actinomycetes; order Actinomycetales; family Cellulomonadaceae; genus Cellulomonas; species Cellulomonas algicola. The sequence continues at coordinate 3,493 of NZ_BHYL01000271.1, read as the reverse complement.
CGCGTCGATCGTCGCCTGCACGTCCTGCGGCGACGGCCAGATGTCGCGGAGGAACACCGGCTCGCCGGACTCGGTCGTGCCGAGCGGCTCGTTCTCGAAGTCGAAGTCCATCGTCCCGGCCAGCGCGTACGCGATGACCAGCGGCGGCGACGCGAGGTAGTTCATCTTCACGTCGGGGTTGATGCGCCCCTCGAAGTTGCGGTTGCCCGACAGCACCGAGACGACCGACAGGTCGTGCTCGTTGACGGTCGCCGACACCTCGTCGGGCAGCGGGCCCGAGTTGCCGATGCACGTGGCGCAGCCGTAGCCGACCAGGTGGAAGCCGAGCTTCTCGAGCGACGGCCACAGGCCGGCCTTCTCGTAGTAGTTCGTGACGACCTGCGAGCCGGGCGCCATCGACGTCTTGACCCACGGCTTGGCCGTCAGGCCCTTCTCGACCGCGTTCCGCGCGAGCAGCGCCGCCGCCAGCATGACCGACGGGTTCGACGTGTTGGTGCACGACGTGATCGACGCGATGACGACGTGCCCGTGGTCCAGCTCGGTCCGGGTGCCGTCCGCGAGCGTCACGGGGACGCGCTTGTGCGGGCGGTGGGCCGAGTCGCCGTGCAGCGCGCCCGCGGGTGCGTCGGACGAGTCGGTGTGCGCGCTGGCCGCGATCGGGTCGGACGCCGGGAAGGTCTCCTCGACGGACTCGTCGAGACCGGTGAACGCGGCGGCCTCGTGCGGGTCGACGTAGTCGAGGATCGACGCCGCGAACGACTCCTTGGCCTCGGACAGCTCGATGCGGTCCTGCGGGCGCTTCGGGCCGGCGATCGACGGGACGACCGTCGACAGGTCGAGCTCGAGGTACTCGGAGAAGACCGGCTCCGTGTAGCCCTCGGCCGACGGGTCGTGCCAGAGGCCCTGCTCCTTGGCGTACGCCTCGACGAGCGCCAGCTGCTCCTGCGAGCGGCCGGTGAGGCGCAGGTACTCGATGGTCACGCCGTCGATCGGGAAGATCGCCACCGTCGAGCCGAACTCGGGGCTCATGTTGCCGATCGTGGCGCGGTTCGCGAGCGGCACCGCGGCGACGCCGTCGCCGTAGAACTCGACGAACTTGCCGACGACACCGTGCTGGCGCAGCTGCTGCGTGATGGTGAGCACGACGTCGGTCGCGGTCACGCCCGACGGGATCTGGCCCGTGAGCTTGAACCCGACGACGCGCGGGATGAGCATCGACACCGGCTGGCCGAGCATGGCCGCCTCGGCCTCGATGCCGCCGACGCCCCAGCCCAGGACGCCGAGGCCGTTGACCATCGTCGTGTGCGAGTCGGTGCCGACGCACGTGTCGGGGTAGGCACGACCGTCACGGACCATGACGCCGCGCGCGAGGTACTCGATGTTGACCTGGTGCACGATGCCGGTGCCCGGCGGGACGACCTTGAAGTCGTCGAACGCCGTCTGGCCCCAGCGCAGGAACTGGTAGCGCTCACGGTTGCGCTGGTACTCGAGCTCGACGTTCCGCTCGAACGCGTCGGGGCGTCCCGCGACGTCGATCTGCACGGAGTGGTCGATGACCATCTCGGCGGGCGCGAGCGGGTTGATGCGGGACGGGTCGCCGCCGAGCTCCGCGACGGCCTCGCGCATCGTGGCGAGGTCGACGACACAGGGCACGCCGGTGAAGTCCTGCATGATCACGCGGGCGGGCGTGAACTGGATCTCGGTGTCGGGCTGGGCGTTCGGGTCCCACCCGGCGAGCGCGCGCACGTGGTCGGCGGTGATGTTCGCGCCGTCCTCGGTGCGGAGCAGGTTCTCCGCGAGGATCTTGAGGCTGAACGGCAGGCGCTCCAGACCGGGGACCGCCGCGAGGCGGTAGACCTCGTACGAGGCGTCACCGACCTCGAGGGTTGCCTTCGATCCGAAGCTGTCGACGCTGCTCACGTGGTGCTCCTTCGCTGGGCGAGTCTGCCCGGGGATGGGGGTCACCCAGGCGGCAGGACGGTGCGACCTCCCAGCCTACGGCGGCTCGGGTCGCGAATTATCTCGACGTCAAGATACATGCTCGGAACGGCTCGGCGCACCTCCGTCCACGCTCCGGGCGCGTCGCGGAGGACCGGCACGGCGCGGCCCCCGTCGCCCGCCCGGCGACGAGCCGGACCACGACGGGGGCCGACGGGCCGCGCGCGGCCGGTCAGGTCGTCCCGGACGCCTTCTTCTCGGCCTCGAGGGCGTCGAGCGCCTTGCGCTCCGCCTCCACGGCCCGCTCGTGCGCGCGCGGGTCGTAGTCGGGCGTGCCCTGCTTGTGGAGCTCCTGCGTCGCCAGCCGGCTCGCTTCCGCCAGGCGGTGCGCCGCGTCCTTCTCGGTCACGGGGTGCCTCCCTCCGCCGGGCCGCCGCGGTCCGGCTCCCGCCCACGCTAGCGCTGGTCAGCGCGGCCGTCGCGGTGACGAGCGGCGTCAGCGGGACAGGACGGCGACGGCCTCGACGTGGTGCGTCATCGGGAACAGGTCGTAGCCCTGGAGGTCGACGAGCCCGTACCCCGCGCCCCCGAACAGCGCGACGTCGCGCGCGAGCGCGGCCGGGTCGCACGCCACGTAGACGACGCGCTCGGGACGCAGCGCGGTGATCGCGTCGACGACCCGTCGACCCGCGCCCGTGCGCGGCGGGTCGAGCACGACCGCGTCGGCGTGCACCACGTCCGAGTCGGCGTCCTGCGTGCCCACGAGGACACGCGCGACGTCGCCCGCGTGCAGCTCGACGTTCGGGCGGTCGTGCACGTTGCGTCGCGCGTCGCGCACCGCGCGCGCGTCGCCCTCGACGGACACCACCTCACCGTCCGCGACCGCGTCCGCGAGCGGGAGCGTGAACAGGCCCGCGCCCGCGTACAGGTCCAGCACGGTCGCCCCGGTCACGTCGCCCAGGCCGGTCAGCACGGCGTCGACCAGGACGCCCGGAGCCTGACGGTGCACCTGCCAGAAGCCGGCGGCCGCGACGCGGTACGCGTACCCGACGTCGCCGCGACGCACCTCCTCGCGCACCGCCGCACGGGCGTTCGGGCGCGGGTCGACGCGACCGCGGGACAGGTCGAACGGCGCCCCGTCGAGCAGGACCACGGGCGTGTCGCCGCCGGCCGGAGCGACCGCCTCGATCCGTGCACCGGCCGTCCACCGCCGGTCGAACAGCCCGAGCGCCTCGATCCGCTCGGTCGCGAGCGGCATCGCGGTCAGCGCGTGCACCTCGTGCGACCGGTGCCCGCGCATGCCGGCGCGGCCCTCGGCGTCGGCGACGAGGTCGATGCGCGTGCGCCAGTGCAGCCCGCCGCGCTCGTCGTCCCCGGGTGCCGCGTGCACCGGGACGGACCGCTCGTCGCGTGCGAGCCGTCGCAGCTGCTCCTCGAGCACCGCCTGCTTCCACGCACGCTGCGCGGGCAGCGCGACGTGCGCCAGCTCGCCACCGCCCACGCCGCCCGCACCGGCCTGCGGCCACGCGGACGCGACCCGGTCGGGGGGGGCGGG
>NZ_BHYL01000270.1 GCF_003851725.1 Cellulomonas algicola | reverse complement strand
CGCGCGTCCGGGCGGCCGCGGGCGCGCAGGCGCCCGAGCGGACGACGCCCGTCGTCCCGACCGGCCCCGCGCCGGTCGTCGTGCCGCGCACCGCCGGCTGACCGTCGGACGCGGCCGCTCGCCCGCTGAGCGAGGCCGCATGCTGATCGCTGCCTGCCCACCGGCACGCGACCCTCTCCGCACCGACCCGCGACGCGTCACCACGCCCGTCCCGCGGCTGTGCTCGACCGGAGCCCGCGTCAGGTCCGGGTCGCCTCGGCGGGCTGCGCGCCGCCGAACAGCCACCCCTGGCCGTACCGCCAGCCGTTGCGGTGCAGGTAGCGCGCCTGCTCCTCGTGCTCGATCCCCTCGGCGATCGTCACCATCGCGAGCTCCCGGGCGAGCGCGCCGAGCGCCCGCGCGACCTTGCCGGCGGTCGGGTCGTCGGGGATGCCCGACGTGAACGACATGTCGAGCTTCACGCCCGCGACGGGCAGGTCGCGCAGGTAGGACAAGGGCGACACGCCCGTGCCGAAGTCGTCGAGCAGGATCGGGACGCCCGCGGCCGAGAGCTGCGTGAGCTCGTGCCGGATGCGCGTGCTCGACGCGACGAGCGACGACTCGGTGAGCTCGACGACGATCCGCCCGGGCGTCACGCGACGACGCGAGATCTCGCCGAGGAGCGTCGTCGCGAACTCGCCGTCGCCCAGCTGGTCGGCTGACACGTTGACGGACACCCAGCGCGTCTTGTCGCGCGTGCGCGCGACGAAGTCGACGACCGACGTCGCGACGTACTGCGCGAGCGGCACCGACAGCCCGGCCTCCTGCACGAGCGCCAGGAACGACCCGGGCAGCAGCAGTCCGCGGTGCGGGTGCTGCCAGCGCACGAGCGCCTCGTAGCCGACGACGCGCATGTCGGCCAGGTCGACGATCGGCTGGTAGTGCACGACGAGCTCGCGCCCGGCGATCGCGTCGGCGAGCTCGCGGTGCACGCCGGTCGTCGAGGTCGCGCTCATCGACGCGTCGTACACCTCGGTCCGGCCCCGCCCGGCGGCCTTGGCCCGGTAGAGCGCGGCGTCGGCGGCGGCGACGAGCGCGGGCGCACCGCCCTCGACGGTCTCCGGGTCCGCGAGGGCGATGCCGATGCTCGCGGCGACCTGCACGCGCCGGCGCGCGATGCGCGCGGGCTCGACCAGGCCCGCGTGGATCGCGGCGGCGATCTCGAACACCGCACGCGGCCCGTCGGCGTCCTGCACGACGACGACGAACTCGTCGCCGCCGAGCCGAGCGACGGTCCCGCGCCGCGCGGTCGCGGCCCGCAGCACGCCCGCGACGTGCACGAGGAGCTCGTCCCCCGCGGCGTGCCCGTAGCGGTCGTTGACCTGCTTGAAGCCGTCGAGGTCGCACGCGATCACCGCGACGCGGTCCACGACGCCGGGCTGCTCCAGCACGGACTGGAGCACCTCCTGCATCAGCGTGCGGTTCGCGAGACCCGTCAGGGGGTCGTGCATGGCGCGGTGCGTGAGCATCTCGGCCTGGAGGCGGGACTCCGTGGAGTCGCGGACCTGCACGACGAAGTGGTCGGGCGTGCCGCTCGCCGACCGCACGAGCGCCGCGTCGAGCACGACCCACACGGCGTGCCCGTCCGCGCGCACGTACTTCTGCTCGAGCGAGAAGCGCGGCGCCCCGCCCGCGAGCAGCTTGTCGACCTCGGCCCGTTCGGCGGCCCGCCCCTCGGGCTCGCCGAGCTCGGACATCGGGTAGCCGCGCAGCGCGTCGACGCGGGTACCGAGCAGCTCGGCGAGCGCCGAGTTCGCCTCGACGACGCACCAGTCCAGGTCGACGAGCGCCATGCCGATCGGCGCGTTCTCCATCGCCACGCGGAACTGCGTCTCGCTGCGGGACAGCGCGGCCTCGACCTCGCGCCGCCCCGTCACGTCGACGAGCGTCGTGAGGACCGCGGGGTTCTCGCCGTCGCCCGCCGGGACGAGCTGGCTCGCGACCTGCACCATGCGCACGTGCATGCCGGCGCTGTCGGGCAGGGCGACGCCCACGAGCTCGGGCCCCGACTCCGCGGTGTCGGGACCAGGCACCGTGCGGTGCCCCAGCACCGCCGCCGGGTTCATCGAGAGCCCCTGCTCGTTGACGAGCACGAGCGGCAGGTCGCTGACGGGCCGGCCGAGCGCGGACGCCGGGTCGACGCCGAGGATCGCGGCGGCACGCTCCGAGATGTCGAGGACGCGCCCGCCCAGCGACTGGACGAGCACGCCCTCCTTGGTGACGGACTGCAGCGCGTCGTAGCGCTGCCGCAGCTCGCGGGACAGCTCGAGGAGCTGGTTCGCGGTGCGGACCTGCCGGCGCTGGCGCGCGAGCAGGACGAGGACGGCGACGAGCGCGACGATCGCGACGACGGCGATGACCGTGGAGACGAGGCTCCGGGGGTCGGTCACCGGCAGGTTCATCGGCCGCCGCCGGACCAGGGTCCTGCGTCGTCCTCCTCGGCGTCGTCGAAGTAGTCGGTCGCCACGGGCGGGTCGCCGGGCAGCGCACCGTCGTCCTCGGCCCCGGGCTCGCCGCGCAGCATCGCGAGCGTGCCCGGCAGGTCGTCGGGCTGCACGAGCACCTCGCGCGCCTTCGACCCCTCGGACGGCCCGACGATCTCCCGCGACTCGAGCAGGTCCATGAGGCGCCCGGCCTTGGCGAACCCGACGCGCAGCTTGCGCTGCAGCATCGACGTCGAGCCGAACTGCGACGTGACGACGAGCTCGGCGGCCTGCAGCAGCAGGTCGAGGTCGTCGCCGATGTCCTCGTCGACCTGCTTCTTGGCCGCCGTGACGGCGACGTCCTCGCGGTACACGGGCTTGAGCTGCTTCTTGACGTGCTCGACGACCGCGTGGATCTCCGACTCGGAGACCCAGGCGCCCTGCGTGCGCATCGGCTTGGCGGCACCCATGGGGAGGAACAGCGCGTCACCCTGGCCGATGAGCTTCTCGGCTCCCGGCTGGTCGAGCACGACGCGCGAGTCGGTGAGCGAGCTCGTCGCGAACGCGAGCCGCGACGGCACGTTCGCCTTGATCAGGCCGGTGACGACGTCGACCGACGGCCGCTGCGTGGCGAGCACGAGGTGGATGCCGGCGGCGCGCGCGAGCTGCGTGATGCGCTGGATCGACGCCTCGACGTCGCGGGGCGCGACCATCATGAGGTCGGCGAGCTCGTCGACGATCACCAGCAGGTACGGGTACGGCGCGATCTTGCGCTCGGAGCCGGGCAGCGGCTTGACCTTGCCGGCCCGCACGGCGACGTTGAAGTCGTCGACGTGCTTGAACCCGAACAGCGCGAGGTCGTCGTACCGCGCCTCCATCTCCCGCACGACCCACTCGAGCGCCTCGGCGGCCTTCTTGGGGTTGGTGATGATGGGCGTGATGAGGTGCGGGATGCCCTCGTAGATCGTGAGCTCGACGCGCTTGGGGTCGACGAGCACCATGCGGACCTCGTCGGGCGTGGCGCGCATGAGGATCGACACGATCATCGAGTTGACGAAGCTCGACTTGCCCGCGCCGGTCGCGCCCGCGACCAGGAGGTGCGGCATCTTCGCGAGATTCGCGGTGACGTAGCCGCCCTCGACGTCCTTGCCGACGCCGATGACCATCGGGTGCTCGGACCGCTTGGCGGCGCTGGACCGCAGCACGTCGCCGAGCGAGACCGTCTCGCGGTCGGTGTTGGGGATCTCGATGCCGATGGCGGACTTGCCGGGGATCGGCGACAGGATCCGGACGTCGGCGCTCGCGACCGCGTAGGCGATGTTCTTGCTGAGCGCGGTGACCCGCTCGACCTTGACCGCGGGGCCGAGCTCGACCTCGTAGCGCGTGACCGTGGGGCCGCGCGTGAAGCCGGTGACCTTGGCGTCGATCTCGAACTGGTCCAGGACGGTCGTGAGCGACTCGACGACGCGGTCGTTCGCGGCCGAGCGCACCTTGTGCGGCGCACCCTTGGCGAGCGCGTCCTCGTTCGGGAGCGTGTAGAGGACGTCACCCTCGAGCATCGGCTGCTCGCCGCGCGGGACGCCGCGGGGCTCGGGTGCGCGCAGCTCGGCGGGCGGGCGCGGTGCCGGGACGACGGCGGTGGGCTCGGTGACGGGCGACGGCTCGGCCTCCCCGGCGAGCGCCTCGACGACGGCCGCGCGCTCGAACGCCTCGTCACCGACGTACGCGTCGAGGCGGTCGGGGTCGGCGTCGTCGAGCTGGTCGGCACGCTTGCGACGCCCGAGCAGGCGGGTCTTCTTCTTCGGAGGCTCGACCTCGGGCAGCGCGGAGTGACCCGCGTTGATGACGAGCGGCGCGTCCTCGTCCTCCTCGACCTCGCCGTCGCGGTGGCCGCCGGTGAGCCGGTGGTAGAGGTCGCGCAGGCGCGGCACGATCTGGTGCACGGGCGTCGCGGTGACGACGAGCACGCCGAAGAACGCGAGGAGCAGCAGCAGCGCGACGGCGACGCCCGACGTGAGCAGGCTCGCGAGCGGGGTCCCGACGAGGAAGCCGACGACGCCGCCCGCGCCGCGCAGCGCGGCGAAGTCGTCGGTGGTCGGCAGCCCGGCCCCGATGTGCACGAGCCCGCAGACCGCGAGCGTGATCGCGGTGAGCCCGATGCTGATGCGCGAGTTGGCCTGCACGCGGTCGGGGTGCCGCATGAGGCGCACCGACAGCCCGAGGAGCACGACGGGCACGACGACGCCGACGGTGCCGAACGTCCCGGCGACCACCGCGTGCACGACGTCCCCCGCGGTCCCGGACAGGCTCCACCACTCGCGGGCCGCGATGACGATCGCGAGCCCGAGCAACGTGAACGCGAGACCGTCGCGGCGGTGCGCCGGGTCGAGGTCGCGCGCGCCGTGGCCGACCTTGCGCGCGGCGCCGCCGACGAGGTGCGCCGACCCCATCCAGACGCCGCGCAGCATGCGCAGCGGGAGCGCGGGCCGCCGGGGCGCCGGAGCGGGCCCCTTGCCGGTGGGTCGCGACGAGCCGCCGCGCGGTGTCGCGGGGCGGCCCTGGCG
>NZ_BHYL01000269.1 GCF_003851725.1 Cellulomonas algicola | reverse complement strand
GCGTGACGTCGTCCGCGGCCCTCGGCCTGCCCGGCGGCGACGCGGCCACGGTCGCGGCCGGCGAGGGTGCCGTGCCGGTGGCGGCGCGCGGGCACGCCGACGGCGGGGGACCGGTGCACGGGCTCGGCCCCGAGTGGCGTCCCGGGCCCGACGGGCTGCTGTTCCGGCGCGCCGCGCGCGTGATCCTGCTCGACGAGGACGACCGCGTGCTGCTCATGCGCGGGCACGACGTCGACCAGCCCGAGCGCAGCTGGTGGTTCACGGTCGGCGGCGGCATCGACGACGGCGAGGACTCGCGCACCGCGGCGCTCCGCGAGCTGCGCGAGGAGACCGGCATCGTGCTGGACCCGGCCGCGCTGCAGGGTCCGGTGCTCACGCGGTCGGCGATCTTCGACTTCTTCGCGCAGCACTGCCGCCAGGACGAGGACCTCTACCTCGCGCGGGTCCGCTCGACGGACGTCGGCGAGCTGAGCCGCGAGGGGTGGACCGAGCTCGAGGCCGGGGTGCTCGACGAGCTCCGCTGGTGGCCGCTCGACGAGCTCGCCGCGGTCGAGATCGAGGTGTTCCCCGTCGGGCTCGCGGCCCTCGTGCAGGACCTCGCGGCGGGATGGGACGGCACGGTGCGGCACCTGGGGCTCGCGCACGAGCACTGAGCGGTGCGACGCCGGGACGGGGGGGCGGTGCCTCGTCACGCGACGGAGCGGGTCCCGTCGCGGTCATCCCGCAGGGGGTACTGACCAGTAACGTCGACTGTGTACGGTCGAGAGCATGCCCACCCTGGCCCCGACGTCCCCGACGCTGCACATCCCCCGCAGCGGCATCCGCACCCTGATGGAGCTCGCGCACCGCGACCCGGAGGCGCTCCACCTCGAGATCGGCGAGCCCGACACCGCGCCGCCCGCGCACGTCGTCGACGCCGCGGCGCGGGCCGCGCACGACGGGCGTGCCGGCTACACCGCGAGCACCGGACTCGCCGAGCTGCGCGAGGTCGCCGCCGAGCGGGTCACGCGCGTCAGCGGCCGCCCGACGCACCACGACGACGTCGTCGTGACGCACGGCGCGATGCACGGGCTCACCATGACGATGGCCGCGCTGCTCGGCCCGGGCGACGAGATCCTGCTGCCGGACCCGATGTTCCCGAACTGGGCGATGGCCGCGATCTCCGTCGGGGCCGTCGTCCGGACCTACCCGACGTCGGCCGAGCGGGGCTTCGTGCCCGACGTCGCCGACGTCGAGGCGGCCGTGGGCCCGCGCACGCGGGCGATCGTCGTGTGCTCGCCCAACAACCCGACGGGCGCGGTGTACCCGGCCGACGTCGTCGCCGGCCTCGTGGGCGTGGCCCGCCGGCACGACCTGTGGGTGCTCTCCGACGAGTGCTACGAGGCCGTCACGTTCGGCGCGACCCACGTCAGCCCGGCCGCCTTCGACACCGACGGACGGGTCGTCGTCCAGCACAGCCTGTCGAAGACGTACGCGATGACGGGGTGGCGCACCGGGTTCCTCGCGACGCCGCGGCACGACCTGGTCGAGACGATCGGCCACGTCGCCGAGGCGACGATCGCGTGCCCGTCGGCGCCCGGGCAGCACGCGGCCCTCGCCGCACTCACCGGGCCGCAGGACGCCGTGACCGACGCGGTCGCGCAGTACCGCGCGCGGCGCGACGCGGCCGTCGCCCTGCTCGACGCCGCAGGCCTTGGCTACGTGCGGCCCGAGGGCGCCTTCTACCTCATGGTCGACGTCGGGACGCCGGACACCGACGCGTTCGCGCTGCGGCTGCTCGCCGAGCGGCACGTCGCCGTCGCGCCCGGGTCGACGTTCGGGCCGGCCGCGCACGGGCAGGTCCGCGTCAGCCTCGCCGCGTCGCCGTCGGTGCTGCACGAGGGGCTCGCGCGTCTCGTCGCGGCCGTCGCCGCGCACACGCCCGCCGAGCCGTCCACGCGCCGAGAGCACGTCGCGGCCGAGGGGCCGACCGCCAGCCGGGCATCGTCCGGGCGGCTCGCGACCGCGAACTAGGATCGCCCGTCGTGACCGTGACCGTCGGAGTGCTCGCCCTGCAGGGCGACGTGCGTGAGCACGTCGCCGCCCTCACGACCGAGGGGGCCCACGCCGTCCCCGTCCGTCGGGAGCGCGAGCTGGACGGCGTCGACGCGCTGGTCATCCCGGGCGGCGAGTCGACGACGATCGACAAGCTGCTGCGCGCGTTCGACCTGTTCGAGCCCGTGCAGCGCCGCCTGCGTGAGGGGATGCCCGCGTACGGGTCCTGCGCGGGCATGATCCTGCTCGCCGACCGGGTGCTCGGCGGCATCGAGGGCCAGCAGACCCTGGGCGGCGTCGACGTCACGGTGCGGCGCAACGCGTTCGGGCGGCAGGTCGACTCGTTCGAGACGGACCTCACGATCGAGGGCGTCGAGGACGGGCCGCTGCACGCCGTCTTCATCCGCGCACCGTGGGTCGAGGAGGTCGGTCCGGCCGCCGAGGTCGTCGGGCGCGTCGAGTCGGGTCCGGCCGCCGGTAGGATCGTCGCGGTCCGCCAGGGGCCCGTCCTCGTGACGTCCTTCCATCCGGAGGTCACGGGCGACACCCGGGTGCACCGTCTGTTCGTCGAGATCGTCCGCGAGAGCCAGGGGTAGGCAGAGCCGATGTCGGGTCATTCCAAGTGGGCCACCACCAAGCACAAGAAGGCCGTCGTCGACGCGAAGCGCGGCAAGCTCTTCGCGAAGCTGGTCAAGAACATCGAGGTGGCCGCCCGCACGGGCGGTGGTGACCCCGCGGGCAACCCGACGCTGTTCGACGCCATCCAGAAGGCGAAGAAGTCGTCGGTCCCGAACGACAACATCGACCGCGCCCTCAAGCGCGGGTCCGGCCAGGAGGCCGGCGGTGCCGACTACCAGACGATCATGTACGAGGGCTACGGCCCCGGCGGGATCGCCGTGCTGGTCGAGTGCCTCACCGACAACCGCAACCGCGCCGCGTCCGACGTGCGTGTCGCGTTCACCCGCAACGGCGGCCAGATGGCCGACCCGGGCTCGGTGTCGTACATCTTCAGCCGCAAGGGCGTCGTCATCGTCCCCAAGGAGGGCACCGACGAGGACGCCGTCATGGAGGCGGTCCTCGACGCGGGCGGCGAGGAGGTCAACGACCTCGGCGAGTCCTTCGAGGTGCTGAGCGAGGCGACCGACCTGGTGCCCGTCCGCACGTCGCTGCAGGACGCCGGCATCGAGTACGACTCCGCCGACGTGGTGTTCTGGCCGTCGACGCAGATCGAGGTCGACGCCGAGGGCGCGCGCAAGATCCTGCGCCTCATCGACGCACTCGAGGACTCGGACGACGTGCAGAACGTCTACGCCAACTTCGACGCCTCCGACGACGTCATGGCGGAGCTCGAGGACGACTGACGACAGGCGCGCAGCCTCCCGGGGATCGACCCGGGAGGCTGCGACCATACGAGCGTGCGCGTCCTCGGAGTCGACCCCGGCCTGACCCGGTGCGGTCTCGGTGTCGTCGACGGCCTGCCCGGGCGGCGCACCCGGCTCGTCGCGGTCGGCGTGGCGCGGTCCCCGGTCGACGACGAGGTCGACCAGCGCCTGCTCGCGATCGAGGCGCAGATCGAGGAGTGGCTCGAGGAGCACGCGCCCGACGCCGTCGCGGTCGAGCGCGTGTTCGCCCAGCACAACGTGCGCACGGTCATGGGCACGGCCCAGGTCGCGGGGATCGCGATGGTCGCCGCGGCGCGTCGCCGCATCCCTGTCGCGCTCCACACCCCCAGCGAGGTCAAGGCCGCGGTCACGGGCAACGGCCGCGCCGACAAGCCGCAGGTCCAGACGATGGTCGCGCGGCTGCTCAGCCTGGACGAGATCCCCAAGCCTGCCGACGCGGCCGACGCGCTCGCGCTCGCGATCTGCCACCTGTGGCGGCCGGCCGGGGCGCTCGGCGCACCGCAGCGGGCACCCGGGTCCATGACGGCCGCGCAGCGCGCGTGGGCGGCGGCGGAGCAGGCGGCCAAGCGGCACGCGTGACGCGCGTGTCCTGTCGTACAGGTGTTCGGTCGGTGTGCGAGAGTAGCGCCGTGACGACGACGGAGAGGACGCCGCGGTGATCGCGTCGGTGCGGGGGACGGTCCTGGCGGTGCGGCTCGACGCGGCCGTGGTCGAGGTCGGCGGCGTCGGGATGCTCGTGCAGGCCACGCCCGCGACGCTCGCGGGGCTCCGGGTCGGCGCGCAGGCCACGTTGTCGACGTCCCTCGTCGTCCGCGAGGACTCCCTCACGCTGTTCGGGTTCGCCGACGCCGACGAGCGCGAGGTCTTCGAGGTGCTCCAGACCGTGTCGGGCGTCGGCCCGCGGCTTGCCCTCGCGATGCTCGCGGTGCACACGCCCGACGGCCTGCGCCGCGCGGTCGCAGGGGAGGATCTCGCCGCGCTCATGCGGGTCCCCGGCATCGGGCGCAAGGGCGCCCAGCGGATCGTCCTCGAGCTCGGCGACCGGCTCGGTGCGCCGGTGCCCGCCGCGGGGAGCGCGTCGACGGCCGCGTCGGCGTCCGACGACCGGCGCGACCAGGTGGTCGAGGCGCTCGTCGGGCTCGGCTGGAACGCGCGGACGGCGGGCGACGCGGTCGAGCGCGTGCTCGCGGACGCCCCCGGGCCGGTCGCCGCCGACGAGGTCGCGGGCGTGCTGCGCGCCGCGCTGCGGACCCTCGGCGGCGGGCATGGCTGACGACGAGGAGCTCGCGACCGAACGGCTGCCCGCCGAGTCGCTGGTCCGGTCCGGTGCCGACGACGTCGAGCGTGCCGCCGAGGCCGCGCTGCGCCCCCGCTCGCTCGACGAGTTCGTCGGGCAGCGCGTCGTGCGCGACCAGCTGTCGCTCGTCCTGCAGGCCGCGCGTCGCCGCGGCCGCGCCCCCGACCACGTGCTCCTGTCCGGCCCGCCCGGCCTGGGGAAGACGACGCTCGCCATGATCATCGCGGCCGAGCTCGGCACGTCGCTGCGCGTCACCAGCGGTCCGGCGATCCAGCACGCGGGCGACCTCGCGGCCGTCCTGTCCTCCCTCGAAGAGGGCGAGGTGCTGTTCCTCGACGAGATCCACCGCCTCGCGCGCCCCGCCGAGGAGCTGCTGTACGTCGCGATGGAGGACTTCCGTGTCGACGTGGTGGTCGGCAAGGGGGCCGGGGCGAGCGCGATCCCCCTGGCGCTGCCGCCGTTCACGGTCGTCGGCGCGACGACCCGCGCGGGCCTGCTGCCCGCCCCGCTGCGCGACCGGTTCGGCTTCACCGGCCACCTCGACTTCTACGAGACCCACGAGCTCGAGCGCGTGCTCCTGCGCTCGGCCGGCCTGCTCGGCGCTCCGCTGGCCGCGGACGCCGCCGCGGAGATCGCGTCGCGGTCGCGCGGCACCCCCCGCATCGCCAACCGCCTGCTGCGCCGCGTGCGCGACTGGGCCGAGGTGCGCGGCGACGGCTCGCTCGACCTGGGCGCCGCGCGCGCCGCGCTCGAGGTGTACGAGGTCGACGAGCGCGGGCTCGACCGCCTCGACCGCGCCGTGCTGTCTGCGCTGTGCACACGGTTCGGCGGCGGGCCCGTGGGGCTGACCACGCTCGCCGTCGCCGTGGGCGAGGAGCCCGAGACGGTCGAGACGGTGGCCGAGCCGTTCCTCGTGCGCGAGGGCCTGATCGGCCGGACGCCGCGCGGGAGGGTCGCCCTCCCCGGCGCGTGGGAGCACCTCGGGCTCGAGCCGGTCGCCGGCCCGGGCACCCTGTTCGGCTGACGGCCGGTCGAGGGAACCGGGCGGCACGCCCGGACGTTGGAGCGGCGGGCCGCTGCGCCTAGACTGCCGCAGTCACACCACTCGATCGGAGCCGTACTCGTGCCGGACCTCAGCTTCCTCCTCTTCGTCGCCGTCGCCTTCGGCCTGCTCTGGCTCATGACGAGCCGCAGCCGCAAGCAGCAGCGCACGGCGCAGGAGTTCCGGAACAACCTCGCCCCCGGGGACGAGATCATGACCGGCTCCGGCCTGTTCGGCACGGTGGTGGAGGTCGACGGCGACGTCGTCACCGTCGAGTCGACCCCGGGCAACCGCACGCGCTGGATCCGCGCCGCGATCGCCAAGAAGGTCGACCCGCCCGTGGAGGAGGACGAGTACACGGACGAGGCCGACGACGAGGAGACCGACGACGAGGCCGTGACCGATGCCGACCGCATCGCGCGCGCCAACGACGAGGTCATCGACGTCCCCGACGACCTGTCCTCGCTGCCGCCCGTCCTGCGCAAGAAGGACGACGAGCCGGACACCAAGTAACCGCACGGCCCGGGTGACGACGCCCGGGCCTGGACCCCACCGGTCACCTGCGTGACCGGTGCGCGCACGAGAGAAGACTCCGTTGGCCCCTCCTACCCGCCGTCACCGGCCGGCCCGCACGCTCCTGTGGCTCGGGCTGCTGATCGTCGCCATCTTCGGCACGATCTTCGCCGGCACCAAGACGTCCGACGCCACGTGGACGCCCAACCTCGCGCTCGACCTCGAGGGTGGCACGCAGATCATCCTCAAGCCGGTGTCGGAGGACCCCGGCGCGATCACGTCCGAGACGATCAACCAGGCCATCGCCGTCATCCGACAGCGCGTGGACTCGTCCGGTGTCGCGGAGGCCGAGATCACGAGCCAGGGCAACAACATCGTGGTCGCGCTTCCAGGGACGCCGAGCGAGGAGACGCTCGACCTCGTCCGGACGTCGGCGCAGATGGAGCTCCGTCCCGTGCTCGTGGCCGGGGCGCCCACGCCCACCACGGCGGACGACGCCGCGACGCCCGCACCGACCGAGTCGGCGGCCGCCCAGGCGGGCGAGGAGGGCGACGCCGCCGCCGGTGACGCTTCTGCGGACGCCGCGGCGACGCCCGAGCCGACACCCGCTGCGTCGGAGGCGCCGTCGGACACGCCGTCGAAGGCCTCGCCGGACAACGCGAGCGACATCGCGTACTACGTGACGCCCGCGGTCCAGGCGGAGTACGACGCGCTCGACTGCACCGACCCGAAGAACCTCACGGGTGGCGCCTCGGGCGACCCGGACAAGGCGTTCGTGACCTGCGACCCGGAGGGTCAGGGGAAGTTCATCCTCGGTCCGGTCGAGATCGAGGGCAAGGAGATCGACAGCGCGAGCTCGGGACTGCGGACGACGCAGTCCGGCGCGACCACGGGTGAGTGGGTCGTCAACCTCGAGTTCAGCTCGAAGGGCACGACGGAGTTCACCGAGGTGACGACGCGTCTGCAGGGCCTGTCGACGCCCCAGAACCAGTTCGCCTTCGTGCTCGACGGACTCGTCATCTCGGCGCCGAGCCTCGCGCCCGGGACGATCATCTCCAACGGCAAGCCCGAGATCTCGGGCAGCTTCACGCAGGAGTCGGCCGCCACGCTGGCGAACCAGCTGAACTTCGGCTCGTTGCCGCTCAGCTTCACGGTCCAGAGCGAGGAGCAGATCTCCGCGACGCTGGGCTCGGAGCAGCTGCAGAAGGGCCTCATCGCAGGCCTCATCGGCCTGATCCTCGTGGTCGTCTACTCGCTGCTCCAGTACCGGGCGCTGGGGCTTCTCACGGTCGCGTCGCTCGTGGTGGCGGCCGTCCTCACGTACGGCGTCATCACGCTGCTGTCGTGGACGCAGGGCTACCGCCTGTCGCTGCCCGGTGTCGCGGGCCTGATCGTCGCGATCGGCATCACGGCGGACTCGTTCATCGTGTACTTCGAGCGCATCCGTGACGAGCTGCGCGAGGGCCGGACCCTGCAGGCCGCCGTCGAGCGCGGCTGGGAGCGGGCGCGGCGCACGATCCTGGCCTCCGACGCGGTCAACTTCATCGCGGCGATCGTGCTCTACGCGCTCACCGTCGGTGGCGTCCGGGGCTTCGCCTTCACGCTGGGGCTCACGACGATCATCGACGTGATCGTGGTGTTCCTCTTCACGCACCCGATGATGACGCTGATCGCCCGCACGAAGTTCTTCGGCGAGGGCCACCCGGCGTCCGGCCTCGACCCGCGCCGCCTCGGCGTCGACACCGTGCGCTATGCCGGTCGCGGCCGCGTGGTCTCGCCGTCGACCACCGGCAAGTCGGCGAAGAAGGACGGCGACCGCGTCCCGGTCGGCGTCGGGACGAGCGGCGCCGCCGCGACGTCCGGCCCGACGATCGCGGAGCGCCGCGCGGC
Organism: Cellulomonas algicola; assembly: GCF_003851725.1. Classification (GTDB taxonomy): domain Bacteria; phylum Actinomycetota; class Actinomycetes; order Actinomycetales; family Cellulomonadaceae; genus Cellulomonas; species Cellulomonas algicola. The sequence continues at coordinate 32 of NZ_BHYL01000269.1, read as the reverse complement.
GGCCCGCGCGGCCGCCGGCGACGGGTCGGCAC
>NZ_BHYL01000268.1 GCF_003851725.1 Cellulomonas algicola | reverse complement strand
CCGCGCAGCAGGGCCGCGCACGCGAGCGCGTGCGGGCCGCCGCCGGAGTGGCCGATCACCGCGCACCGGTCGAGCCCGAGCGCGTCGAGCACCGCGGCGACGTCGGCGGCGGCGGAACCGACGCTGCGGTCGGGGCGGGCCGTGGACCCGCCGTAGCCCGGGCGGTCGTACGACACGAACCGCAGCCCGAGGCGCCGGGCGGGCTCGAGCATCGGCCGCGGCGGCGCCCCGAGGTTGGGCGTGCCGTGGCACCAGACGAGCGGGAGCGCGGGACGCCCGTCGGGTGCGGTCGCCGGTCCCGTGTCGTAGGCGTGGACGACGCCGCCCGGCACCGCGACGTCGAGCTCGTGGACGTGCGTCTCGCTCATGCGCCCATGCTGGCGCACGTGCGGGCCGCCCACCCGGTCGGGCGGGGCCGGCGGACGTGACGCGCCGACCGGCCTGCGGCGCCCTAGCCTTGCGCGAGGCGACCGAACGCGGCGCCACCACGGACGGCCTGCGGGCCGGTGAAGGAGATGGTGATGGCAGGCGGTCTCGCGGCCCTCCTGGACGACATCGCGGCGCTCGCGAAGCTCGCGGCGGCGTCGGTCGACGACGTGGGCGCGGCCGCGGGGCGGGCGAGCGCGAAGGCCGCGGGCGTCGTGATCGACGACACCGCCGTCACGCCGCGCTACGTGCACGGGTTCACGCCCGACCGTGAGCTGCCGATCATCCGCCGCATCGCCGTCGGGTCGCTGCGCAACAAGCTGCTGTTCATCCTCCCGGCGGCCCTGCTGCTGAGCCAGTTCCTGCCGTGGCTGCTGACGCCGATCCTCATGGTCGGCGGCGCGTACCTGTCGTACGAGGGCGCGGAGAAGATCTGGGAGCTCGTCAGCGGGCACGCGAAGGAGCACACGAGCACGCCCGCCGCGGCGCAGGGCGCCGACACCGAGAAGACGATGGTCGGCGGCGCGATCCGCACGGACTTCATCCTGTCCGCGGAGATCATGGTCATCGCCCTCAACGAGGTCGCCGACGAGCCGCTGCTCTCCCGGGCGCTCATCCTCGCCGTCGTCGCGCTCCTCATCACGGCGCTCGTCTACGGCGTCGTCGCGCTCATCGTGAAGATGGACGACATCGGGCTGCACCTCGCGGGCCGCGAGAACCGGGCGGCGGCGGCCACGGGCCGCGTCCTGGTCCGGGCGATGCCGAAGGTGCTGTCGGTGCTGTCGACGGTCGGCATCGTGGCGATGCTGTGGGTCGGCGGGCACATCCTCCTGTCGGGCGTCGACACCCTCGGCTGGCACGGGCCGATCGACGTGCTGCACCACCTCGAGGAGGCCGTGCACCACGTGCCGGGCGTCGGCGGGGTGCTCGCCTGGCTCGTCGACACCCTCGGGTCGGCGCTCGTCGGCCTCGTCGTCGGCGCGGTGATCGTCGCCGTCCTGCACCTCGTCCCGCGCCGCCGGCCGGCCGCCGCGCACTGAACGGCGCCGGCCGGGACGCCGGTCGTGGGCACCCGGACAGGGTCAGACCGCGCCGGACCCCGGGGTGCGCAGCGCGCCGAACGCTGTCCGGCGCCGCAGGTGGAAGCCCAGGCGCTCGTAGATCCGGATCGCCCCCGTGTTGGTCGCCGCGGCGTGCAGCAGGGCCCGCTCACCGCGTGCCCGCACGTGGTGCGCGACGTCGAGCACGAGCCGCGTCGCCAGACCCTGCCCGCGGTAGGCGGGGTCGGTGCACACCGCGCTGATCTCGGTCCACCCGGCCGGCTGCAGCCGTTCGCCGGCCAGGGCGACGAGCCGGCCCTCGCGGCGGATCCCGACGTAGCGGCCGAGCTCGTGCGTGCGGGACGCGAACGGGCCCGGCTGCGTGCGCGCGACGAGGTCGAGCATCTCCGGGACGTCGCGCGCGCCGAGCACGACGGCCTCGTCGTCGGGGCGCGTCTCGAGCCGGTCGCTCTCGACGAGCTGCACCCCCTCGCCGCGGCTCGCG
>NZ_BHYL01000267.1 GCF_003851725.1 Cellulomonas algicola | reverse complement strand
CGGGCGCAGCCGCCCGCGGTCGGTCCTCCGGCGGCGCGTACGGGTTGCTCACCCCCGCATTGTCACCCACCGCGCGCCCGAGCGGCACGGTCGCCCACCGCCGGCGGGACCGCCGCCCCCGGCTGTCACGGGCGGCACGCGGGGCAGGACAGGTCCGTTGCCGCGCCAGTGACGGCCGGCGTGCAGGCGGGCCTGCGCGACACGGACGCCGCGCGGGCGCGGGTAGGGTCGGCGCGTGACGCCGCCCGCCGACCCCACCGCCACCCGTCCCGGCCCGCAGGAGGGCCGTCCGGCCACGCGCGCCGCAGGACGCCTCGTCGTGCTCGTCTCCGGGACGGGGTCGAACCTCGCGGCGCTGCTCGCCGCGCACGACGACCCGGCGTTCGGAGCGCGCGTCGTCGGCGTGGTGTCCGACCGGCCCGGCGTCCGCGCCCTCGACATCGCGCGCGACGCGGGCGTGCCGACGGCCGTCGTGTCGCTCAAGGACTTCCCGGACCGGGCCGCGTGGGACGTCGGCATCGCCGAGGCGATGGCCGTGTTCGCGCCCGACCTCGTCGTCGAGGCCGGCTTCATGAAGATCCTCGGGGCGCCGTCGCTCGAGCGGTTCGGCGGCCGCATCGTCAACACGCACCCCGCGCTGCTGCCGTCGTTCCCGGGGGCGCACGGCGTGCGCGACGCGCTCGCGTACGGGGTCAAGGTCACGGGGTGCAGCGTCATCGTCATCGACGAGGGCGTGGACAGCGGCCCGATCCTCGCGCAGGAGGCCGTGCCGGTGCTGCCCGACGACGACGAGGAGTCGCTGCACGAGCGCATCAAGGTCGTCGAGCGGCGCCTGCTGGTCGACTGCGTGGGGCGCATCGCTCGCGAGGGGCTGCGCGTCGACGGCCGGACGGCGGTCATCGGCGGCTGACGCCGCGCTGTGAGAGGCCGACGCGTGCCCGCCAGAGGCTGACGCGGTGCCCGCCGGAGGGCTGACGCGGTGGCCGCTAGACTCGACCACGGTCGTGACTGGCGCAGGTGGGTGCAACCACCGGGGAGCGGCCGCAGTGCCCCCGCCACGCACCGCCCGCCTGGGTGCCTGGGTCCCTGAACCGACCCACCCGACCGGGAGCTGCCGATGTCCTCCGTGCCCGCCGCCACCACCGCCCCGTCCGACGACGCGACGCGTCGTCCCGTGCGCCGCGCGCTCGTCAGCGTCTACGACAAGACCGGCCTGACCGAGCTGGCCGCCGCGCTGCACGCCGCGGGCGTCGAGATCGTCTCCACCGGGTCGACGGCGGCCACCGTCGCCGCGACGGGCGTGCCCGTGACCCGCGTCGAGGACCTGACGGGCTTCCCCGAGTGCCTCGACGGGCGCGTCAAGACGCTGCACCCGCGCGTGCACGCCGGGATCCTGGCCGACACGCGGCTGCCCGAGCACGTCGCGCAGCTCGAGGAGCTGGGCGTCGCGCCGTTCGAGCTCGTCGTCGTGAACCTGTACCCCTTCACCGCCACGGTCGCGTCGGGTGCGAGCCCCGACGAGTGCGTCGAGCAGATCGACATCGGCGGCCCGTCGATGGTGCGCGCGGCGGCGAAGAACCACCCGAGCGTCGCGGTCGTCGTCGACCCGGCGCGCTACGAGGACGTCGCGGTGGCGGTCGCGGCGGGCGGCTTCACGCTCGCCGAGCGTCGCCGGCTGGCCGCGGACGCGTTCGCGCACACGGCGGCGTACGACGTCGCGGTGGCCGGCTGGTTCGCGACGGACTACGCGCCCGACGAGCCCGGCACCGACGACGCACCCGCGTTCCCCGCCTTCACGGGTGCGACCTGGACCCGGTCCGACGTGCTCCGCTACGGCGAGAACCCGCACCAGGCCGCGGCCCTGTACCTGACGGCCGACGGTGCGGCCGGTCGTGGGCTCGCGGGCGCGCGCCAGCTGCACGGCAAGCAGATGTCGTACAACAACTACGTCGACGCCGACGCCGCGTGGCGCGCCGCGCACGACCACGAGGGGCCCGCCGTCGCGATCATCAAGCACGCGAACCCGTGCGGGATCGCCGTCGGGGCCGACGTCGCGGACGCGCACGCGAAGGCGCACGCGTGCGACCCGGTGTCCGCGTTCGGTGGCGTCATCGCGACGAACCGTCCGCTGACGCTCGCGGCGGCCGAGCAGATCGCGCCCGTGTTCACCGAGGTCGTCGTGGCGCCGGAGTTCGAGCCCGAGGCCGTCGAGGTGCTCACCCGCAAGAAGAACGTGCGCCTCCTCCAGGTGACGCCGCTCGACGCGGCCGCGGTCGCGACCGAGCAGCGGGCCGTCACGGGCGGGCTGCTCGTGCAGCAGGTCGACCGCGTCGACGCGACGGGCGACGACCCGACCACCTGGACGCTCGCCGCGGGCGAGGCCGCCGACGAGGCGACGCTCGCCGACCTCGTGTTCGCGTGGCGCGCGGTCCGCGCCGTGAAGTCGAATGCGATCCTGCTCGCCGACGGCGGGGCGTCGGTCGGGGTCGGGATGGGCCAGGTCAACCGCGTCGACTCGTGCCGCCTCGCGGTCGAGCGGGCCAACACGGGCGACGTCGAGCGCGCGCGCGGCGCCGTCGCGGCGTCCGACGCGTTCTTCCCGTTCGCCGACGGGCTCCAGGTGCTGCTCGACGCCGGGGTCCGTGCGGTCGTGCAGCCCGGCGGGTCGGTCCGTGACGAGGAGGTCGTCGCGGCCGCGCAGGCGGCGGGCGTCACGCTCTACCTCACGGGCACGCGCCACTTCGCGCACTGACGCACCCCGCGCGGCGCCGACCCTCCGGACGAGGGCGGCGCCGCGCGGCGCGTCGGGCGAGGCGGGAGTGCCGGTGCTCGACGCAGCCGCCGAGGGTCGAGAGGCGGTGTGCCCGACGCGGCTGCCGACGAGAGACATGCGCTGCGCCGCCCGACCCGCCGCACGGGCCGCGTCGGACGTCCCCTCAGACGAGCGCGGCCTCGCGCAGCCCTCGACCGGCGTCGCGCGCGGTCGCGCGGTCGAGCACGGGCAGCGACGCCGCGCCGAACAGGCGCCGAGCGGCGCCCACGTCGCGGGGGCGGTCGACCGTGAGCACCGCGCTGCACGTCCCGGTGCCGGGGCGGAACCACAGCGCGCTCCAGCCCGCGCCGTCGGCCGGGTCGCCGCGCAGCTCGACGTCGTCGCCCGCGTCGGGCAGCCCGAACAGCGCGAGCTCGTGACCGAGCTGCGTCGAGAAGACGTACGGCGCCGGGTCGTCGACGGGCCCGTCCGCCCCGAGCAGGTCGGCGGCGAGGACCGCGGGCGTGCGCAGCGCACCGTCCCAGTGGCCGCCGGGCACCCACCCGTGCCGCCCGGACCGGCGCAGCGTGACGTCCCCGACCGCGCGGACGTGCCGCGGCGCACCGACGACGGCGAGCGTCTCGTCGACCCGTAGCGCACCGTCGGCCTCGCGGGGGAGCGCGTCGCCGAGCCAGCCCGTCGCCGGGCGTGCGCCCACCGCCGCGAGGACCGCGTCGGCGACGAGCTCCGTGCCGTCGGCGAGCCGCACCCGGTCGGGGCGCACCTCGACGACCTGCGCGCCCGTGAGCAGCCGCACGCCCGCCGCCGCGTACCAGGGGGCGGTC
>NZ_BHYL01000266.1 GCF_003851725.1 Cellulomonas algicola | reverse complement strand
GCTCGCCGACCGGACCGGCCTGCACGAGAACACCGCACGCGAGCACCTGCAGCGCCTGGTGCTCGACGGGTTCGTGCACCGCGAACCCGAGGTCCGCACGACACGCGGGCGCCCGCGGATCGTCTACCGCGCCGTGACGTCGCAGGACGTGCGGACCGACCCCGTCGCCGCGCGCCGGCTGGAGGACGCGATCGCGGGCGCCGCGCTGAGCCGCGTGCTGCTGCAGGGCTACGGCACGCCCGTCGAGTCCGTCCCGGAGACCGCGCGTGCTGCGGGCCGCGAGCTCGCCGCCCGCGCCGTGACCGCGCTGCACACGCCGACGCCGCGCTCGTCGCCCGACGCGCCGCCCGAGCAGCGGCAGCTCGACGCGCTCACCGCGCACCTCGACCGGTTGGGGTTCGACCCCGACCTCGAGGACGAGCCGTTGCGGTTCCACCTGTGGCGCTGCCCGTTCCTCGACCTCGCCCGCGAGCGCCCGGACATCGTGTGCAGCGTGCACCTGGGCCTCGCGCAGGGCGTGCTCGACGCCGTCGGCGGCCCCGTCGAGGCGGCCGAGCTGCACCCGTTCGTCGAGCCCCACCACTGCGTCCTGACCCTCCGGTCCGCCGCCTCCTGACGACCTGAGCGCCGGGCGGTTTTCCACGGCACTCGCGGTGGAGCGGCCCGCCGGGGAGCCGCGATGCTCACGCCGAGGGGACCGCACCCCGGCGCACGCACGAGGAGGACCCGATGGCGGCAACGACGGCACTCGCGCCCGACCTGGCGAACTGGAACCCCGAGGACGAGTCCACGTGGGACAAGAAGCTCGCGTGGCGCACGCTCTGGATCACGACGTACAACCTGACGCTCGCGTTCTGCGTCTGGTACCTCGTGAGCGCGATCGCGCCCCGGCTCAACGTCATCGGGTACGACCTGTCGAAGGAGCAGCTGTACTGGCTGGTCGCGATCCCGGGCCTCGCGGGCGGCCTGTTCCGGATGGCGTACACGTTCCTGCCGCCGATGCTCGGGACGCGCACGCTGGTCGGCGGGACGGCGACGCTCATGCTGCTGCCGATGGCGGGCTGGACGATGGCGGTCCGCGACCCGTCCACGCCGTACGCGGTGCTGCTGCTGCTCGCCGTCGCGGCGGGCCTGGGAGGCGGAGCTTTCGCCGGGTTCATGCCGTCGACGAGCTACTTCTTCCCGAAGCGGATGGCCGGCACCGCGCTGGGCCTGCAGGCGGGGCTGGGCAACTTCGGCGTGAGCCTCATCCAGTTCCTCGTGCCGTGGGTCATCGGGTTCGGCCTGCTCGGCACGGCCGTCCTGACGCCGCAGCAGAAGGCCGACGGCGGCGGTCAGCTGTGGCTGCACAACGCGGGCCTCGTCCTGGTGCCGTGGGTGCTGCTCGGCATCGGGCTCGCGGCGCTGTACCTCAAGCGCGTGCCGGTGACGGCGAACATCCGCGAGCAGGCGGACATCTTCCGCGACAGGCACACGTGGTTCATGACCGCGATCTACGTCATGACGTTCGGCGCGTTCTCCGGGTTCGCCGCGCAGCTCGGCCTGCTCACGCTCAACCTGTTCGGCGGGTTCGAGAACGCGCCCGACCCGCTGAAGTTCGCGTTCCTCGGCCCGCTGCTCGGCTCGATCACGCGCGCCGCGTGGGGTCCGCTGTGCGACCGGTTCGGCGGTGCGGTGTGGACGCTCGTCTCCGGCCTCGGCATGACCGTCAGCACCGTCTTCACGCTGTTCTTCCTGCGCCCGACGGACACGGCCTCGTTCGGCTGGTTCCTCGCCGGGATGCTGCTGATCTTCACGTTCGCGGGCATCGGCAACGCGGGCACGTTCAAGCAGATGCCGATGATCTTCGACCGCCGGCGTGCGGGCGGCGTCATCGGGTTCACGTCCGCGTGCGCGGCGTTCGGCCCGTTCCTCGTCGGCATGGCGCTGTCCGCCTGGTCGCCCACGGCGTTCTTCGTCGGGTGCGCCGTCTACTTCGCCGCCTGCACCGTCCTGACCTGGGTGCAGTACGCGCGTCCCGGCGCCCCGCGCCCCAGCTGATCCGGTCCGCCCTCTTCCCCCGGAGGTCTCCGTGCCCGCACGTCACCAGCCCGCCGCCCCCGCGTCGTCCCCGCCCGGGACCGACCACCCGGCCGTCGACGCGCTCCTGCGCCTCGGCTCGCGCCTGCGGCCCGGCACGGTGTCGCCGGACCTGCGCAGCCTGTTCCTGGAGGGCGGTCGGAAGGGCGACGCGTTCTACCGGGACCGCTGGTCGCACGACAAGGTGGTGCGGTCGACGCACGGCGTGAACTGCACGGGGTCGTGCTCGTGGCAGGTGTACGTCAAGGACGGCATCATCACGTGGGAGACGCAGCAGACGGACTACCCGACGGTCGGCCCGGACTCCCCCGAGTACGAGCCGCGGGGGTGCCCGCGGGGCGCGTCGTTCTCCTGGTACACGTACTCGCCGACGCGCGTCCGGTATCCCTACGTGCGCGGCGTGCTGCTGCGGGCGTACCGCGAGGCCAAGGCGCGGACGGGCGACCCGGTCGCCGCGTGGGCGGAGGTCACGTCGGACCCGGAGACGGCGCGCGCGTACAAGGCGGCGCGCGGCAAGGGCGGGCTGGTCCGGGCGACGTGGGACGAGGCGTCGGAGATCGTCGCGGCCGCGCACGTGCACACCATCGCCGAGTACGGACCGGACCGGGTCGCGGGCTTCTCCCCCATCCCCGCGATGTCGATGGTGTCGCACGGGTCGGGCGCGCGGTTCGTCTCGATGCTCGGCGGGACCATGCTGTCGTTCTACGACTGGTACGCGGACCTGCCCGTCGCGTCGCCGCAGGTGTTCGGCGACCAGACCGACGTGCCGGAGTCGGCCGACTGGTGGAACGCCTCGTATCTCGTCATGTGGGGCTCGAACGTCCCGGTGACGCGCACGCCGGACGCGCACTTCCTCGCCGAGGCGCGCTACCGCGGGCAGAAGGTCGTCGCGGTCTCCCCCGACTACGCGGCCAACACCAAGCTCGCCGACGAGTGGCTCGCCCCGCACCCGGGCACGGACGGCGCGCTCGCGTTCGCGATGGGGCACGTCGTGCTGCGCGAGTTCCTCGTCGAGAAGCGCACCGCGCGGTTCGTCGACTACCTGCAGAAGTACACCGACGCGCCGCACCTCGTCACGCTCAAGCAGCGCGGCGACGCGTGGGTGCCGGACAAGTTCCTCACGGCCGACGTGCTGGGCGCTGCGGCCGGCGAGGACGCGCAGGCCCGCGACGCGGCGTTCATGACCGTCGTCCTCGACGCGGACGGCACCCCGCGCGTGCCGAACGGGTCGCTGGGCCGCCGGTTCGACCCCGCGCAGGCGGGCCGCTGGAACCTCGACCTCGGCGGGGTCGAGCCCGTGCTGTCCGTCCGCGACCTCGACGCGGCCGCGGGCGGTGCCCCCGAGGCCGTCGCCGTCGACCTCCCCCGCTTCGACCTCGCCCCCGAGGCGGGTGCCGAGCACCAGGGGGGTGCGGGCGTCGTGCGCCGCGGCGTCCCCGTGACGCGGGTCGGCGGCCGCGTCGTCACGACCGTGTTCGACCTGCTCCTCGCGCAGTACGGCGTGGGCCGCGAGGGCCTGCCCGGCGAGTGGCCGACCGGCTACGACGACGCGTCCACGCCGGGCACGCCCGCGTGGCAGGAGGAGATCACGTCGGTCCCCGCGGCGACGGCGGCGCGGATCGGGCGCGAGCTCGCGCAGAACGCCGAGGACTCGGGCGGCCGCTCGATGATCCTCATGGGCGCGGGCACCAACCACTGGTTCCACTCGGACACGATCTACCGCACGTTCCTCGCGCTCATGTCGATGACCGGCTGCCAGGGCGTCAACGGCGGCGGCTGGGCGCACTACGTCGGCCAGGAGAAGTGCCGACCCGTCACGGGCTGGGCGCAGTACGCGTTCGGGCTCGACTGGGTGCGGCCGCCGCGGCAGATGATCGGCACCGCATTCTGGTACCTCGCGACGGACCAGTGGCGCTACGACGGGCTGCCCGCCGACGCGCTCGCGTCGCCGCTGGCCGAGGGCCGGTTCGCGGGCCGCACGACCGCCGACTGCCTGGTGGAGAGCGCGCAGCGCGGCTGGATGCCGTCCTACCCGACGTTCGACCGCAACCCGCTGGACCTCGTCGACGAGGCGCGCGCCGCCGGGGTGGACCCGGCGCAGCACGTGGTCGACGAGCTCGAGGCCGGTCGGCTGCGCTACGCGTGCGAGGACCCCGACGACCCCGCGAACTTCCCGCGCGTGCTCACCGTGTGGCGTGCCAACCTGCTGGGCTCGTCGGGCAAGGGCAACGAGTACTTCCTGCGGCACCTGCTCGGCACGGACTCCGCGGTGCGCGCGCCCGAGTCCGAGCCCGGGCGGCGACCGGAGTCGATGACGTGGCGGGACGAGGCGCCGCGCGGCAAGCTCGACCTGCTCGTCACGAGCGACTTCCGGATGACGTCGACGACGCTGTTCAGCGACGTCGTGCTGCCCGCGGCGACCTGGTACGAGAAGCACGACCTGTCGACGACCGACATGCACCCCTACGTGCACTCGTTCAACCCGGCGATCGCGCCGCCGTGGCAGACGCGCACGGACTTCGACGTCTTCCACACCCTCGCCCGCGCGTTCCAGGACCTCGCCGCCGACCGGCTCGGCACGCGCGAGGACCTCGTCGCCGTGCCGCTGCTGCACGACACCCCCGACGAGCTCGCGACGCCGCACGGCGCGGTGCCCGACGCGGTGGGCCGCGTGCCGGGCGTCTCGATGCCGAGGCTCGTCGTCGTCGAGCGCGACTACGCGACGATCGCCG
>NZ_BHYL01000265.1 GCF_003851725.1 Cellulomonas algicola | reverse complement strand
CGCGCCCCGCCCACGCCGATCGCGGGGCCACCGCCCTCACGCGGCGGATCCCGGCCCGAACGCCGGGACGACGGCACCGACGGGTGCCCCGTGCCCGAGCACCGGCGTCGCCCCGAGCGGCCGCAGCACGTCCGCGTCCACCCCCGCCGCCGCGAGCGCCGCCGCGAGCACCGCGGCCCGCGGCCGCGAGGACCCGTCGAGCACCTTGAGCGCCACGGCCGAGCCGTCGGGTAGCCCCGCCGCGTACACGCCGTCGGCACCGTCCTTCGCCACCAGCCCCGGCACGGCCGACATGAACGCGGTCGCGTCGCGACCCGTCCCGGCGACGTGCCACGGGTGCGCGCGCACCGCCGACGCGACGCGGGCCTCGGCGCCGGACGACGCGGCCGACACGCGCCCGAACGACCGTGCGAGCCCGACGAGCGTCGTCGAGAACAGCGGCGCACCGCACCCGTCGACGGTCGTCCGGTCGACCGCGACTCCGGTGAGCCCTGCGACGGCGTCCCGCGCGGCGACCTGCAGCGGGTGCGCGGCGTCGAGGTAGTCGCCCGTCGACCAGCCGTTCGCGACGCACGTCGCGAGCATGCCCGCGTGCTTGCCCGAGCAGTTCTGCGTGAGCGACGAGCGGTCGTTCCCGTCCGCGCGCCAGTGCCACGCGGCGTCCGGGTCGAGCGGCCAGTCGGGGGTGTTGTGCAGGGCGTCCGCGTCGAGCCCCGCACCTGCGAGGACCTGGCGCACGACGTCGAGGTGGCCGGGCTCGCCGTTGTGGCTCGCGCACACGAGCGCGAGCGCGGCACCGTCGACGTCGAGCCCCGCGCGGAGCATCCCGACCGCCTGCAGCGGCTTGAGCGACGAGCGGGCCCAGATCGTCACGTCGGGGTCACCGAGCGCGAGGCGCACCGACCCGTCGGGCGCGAGCACGACGACGTGCCCGAGGTGCACCGACTCGACGAGGTCGCCGCGGACGACCCGCGCGAGCGGCTCCGCCGCGGTCGCGACGTCCGTGGCGCCGGGCGCAGCCGCCGTCGTCACCAGCCGCCCGACGGCCCGCGCGGACCGCGACGCCGGTTGTAGGGCGCGACCGCGGGGCGCACGTCGACGAGGTAGACGATCGCCCCGACCGCCGACAGCAGGCCGAGGAAGGACAGGAAGCCCAGCCCGATCGGCGGCGGGATGGACATGAACGACACCGCGGTCGCGACGCCCAGGATCGCGCCCCAGAACGACTTCGTGCGCTTGCCGGCCGACGGGAACGCGGCCGGCGGGCGACGCAGCAGGTCCACCAGCGCCCACACGCAGAGCGCGAAGATGACGAGGAAGAAGATGAGGTACAGGTAGACCTGCAGGGTGGCGACCACGCCCCGAGCCTACGAGACACCGGGTCGCGACGGTCAGATCTCCGGCAGGGCCGCGCGCGCGTCCCCGGGTGCGACGCCGGCGGACTCCAGCAGGTCGACGGCGAGCGAGCGGTGCAGCAGGACGAGGCTCTGCACCTGCCAGTCGTCGGCGGCGAGCGTGAACGGGTCGAGGGCCTGCGCCACGAGGAGCAGCTCGGCGCGCGCGCGGTCGGGGTCGCGGCCCGTGCCGACCGCGGCCGCGAGGTCGTCGACGGCCGCCGCGGTCGCGGCCACCTGCTCCGCGAGCCGTGACGTGTCGTGCGGCGCCTCCGCCTCCAGCACGGCGAGCGCCCGGCGTGCGAGCACGCGCGTGTTGCGCATCGCGCGGTCGGCCAGGACGGCCCCCGTGACGTGCCCGGCGAGCTCGTCCGCGAACCGGCGGCTGGCCGGCGACAGCCGCGCGAGGTCCCGGGCGTTCGCCGACCGCTCCGACCACTCGTCGAGCGCGGGCTGCGACGCGCGGCCCCGCACGAGCGCGTCCTCGACGGCCGGCACGGACCGCTCGTCGAGCCCGCGTGCGAGCACGTGCAGCACCCCGGCCACCTCGTCGAGGGCCGCACGCCCGAGCGCTCGCGGGTGCCGTCGCGGGTCGCTCGGCGTGAGCAGCGCGACCGCGAGCGCGACCGCACCGCCGAGGGCCGCGTCGACCCACCGCCCGAACGGACCGCCCGCCGCGGCGGGCAGGCTCACGATCACGATCGCCTGCACACCCGCCTGCGTGGTGAGCATCTGCCCGCGGTCGAGGAACCGGGCGAGCAGCGCCGCGACGAACAGCACGAGCCCGACCTGCAGCGCGCCCTGCCCGATGACGAGCGCGACGACCTCGCCGAGCGCGACGCCGATGGCCACGCCGACCGCGAGCTCGGCGACGCGCCGCACCGAGCGGTCCATCGAGAACCCCAGCGCGATCCACGCGCTGACGGGCGCGAAGAACGGGTACGGGTGCCCGAGCCAGAAGTGCGCGATGGCGAACGCGACGGACCCGGCGACCGCCGCCTGCAGGATCGGGAACCACGACGCGGCGACGCGCGCCCAGCCCTGCCGCACGCGCGCGCGGCCGAGCACGGCGAGGTCGTGGCGACCGGTCGTGCGGGCCCTCCCGGCGTCGGCGGCGCTGGTCACGGCGAGCCCGTCGCGCCGGTGGGGGTCACAGGCTGGGGTGGTGCCCGAGCCCGCGGCTGACCGGTCCGCGCGGCGCGGGACGGTCGACCGACACGCCCTCGCCGGGCACGACCTCCTCCTGCGCGGCCGACACCGCTCCCCCGTCGGAGTCGACGACCAGCGGCGCGTCGACCGGCACGGACCGCTTGACGACGGCGAGCGCGACCGGGCCGAGCTCGTGGTGCCGCGCGACGGACGTGACGTGCCCGACGACACGGCCCGGCTCGGGCGAACCCGGCTCGCCCGCGACGTCGTGCACCTCGGCGCCGGCCTCGGGCAGCACGTGACCGGACCCGTCGAGGTGCAGCAGCACGATCCGCCGTGGCGGCCGCCCGAGGTTGTGCACGCGCGCGACGGTCTCCTGCCCGCGGTAGCAGCCCTTGTGCAGGTGGACGGCGGTCCGCAGCCAGTCGAGCTCGTGCGGGATGGTCCGGTGGTCGACCTCGCGCGCGGCGCGCGGGCGCAGGGCCTCGACGCGCACGGCCTCCGACGCCCACGTGCCGACGAGCGGCCAGCCCGCGGCCTCGCGCGCCCGCACCTCGTCGACAAGGCGATCCCGTGGGACGAGCACGAGCCGCCACGCGCGGTCCGCGCCCGGGTGCTCCTCGTCGGACGGGCCGTACCGGGTGCCGCCGGGTGCGGTCGTGGGCCACGGGTCGCGCCACGTGACGGGCTCGCCCTCGGCACCCTCGGCGTCGACCGGTTCGCCGATGGCCGCCCAGTCGTCGGTGACGTCGTCGATCTCGACGCGCAGCATGAACTTCATCCGGTTCAGCCAGGCCGCGAGCGCGACGGGTGTCTCCGTGACCAGCCAGGTCGCCTCGCCGTCGTCTACGACGGCCGCGGCGTGCTCGACGTGCCCCTGCGGCGACAGCACGAGCAGCTCGGTCGACGTGCGCGGCGGCAGCGCGGCGACCTCCTGCGACGTGATCGAGTTCAGCCAGCTCAGCCGGTCCGGCCCCGCGACGCGCACCACGCCGAGGTTCGACTGGTCGACGACCGCGCCGCCGCGGGTCAGCGCCCGCTGCTCAGCGGTCGGGTCGCCGTAGTGCCACGCGACCCCGGCGTCAGGCCCCGAGCCGGCGACGGCCCCGCGCCGCTGCAGCAGCGGGCTCGTGTGCCGCACGGCCTCGCCGTGCGCGGTCTGCTCGACGGCGTCGGCCGACACCCGTCAGCCCTCGGGGGTGACGTCGGCGCGGCTGAGCCGCGCGGAGGCGTACGACTGCATCGGCTGGCCGAAGGCCGCGAGGTCGTGCGCCCACATGAGGTCGCCCTGGACCAGGCCGTACAGGCGCTTGCCCGCGGTCACCTCGGCACCGGTCGCGGTGCGGGCGATCAGGTCGCTCACCAGGTCGATGCGGCCCTTGCCGACCTCGCCGACGTACACGGCGACGTGGCCCGACGGGTCGGACACGAGCAGCTCGACGGGGTGCTGGTCCGCACCCAGGCCGTCCGGACGCTCGGGCGGCACGCGCCAGTACCCGGACTCGGTCGACCACACGGGGCCGGGTCCGTCCGACGCGGCTGCACCGGCGTCGACTGACGCCGCGTCGTCGAGCGACGCCGCGTCGTCGGGCGCGACGACGAGCCGGATCGTGGACGTGTACGAGAGGTAGGGGCCGCCGTCGTGGTCGATCACGACCTCCTGCGTGAAGGCGGTCTCCTCGATCCCGGGGTAGCCGACGACCCCCTCGCCGGTCCAGGTGCCCACGAGCCACGCGAGCGGGTACACCTCGGGGGCCAGCCCCTCGGGCAGGACGAACGCCATGTCAGGCCTCTCGACGGATCAGCTCTGGCTCTTGAACAGCTTCCAGACGACGAGCCCGGCGACCCACGCGATCGCCAGGGTCGCCGCGACGAGCAGGCCGATGAAGACTCCCTCGAGCGCAGTCATGCACCGAATCCTAACGACGCGGCACGCCTACGCTGTTCCGGTGAGCAGCGGTGTGCGACCCCTCGTGATCAAGACCACGTCCGGCCTCGAGCGTCCGGAGGCGACGAACCAGGCGTTCACCGTCGCCGCGGCGGCCGTCGCGGCCGGTGCCGACGTCTCCCTGTGGCTGACCGGCGAGTCGGCGTGGTTCGCCCTCCCGGGCCGCGCGGCGGACCTCGACCTGCCCCACGCGACGCCGCTCGCGGACCTCCTGGAGGTGATCCTCGAGGGCGGCGCGGTGACGGTCTGCACGCAGTGCGCGGCGCGGCGCGACATCACCGAGGACGACGTCATCCCGGGCATCCGCGTCGCGGGCGCGGCGGTGTTCGTCGAGGAGACCCTGGCCCCCCAGGCCCAGGCCCTCGTCTACTGACCTCGTCCACGGTCAGGCGCGGCGCAGGCGCAGGCCGAGCAGGTAGAGCTCGCAGCCGAGGCACAGGCCGAACGCCGCGTTGAGGAACGCCGCGACGAGCGCGACGGCCGCCGCGACCGGTACGGCGACGGCGACACCCAGCGCGCCGAGCAGCACACCGACGCCCGTCACGAGCAGGCCGACGAGCTGCGCGAACCGCGGCGGCCGCGGGTCCTCCCGCTCGGCGACCGGACCGATCCGGGGCGCGACGACCCGCCGGAACACCGCGGCCTGCCACGTGCCGGACACACCACGCGCGACGCCCAGGGCGAAGGACGCGGCGACGACCGCGAGCAGCGCGAGCGCGACACCGGGCCACGCGCCGAGCAGCAGGACGAGGACGAGCAGGACGGCGGTGACGCCGGCGCCGAAGCGCGGGCCGCGCACGTCGACGCCGTCGGGCCGCTCGGCGGCGACGGCGGTGTCGGTGGAGGAAGCGGACTGATTCACGGGTACTCCTCGGGCGCAGGGGCCGGTGTGGAAGGTTCGTCGCGCGGGACGCGACAGACCTTCCACACCGACGACGAACGGGTCGGGGGCGGCATGCGCCGCGCAGGGGACGAGGTGGGGGCCGCCGGGTCGAGACGGGGCGGGCCGGAGCCAGGGCGCGGCCCGCCGGTCGAGCCGGGGGCCGGCGTGGGGCCGGGGGAACCGGCGTGGGGCCGGGGGCGCCGGGTCGGACGGGCGTGAGGCCCGGGACCGACCGCACGCGGACGGCCCGTCGGGGGCGCGTCAGCGCGGGGCGACCCCGTGGCGACAGGAGTCGAGCGCGGCCAGCGCCTGACGACGGTCCGTCGCGCCGGACATCCGGCCGACGACCGCTCCGCTCGCGTCGAGCAGCAGGACGGTGGGCGTGCGCATCACGCCGAAGCGTCGCACGAGGTCCAGGTGCTGCGCGACGTCGAGGTCGACGTGCGAGACGCCCTCGTGCTCGCCGGCCACGGCCGCGAGGACCGCGTGCGTGCGACGGCACGGGGTGCACACCTCGCTCGAGAGCTGCACGAAGGTCGCGACGGCCCCGAGCGGCGCGCCGACCTCCGCGGTGGTGAGCCGGTCGTCGCGTGCGCCGTCCGTCTCCGCCGCGCCGCGCCGTGCCGCGCCCGCCGCCGACGGCTCGGCCTCGCCCGCAGGTGCGGCGGCGGCGAGGACGCTCGGGGGCACCGGCGTGAAGCGCCCGTTGCGCGACCGCCACACGAGCCCGACGACGACGGCGACCGCGAGCACGCCGAGGACGAGCAGGACGCGTTCCACGGTCAGCCGACCAGCACGCGTCCGACGACGTACACGAGCAGCCCGGTGACGGTCACGGGCAGCACGACGACGGCGAGCGAGGGTCGCCACCGCGCGAGCGCCTCCATGCGGTCGAACAGCGCGTGCAGCGCGGCGACGAGGATGCCGACGGCCACGCCGAGCAGACCCCCGGCGACCGGGTCGAAGTCCGGCAGCACGAGCCCGGCGACGGCACCCGCCGCGGCCGACGACGCGGTCGTCGCGAGGACCCCCATCCACACCGGGAGGTGGATCGCGACGACGACCGACCCGACGGCGAGCGCGAGCGCCGCGGTGACGACGAGCGCCTCCCCCTCGGGCCCGCGCGCGACGGCGATCCACCCCGTGGCGGCGACGGCGACCAGCGCGCCCGCGACGGTGCCGGACACGGACTCGACGAGCCGCACCCGCCCGTCCCGCCGTACGAGCTCGGCGAGGAAGGCGAGCACGACCGCGGCGGCGAAGACGACCGGCAGACGCTCGAGGTAGGGCTGCTCCTCCTCGAGCGTGACGACCGCCACGGAGCCCAGCCCCGCGAGCGCGACGACGACGCTGGTCCCGGTGCCGAACGGCAGGTTGGCGAGCGGCGGCCACCCCACGGCGACGAGCAGGACGAGGACGGCGCACGCGGCGGCGAGCGGGTAGAGCCCGACGTAGCCGGCGACGGCGACCACGGTCGCGAGGACGGCCGTGACGACGGCCCTGGTGGCGAGCTGCATCCCGCGGCTACCGCCCCGTCGTCCGAGGGGTCGTGGCGGGCACCCGCGCGGAGGTCGCGCAGGTCGTCACGGGGGCCGCGGAGGGGATGAGCACGGCAGCGATTGTCGCAGACGCGACCCGTCCGCCCGGTCGTCGCGCCGCACGAGCTCCGCGTGCGGCGCGGTACGGTGTGCAGCACTCGCACGCGGGGAGGAGGTTCCACGTGGCAGATCTGCTGCTGCTCACTCCCGCGTCCGGGGGCTCTGCTCAGGTGCTCCCGGCGCTCGGTCTGCTGTCGCACCGGGTCCGGGTGCTCCCGGTCGAACCGTCCGCCCTGGTGGACGCCCCGGACGCGGACATCGTCGTGCTCGACGCACGTCGAGACCTGGTCACGGCCCGCACGACGTGCCGGCTGCTGCGCGCCACCGGTCTGACGGTCCCGCTCGTGCTGGTCCTCACCGAGGGCGGCCTCACGGTCGTCACCGCCGAGTGGGGTGCGGACGACATCATCCTGGAGTCGGCGAACCCGGCCGAGGTCGAGACACGCTTCCGGCTCGTCATGGAGCGCGCGGCGACCGCCGGCTACGACGACGCCCCGCAGGAGATCTCGTCGGGCGAGCTCACGATCGACGCGGGCGGCTACACGGCCCGCCTGCGCGGGCGGCCGCTCGACCTCACGTACAAGGAGTTCGAGCTCCTCAAGTACCTCGTCCAGCACCCGGGCCGCGTCTTCACGCGTGCGCAGCTGCTGCAGGAGGTCTGGGGCTACGACTACTACGGGGGCACCCGCACGGTCGACGTCCACGTGCGTCGCCTGCGCGCGAAGCTCGGCCCCGAGCACGAGCAGCTCATCGGCACGGTCCGCAACGTCGGCTACCGGTTCGACCCGCCGAAGGACCGCCGCGCCGCGGTCGACGACCGCCCCGACGTCCCGGCCCCCGCGGACGCCTGACGGCGGCGGCCCCGGCCGACCTCTCACGCTGCTTCTCCGTCGTCCGGCGGCTCCGTCGTCCGGCGGCGCCGTCGTCCGGCGGCGCCGTCGTGCACCCGTCGCACCGCCGCCACGCGCGCCCCCCCGCTCGCGGGCGCCCTCCGCGCCTGCCCGCCACGCACCGCTACCCTGGTCCGCGGTGCGCCGGGAAGTCTGGTCGGCAGTCCTGCTGTCGCGCCCGGAGGTCGCCCGTGACCCGTCGTCCCGCCCCTCGCCTGTTCGCCGCCCTCACCCCGGGCGGCGAGCGCAACCTCCTCGACACGCTCCGCGAGGAGCGCACCGGCGGCGTCCTGCTCCTGGTGGGCACGGTCGTCGCGCTGCTGTGGGCCAACCTGTCGCCGTCGTCGTACGAGGCCGTGTCGACGACCGTCGTCGGTCCCGCGGCCCTGCACCTCGACCTGTCGGTGTCCGCGTGGGCGACGGACGGGCTGCTCGCGATCTTCTTCTTCGTCGTCGGCCTCGAGCTCAAGCGCGAGATCGTCGCGGGTGAGCTGCGCGACCCGCGCACCGCGGTCGTCCCGATCGTCGCGGCCGTCGGCGGCATGCTCGTCCCGGCCGCGCTCTACCTCGCCGTCAACCTGAGCGCACCGGCCGGCGACCCGACCGGCTGGGCGGTCCCGACCGCGACCGACATCGCGTTCGCGGTCGCGGTGCTCGCGGTCGTCGGTCGGTCGCTGCCGAACGCGCTGCGGGCGTTCCTGCTGACGCTCGCGGTCGTCGACGACCTGCTCGCGATCATCGTCATCGGCGTGGTCTACACCGACCACGTCGCGCTGCTCACGCTCGCGGCCTCGCTCGTCGTCGTCGCGCTGTTCGCACTCGCCCTGGCGCGCGGTCTCACGACCCCGTGGCTGCTCCTGCCGCTCGCCGTGCTCGCGTGGGCGCTCATGCACGCGTCCGGCGTGCACGCGACGATCGCGGGCGTCCTGCTCGGGCTCGTCGTGCCCGCGACGCCGCAGGCCACGCAGCGCGCGCTGCGGCTGCGCGAGACGCCCTCCGAGTCGCTCGCCGAGCGGTGGGAGCACCGTTGGCGGCCGGTCTCCGCGGGCTTCGCGGTCCCCGTGTTCGCGGTGTTCGCGGCCGGTGTCACGTTCAGCGCGGCGGTCGTCCGAGACGCCGTCGCCGACCCCGTCGCGCAGGGCGTCGCGCTCGGGCTCGTCGTCGGCAAGCCCTTGGGCATCCTCGGCGCGACGTGGCTCGTCGCCCGGTTCACGCGCGCGTCGCTCGCGCCCGGGCTGGGCTGGGCCGACGTGCTCGCCGTCGGGCTCGTCGGCGGCATCGGGTTCACGGTGTCGCTGCTCGTCGGCGAGCTCGCGTTCGGGGCCGGCAGCGCGCACGACGAGCACGTGGTCGTCGCGGTGCTCGCGGGGTCGCTCGTCGCCGCGTGCGCGGGCGGTCTCGCGCTGTGGCAGCGGGACCGGCACCACGCGTCCGCCCGCCGGGACGCCCACGGGACCCCCGCCAGCGGGTAGGTTCGGCTCCGATGAGCACCGTCGACTCCGCGACGCTCCTGATCGAGGGACCGTGGCGGCACCGGTTCGTCGCCGCGAACGGCGCCCGGTTCCACGTCACCGTCTCCGGTCCCGACGACCGCGACACGCCTCTCGTCGTGCTGCTGCACGGCGTGCCGCAGTTCTGGTGGGCCTGGCGACGGCAGATCCCCGCGCTCGCGGACGCCGGGTACCGCGTCGCGGCGATGGACGTGCGCGGAACCGGCTCGTCCGACAAGCCGCCGCAGGGGTACGACGTCCCGACGCTCGCCGCGGACGTCGCAGGCGTGGTCCGGTCGCTCGGGGCGTCGCGCGCGATCGTCGTGGGCAACGGCACGGGCGGCGAGATCGCCTGGGCCATGGCGGCGCTGCAGCCCGACGTCGTGCAGGCCGTGGCCGCGCTCGGCGCCCCGCACCCGCTCGACGTGCACGGCCACCCGCGCACCGCGTTGCGGGCCGGCGCGTGGCGTCGGCTCGCGTTCGCCCAGCTCCCGTCGTTCCCCGAGCGTGCGCTCCAGCGCGGCGACCTGGTCCGCACCCTGCTGACCGAGTGGGGCGGCGCGCCCGGGTGGCTCGACGCGGCGACCGAGCAGCGGTACCGCGAGGCCGTCCGGGTGCCGTTCGCGGCGCACAGCCAGATGGAGCAGCTGCGCTGGCTGGTCCGGTCGATGCCGCGGCTCGACGGCCGCCGCTACCACGCGGCGCTCGAGCAGACCCGGCCGCTGCCCGTCCTGCAGGTGCACGGCGGGCGCGACGGGCTGCGGCCGGCGACGTACGCGCCGCTGTCGGCCTCCACGAAGGCGCTCGTCGCCGAGCGCTACCGGTACGAGCTCGTGCCGTCCGCGGGCCACTGGCTGCCTGACGAGGCCCCGGACGTCGTGTCCGAGGTGCTGCTCGACTGGCTCTCCGAGACGGCGCTCGTCAGCCCCTGACGCGCCGGTCCAGCCCGAGAGGTCCGAGGCCAAGCCCTGAGGCCCCGGACCGCCCGTCGGCCCGTGAGCCGGGCGTCGCGCCTCAGCCCTTGAGCATCGCCGTCGCGCGCACCGGGTCGTTCTCCCCGATGCCCGCCGACGGGCACCACGCCGCGACCGGGCACGCGCCGCACGCGGGCTTGCGCGCGAAGCACGTGCGCCGCCCGTGGAAGATCAGCCGGTGGCACGCCATGGTCCAGTCCTTGCGCGGCAGCAGCTCCCCCAGCTCGCGCTCGACGACCAGCGGGTCCTCGCTCGTCGTGTAGCCGAGCCGCAGCGACAGCCGCAGCACGTGCGTGTCCGTCGTGATCCCCGGGATGCCGAACGCGTTGCCGAGCACGACGTTCGCCGTCTTCCGCCCGACGCCGGGCAGCTTCACCAGGTCCTCGAGCCGGTGCGGCACGACCCCGCCGTGCCGCTCGACGAGCGCCGCCGACAGGCCCGTCACCGCGCGCGCCTTGGCCCGGAAGAACCCCGTCGGCCGCAGGATCTCCTCGAGCTCGTCGGGGGCGGCCGCGGCGAGCGCGGCCGGGTCGGGGTACCGCGCGAAGAGCGTCGGCGTCGTGAGGTTGACCCGCACGTCGGTCGTCTGCGCGGACAGCACCGTCGCGACGAGCAGCTCGAACGGCGACGTGAAGTCGAGCTCGCAGCGGGCGTCCGGGTAGCGGACCTCGAGCGCGCGGT
The DNA here is from genome assembly GCF_003851725.1 of Cellulomonas algicola. Lineage (GTDB taxonomy): Bacteria > Actinomycetota > Actinomycetes > Actinomycetales > Cellulomonadaceae > Cellulomonas > Cellulomonas algicola. Next base: position 583 of record NZ_BHYL01000265.1, on the reverse strand, counting down.
CGACCCGGCGGGCGCGACGGGTCCGTGCGAGGGGGGTCTCGGTCGTGCCCGGCGAGTCGCTCACGCGTCGCAGCGTAGGCCGCACCGGTGACACCCGCCGGGCGGCCCGCCCGGGCACGCGTCGCCCCCTCGGCCCAGCGCCCGTCGCCCCGTCGGCCCAACGCGCTGACCTGCGGACGAACTGGTCGGGCGCACGGCTCAAGTCCCGGCCCGCGCGCGCCGAACGACGGGATGAGGACCTGGAGGCTCACCCCGATGACTGCACCCACCGAGCAGCGCGTGCGCGACCTGCGTCTCGACCGCCGCGCGCTGCGCGCCGAGCGTGCGCGCGTCGGGTGGTGGCGCCGGCTGGTCCGCGCGCGGCTCGACCTGGCCGTCGCGCAGGTCGCACGCCCGCAGACGCTCGGCGAGGACGTCGCCTTCCAGCTGCCCCTCGACGTCGGCGTCGACGTGCCGCGGCCTGCCGAGCTCGCCGCCGTCCTCACCGGGACCCGGGCGGACGAGCTCGCCGCGCTCGACGGCCTGCGCGCCCTCGACGAGCAGCTCGCGCGCTACGAGGCCGGGGTCGCGTCGGCCCTCTCCG
>NZ_BHYL01000264.1 GCF_003851725.1 Cellulomonas algicola | reverse complement strand
TGCACGGCCCTCGCGCGACGACCCGGTGACGCGACCCGACGCGCGCAGCACGGACGCGAGCGGCGCCCCGTCCGCGGTCAGCTCGGCCCAGCGGGCGCGCACCGCACCGTCCGCGACGGCACCCTGCCGCAGCGACGCGACCGCCTGGCGGGTCGGCGCGTCGAGCGCGTCGTCGAGCGTGCGGGCGATCCGCGCGGCGGCGTCGGACTGCGCCTGGACGGCCTCGGCGAGCTCGTCGACCCAGGGCCGCAGCGCGGACAGCGACCCGCGCAGCGTGCGCCCGACGACGGTCCGCGCCCGGTCGGGCCCCGCGAGCATCATGAGCCAGCGCTGCACGGGCGCGACGACGCCGGGCGACAGCAGCCCTTCGTGCGGCCCGAGGTCCGGGACCACGAACAGCGGCGACCCCTCGAGCCCGTGCGTGCGCAGCCGGTCGAGCAGGTCGCCGCGGACCGTCGGCAGCGACGCGGGCGGGACGCGGTTGAGCACCATCGCGATCGACGTGCCACGCTCGACGGCCGCCTCGAGGACGCGCCACGGCAGCGCGTCGCCGTACCGGGCGGCGGTCGTGACGAAGAGCCACAGGTCAGCGGCCTCGAGCAGCCGGTGCGCCTGCTCGCGGTTCGAGTCGAGCACCGAGTCCAGGTCGGGCGCGTCGAGCAGGGCGATGCCGCGCGGCACGGCCTCGTCGGCGACGACCTCGACGAGCTCGAGCACGGGGTGGTGCGACAGCAGCTCGTGGTCGAGCGGGTGGTGCACGAGGACGGGACGACGCGTCGTCGGCCGCAGCACGCCCGCCTCGCTGACCTCGCGTCCGACGAGCGAGTTCACGAGCGTCGACTTGCCGGCACCGGTCGAGCCGGACACGACGACGACCGCGGGCGCGGACAGCTCCGTCAGGCGCGGCACCAGGTGCTCGGCCAGCTGGTCGACCAGCCGGGCGCGCGACGCCCGCGCCGACGCGGTGCCGTCGAGGTCCAGCGGGAAGCCGGTGCGCTCGACGTCGCGGCGCAGGTCCTTGACGGCGTCGAGCAGCGAGGTCGCCGCGAGGGGACGCGCGAGGACCTCGCGCGGGTCGCTCGCCGCGTGCCGCGCACGGCTGGGCGGCGCCGCGTGCGACCCCTGCGCCGGCGGCGCGGGGACGGTGCCGGGCTGCGCGCTCACGCGCTCATTGTCGTGGCGCGATCTGACCTGGACAAACGCGCCACGCTGTGAGGCGTGCCCCGATCCTGACCGGATGCGGGTTGTGCAGCCCTCGTGCGGCGCCCTCCGGGAGCCGGCCGGGACGCTCGTGGGGCGGCGTGAACACTAGGCTGAGACCCCGCTGGCCCCCGTAGCTCAACGGATAGAGCAACGGCCTTCTAATCCGTCGGTTGCAGGTTCGAGTCCTGCCGGGGGCGCCACAGGGTCGCGACGTCCGCCGTCCCGCGTCCACGCTCAGCGCAGGGGGGACCGCGTCCCGAGGGTCACGCCGCCCCGCTCGATGCACGTCAGCTCGACGAGCATGCGCGTGAGCGCGCGGACGACCACCGTCGAGGTCCTGCGAGCGCGTCGGAGCGCTCCGCACGGCCCGTCAGGACGGGCGCGGACCCCGCGAGAAAACCGTGTGACATGCGTATCTGGGCCGTGGTTCGGTGTCCTTGATCCACCGACGACCGGGCCATCAGGGCCCGGCTTCGTCATGCCCACATGACCCACACCCACCCACCGGCGACGGTCCCGTCGTCGCGCCCGAGGAGCCCACCGTGCACCCCACCATGACCCACGAGCTCGCCCGCCAGGAGAACGCCCGCCGCCTCGAGGAGGCGACGATCGCCCGAGCGCGTGCCCGCGTCACCGCCGAGAGACACGCGTCCGACGCCACGAGGCGTCCGCCGCATACGGAGCGCGTCGCGCTTCCCCTGCTCCTCGCCGGCCTGTTCGCCGGCAGCTACTCCGGCGCCGTCGCCCGCTGACGCCGCCGCACCGAGGCCGGTGCCCCACCCGGGGTGCCGGCCTCGGTCATGTCCCGGACCCTGCGGCCCTCACGCCGGTGCGGAGGCGGAGGGATCCTCTCCAGCGGACGTCGTCGGCCGGCTTCCGCCCCTGCGCCGGCGACCGCGGGGGACCCCTCACCCTGGCGGAGGACGGTGGCCTCCCGCACCGGTCGGTCGTGCCACCATGTGCGCCATGCCGCCCGCCGCCGCCCGCCACCGCACCTGCGAGGCGCGCTGATGGGGCGGCACACGACGGGCGACGGACCCGCCCGGCCGACGCGCGGCGCGCGCGTGCGGGCGTTCCTGGTCCGGTGGCTCGAACGGCTCCTCATCGCCGCCGGCGCGGGTGCCGCGACGCTGGCGGTGCTCCGCTGGGCGGGCGTCGGCTGGACGACGACGTGGTGGTGCGTCGGCGGCGTCGCCGTGCTCGTGCTCGTCGCCGGGGCGCTCGCCTCGACCGTCCCGCCGCCGCACCCGGGCCACGACGCCCGGCGCTGACGCGCGCGCCCGCTTCGCGCGGGTTCGCCGGTCGGCGGCCCTCCCCCCGTAGGCTGGCCCGGTGACCAGCACGCCGACCCCCGCGACGTCCCCCGCCACGACCTCCAACGGGCACGAGAGCGCCGAGCGCATCGTCTGGATCGACTGCGAGATGACGGGGCTCGACCTCGGCGCCGACGCGCTCGTCGAGGTCGCCGCCGTCGTGACGGACTCCGAGCTGCGGGTCCTCGGTGGTGGCGTGGACGTCGTCGTCCGGCCGCCCGACGCGGCGCTCGCGCAGATGAACGACTTCGTGCGCGCGATGCACACGACGTCCGGCCTGCTCGACGAGCTCGCGGCGGGCACGACGCTCGAGGACGCGCAGGCGCAGGTGCTCGACTACGTGCGCACGTGGGTGCCCGAGCCGTCGAAGGCACCCCTCGCGGGCAACTCGGTCGGCACCGACAAGACGTTCCTCGACCGCGACATGCCCGAGCTGGTCGCGCACCTGCACTACCGCGTCATCGACGTGTCGTCGATCAAGGAGCTCGCACGCCGCTGGTACCCGCGCGTGTACTTCGCGTCGCCGCGCAAGAACGGCGGGCACCGGGCGCTCGCCGACATCCTCGAGTCGATCGACGAGCTCCGCTACTACCGCGCGGCCCTCCTCCCGGCGCAGCCGGGACCCGACTCCGCGACGGCCCGGCAGATCGCCGCGCAGGTCGTCGCCACGTCGGTCAAGGGCGCGACCACCGACGGCTGACGGGGGCACCCGCGCGCCCGACGGGTGTGCGGGTGGGCTGCCGCCGGGAACGACGAAGGGCGCCGACGGGAACCGTCGACGCCCTTCGTGCTTGGGGTGGCTAACGGGACTTGAACCCGCGACCCCCTGGACCACAACCAGGTGCTCTACCACCTGAGCTATAGCCACCACGATCCGCCCGCAGGTGGTGGTACCCACGGACCGGTCCCGACGCGAACGTCAGGGCCGACGAGAAGTGTACCGGGTGCCGGAGGGTGGTCCGGAACCCGATTCAGAGCCGGCGGACCAGCGCGTCGGCGAACACGTCGACCGACCCGGGCGCGTAGCCGAAGAAGAACGACGGCTCGGTCAGCTCGACCTCGAGCACCACGGGCCGGCCCGCGTCGTCGGGGATGAGGTCGACGCGCGCGTACAGCAGCGGGTTGCCGTGCTCCGGGAAGATCTCCCCCAGCGCCGCGACCACGCCGTCCCCGAGCTCGCGCTCGGCGTCGCTCGCCTCGCGCGCCGACATGACCTCGCGGCGGTACAGCACGCCGTCGGTCTCGCCCTCGCGGTACGGCCCCTCGAGCAGCGCGCCCTTGCGGACCGCGTGGCTGAACTTCCCGTCGACGTAGACCAGCGCCGTCTCGCCGACGGTGTCGACCTGCTTGAGGTAGCGCTGGATCATCACGTGCCGCCCGACGCCGAGCAGGTTCTTGGCGTGCCGGATGGCGAGCGCGCGGGACGGCGTCTCGTCGGCCTGGTAGCGGCCGGTGTCGCGCGAGCCGGCGCTCACGGTGGGCTTGACGACGAAGTCGCCGAAGGCCGGGAACCGGGTGTGGATCGCGCGGGCGTCGAAGTTGCGCTCGGGGTCGAGCCAGATCGTCGGGACGATCGGCAGGCCGCGCTGCTCGAGGTCGCGCAGGTACGTCTTGTCGATGTTCCAGACGACGACGTCGGCGGGGTTGAGCAGCACGCTCGACCGGCCGACGCGGCGCGTCCACTCGGTGAACAGACGCGGCCGCTCGGTGTAGTCCCACGTCGAGCGGATCAGCACGTGCGAGTAGGTGGACCAGTCGACCGTCGGGTCGTCCCAGACGACGACGTCGGTCGCGACGCCTCGCGCGAGCAGCGCCTCGCGCAGCGGCTGGTCGTCGGGGTCCAGGTCCGGGAGCGCGGAGCAGGTCGCGATGGCGAGCCGGGCTGTCGTGGGCGTGGTCACGTCGGCAGCGTACCGACGGGGTCGCCGCCCGTCGCCGCGTCGGCGGACCCGTCCGGCACGCGGTCGGTGCCGGTCTCGTCGGCCGGAGCCTCGTCCGTGACCCGCCGCAGGGCGCGCAGGACCGTCGCGACGGACGCCGACCCGACCACGCGGTCGCCGTCCCGCACCGGCACGCGGCTCTCGGCCCCGGCGTCGGGGGTGGCCAGGATCGTCGCGAGCACGTCGCCGAGCTCGTCGCCGACCGCGACCGACGCACCGCGTCCGGCGCCCCTGGTGGCGTCCTTCGTGAGCCGGGCTGGGTCGACCCCGCCCGGGGGGTCGACCGGAGGCGCGTCGAGGTCCGCCTGCGCGAGCGTGCCCAGGGCCAGCAGCCGGGCCAGCCGGCCGCGTCCGACGAGGTCCGCCACGGCGTCGGTCGCGGGCCGCGCGACGACGTCGAGGGGCGACGCGAGCTGCTCGACGTGCGCACCCGCGGACAGCACGGCGACGCGGTCGCCCATCCTGACCGCCTCGTCGATGTCGTGCGTGACGAGCATCACCGTCGTGCCGACCTCGCGCTGGATGCGTGCGAACTCGGTCTGGAGGCGGCGACGACCGACGGGGTCGACCGCGCCGAACGGCTCGTCCATGAGCAGCACGGGCGGGTCGGTCGCGAGCGCACGCGCCACGCCGATCCGCTGCCGCTCGCCGCCCGAGAGCTCGTGCGGGTAACGGCGCGCGTACTTCGCCGGGTCGAGGCCGACCAGGGCGAGCAGCTCGTCGACGCGGGCCGCGGTGCGGCGGCGGTCCCAGCCGAGCAGGCGCGGGACGGTCGCGACGTTCTGCGCGACGGTGCGGTGCGGGAACAGGCCGACGTCCTGGATCACGTAGCCGATGCGCCGCCGCAGGGCGACGGGGTCGGCGTGCGTGACGTCGTCGCCCTCGAGCAGGATGCGCCCCGACGTCGGCTCGACGAGCCGGTTGGCCATCCGCAGCGTCGTCGACTTGCCGCAGCCGCTCGGTCCGACCAGGACCAGCACCTCCCCCGGCCGGACGTCGAGGGAGAGGTCGTCGACGGCGGCACCGCCGCGGCCGTGGGCGGCGGGGTACTCCTTGCGCACGTGCTCGAACGCGATGGCGGGCTGGACCACCCCCCGGACGCTACTGCCCAGGTCCGACGCCCGCCTCCCCCGGGCGTCGGCGCAGGTCGGCACAGGTCGGCGCAGCGGTCGCGCACCGGACGCCGGGTGCGCCTGTCGGTGGTCGCGGTTACCGTCGGCGGATGCTGTCAGCAGCACAGCCCGACAACCCGTGGTTCTCGTGGGAGTACCTGCAGCGCAACGCCGACGACGTCCTCGGTGCGCTCGGGCAGCACGCGTCCCTCACCGTCCAGGCTGTCGTCCTCGCCTCTCTCGTCGCGCTCCCCCTGGGTGCGTGGGCGCACGTGCGCCCACGCTGGGCGGGTCCGGTGCTCGGCGTCGCGGGCGTGCTCTACACGATCCCCTCGCTCGCGCTGTTCGCGGTCCTCGCGCCCTACACGGGCATCGAGCGCACGACCGTCCTCATCGGGCTCGTCGTGTACGCGCTGCTCGTGCTCACGCGCAACGTCGTCGTCGGGCTCGAGGGCGTCGACCCCGCGGTGCGTGACGCCGCGCGGGGCATGGGCTACGGGCGGGCGCGGCTGCTGCTGACCGTCGAGCTGCCGAACGCGCTGCCCAGCATCGTCGCGGGCCTGCGGCTGGCGACGGTCACGACCGTCGCGCTCGTGACCGTCGGGGTCGTCGTCGGCTACGGCGGGCTCGGGCAGCTGATGTTCCGGGGCTTCCGCTCCAACTACCACGCCGAGATCATGACGGCGACGGTGCTGTGCCTGCTGCTGGCCCTCGTGTGCGACCTCGTCCTGGCCGGCGTGGGGCGGCTCGTCACGCCGTGGGCGCGCACGGCACGGCCGGTCTGAGGGGCGACGCGTGGAGATCCTGGCCGAGGCGTTCGCCTGGCTCAACGACCCGCTCAACTGGACGGGCCGCAACGGCGTGCTCGCGCTCACGTGGGCGCACGTCGTGGTGTCGGTGCAGGCGGTGCTCCTCGCAGCGGTCGTCGCGCTCCCCGTGGGGCTGTGGCTCGGGCACCGCGGGCGCGGCGCGACCGTCGGCGTGGTCGTCGCGAACACCACGCGCGCGCTGCCGACGCTCGCCCTGCTCACGCTGCTCGCCGCGAGCGGCCTGTTCGGCAACCCCGCGACGGTCATCGCGTGCGCGGTGTTCGCGGTGCCGCCCCTGCTGTCCGGTGCCGTGACGGGCCTCGGCGAGGTCGACCCGGGCGTCCGGGACGCCGCGCGCGGGGTCGGCATGTCGGGCACGCGGCGGCTCTGGGCCGTGGAGCTCCCGCTCGCCGTGCCGCTCCTCGCCGCAGGCGTCCGCACCGGGGCCGTCCAGGTGCTCGCGACCGTGCCGCTCGCGGCGCTCGTGGGCGGGCGGAGCCTCGGCACGATCGTCGTCACCGGGTTCGGCACGCAGCGCTACGGGCAGGTGCTCGCGGGCGGGCTGCTCGTCGCGGCGCTGTGCCTCGTCGCCGAGGGGCTGCTCGCGCTCGCGCAGCGCGCGGTCACGCCCGCCGGCCTGCGGTCCCGCGACCGCGCCGCACGGCCGACCCGGACCCGACGCGGACGACCACGTGACGCGGACCACGGTCCCGCTGCCCCGCTTGCCGCCGCCACCCCCGACCTGTCCAATGAACCAGCCCCCTCGAGATGACCCGCTCCGCACCCTCGACCAGCGGGGGCACCCACCCGTGACCGTCGTCAACAGACGTCAGGAGACCGCCATGCGCACGACCCGTCCCGCCCGTCTCGCGATCCTCGCCACCGCCGTGCTCGTGCTCGGCGCGTGCGGCACGCCCGGCTCAGGGGGCGGCGAGGCCGACCCCACGTCGTCGGGGACCTCCGGCAAGGCCGTCTGCGACCCCGTCGCGGGTGAGCAGCTCGTCGTCCTCGAGGACGACCAGGGCCTGCAGAACGCCGACAACGTGATCCCCGCGGTCAACGCGGGCGTGGCGCAGCAGAGCCCCGCGGTGATCGAGCTGCTCGACAGCGTGTCCGCCGCGCTCGACACCGACAAGCTCATCGACCTCAACAAGGCGGTCGACATCGACCGCCGCACGTCGAGCGAGGTCGCGAAGGAGTTCGTCGCCGACGAGGGCCTCGCCGCGAGCGACGCGTCCGCGGGCGCGGGCCAGTCCCTCGTCGTGGGCGCCGCGAACTTCTCCGAGAGCGCGACCCTCGCCGAGATCTACGGCGAGGTGCTGCGGTCCGCCGGCTACCAGGTCGAGGTCCGCACGATCGGCAACCGCGACACGTACCTGCCGGCGCTCGTCGACGGCACGCTGTCGACGGTGCCCGAGTACGCGGCGACCCTCGCCGACTTCCTCAACGCCAAGGTCAACGGTGCCGACGCACCGTCGGTGTCGAGCGACGACGTCGACGAGACCGTCGCAGCGCTCACTCCCCTCGCGGAGCAGTCGGGCCTGGCCGTCGGCAAGCCGTCGGCCGCGCAGGACCAGAACGCGTTCGCCGTGACGAAGGCCTTCGCCGACGAGCACGAGGTCACCACGCTGAGCGAGCTCGCCGAGGCGTGCGGCGGGCTCGTCCTCGCCGGCCCGCCCGAGTGCCCCGAGCGCCCGTTCTGCCAGCCGGGTCTCGAGGAGACGTACGGCATGGAGATCGGCGAGTTCAAGTCGTACGACTTCGGCCTGATCGGCGCCGCGGTGCGCCAGGGTGACGCGGCGATCGGCCTCGTGCTGTCGAGCGACGGCTCGCTCGCGACCGACTGATCCCGCACGACCCACGCGACGACGGCCCTGTCGGCGAGCGGCTCAGCCCGCCGCCGACGGGGCCGTCGTCGCATGACCGTCGCCGCGCGGGCATCGTCGCGGGGCCGTCGTCGCGCGGCCGTCGTCGTCGGACCGTCGTCGCGCGGCCGTCGTCGTCGGACCGTCGTCGGGTGCGACCGCCTCGTCAGAGGCCCGCGGCCTCGAGGAGCCGCAGCCACACCTCGGAGACCGTCGGGTACGACGGCACGGCGTGCCACAGGCGGTCGAGCGGGACCTCGCCGACGACGGCGATCGTCGCGGCGTGCAGCATCTCCGCGGCGTCGGGGCCTACGAACGTCGCGCCCACGACCACGCCGCGCGCCTGGTCGACGACGAGCTGCGCGGCGCCCGGGTAGTCCGCGGAGGCGACCGACGCACCCGCGACATCCGCGAGGTCGTACCGCAGGACCCGCACGTCGATCCCGTCGCGGCGCGCCTGCGCCTCCGTGCGGCCGACCCACGCGACCTCGGGCCGGCTGAACACGACCTGCGGGACGGCGGCCACGTCGGCCGTCGCGCGGTAGCGGGTCCACGGCGCTGCGTCCCGTTCGGCGCGCGGTCCGCCGTCCGCGTCGGCGCCGTCCGGGTGGAAGCGCGCGGCGACGACGTCGCCCACGACCCGCGCGTCGTACTTGCCCTGGTGCGTGGTCGCGGTGCGGCCGGTCACGTCGCCCGCCGCGAACAGCCAGCCGTCGTCGACGCCGACGACCTGCAGCGCGTCGTCGACGTGCAGCTGCTCCCCGGGCGTGAGGCCGACGGTCTCGAGACCGAGCTGCCCGGTGCGGGGTCGGCGCCCGGTCGCGACGAGCACCTCGGACGCGTGCACGACGCTCGCGTCGGGGTGCGGGCCGCCCGAGGCCGCGCCGATCTCGAGGTGCACGCCGCCGTCGTCGCGCCGGACCGCCGTCGTCTCGGCGTGCAGCAGGACGCGCACGCCGGCGGCGCGCAGGTCGTCGGCCACGGCCTCGCCCGCGAACGGCTCGGCGTTGCCGAGCAGCCGGCCGCCCCGCACGACGATCGTCACCTCGGAGCCGAGGTCCGCGTAGGCGCGCGCCATCTCGACGCCGACGACACCGCCGCCGAGCACCGCGAGCCGCGCCGGGACCTCGCGGGCGGCGGTCGCCTCGCGGCTCGTCCAGAATCCCGCATCGGCCAGCCCGGGGACGTCGGGCACGACGGGCTCCGACCCGGTCGCGAGCACGACCGCGTGCCGCGCGCGTACCTCGGTCTCGGTCTCGCCCGAGACGAGCAGGGTGCGCGGACCGGTGAGCCGCGCGTGGCCGCGCAGCAGCGTGAGCCCGACCGACTCGACCCAGGACACCTGGCTGGAGTCGTCCCAGTGGTGCACGATCTCGTCGCGCCGCGCGAGCACCGCTGCGGCGTCCACCGTGGCGTCCGCGACGGCGTCCTTCGCGCCGGGCACGCCACGCGCCGCTGCGAGGACCGCGCCCGCGCGCAGCAGCACCTTGGACGGCATGCACGCCCAGTAGGAGCACTCGCCCCCGACGAGCGCGTGCTCCACGAGCGCCACGCTCAACCCGGTGCGGCTCGCACGGTCGGCGACGTTCTCCCCGACCGCGCCGCCGCCCACCACCACGACGTCGAACTCCTGCTGACTCGGCATCGCCCCATCGTGGCGGCCCGCGGCCCCGTCCGCAGGTTGCGGGGTCGTCGGCGTGTCCGTCCTGGGTGCTTTCGTCCGGACCGCGCTGCTACGTTCGCACCGAGGGTCCGCCGGAGACGGCAACCAGCCGTGAGCTCCCGGCGTCGACGACGGAGGGGCGACGTGAGCGAGACATCCCAGGGTAGTGGTGCGCTCGGACCGATCCACGGGCGACCGAGCTTCCGCGAGCAGTTCGACAGGTCCAGGTTCCCCGAGCACGGCCTCGGCTCCGACGAGGTCTACGAGCTCCTGCACACCGGGCTGATGCTCGACGGGCGCGAGACGCTCAACCTCGCGTCGTTCGTGACGACGTGGATGGAGCCGCAGGCCGAGCAGCTCATCCACGACTCGCTGCGCAAGAACCACATCGACCACGAGGAGTACCCGGCGGCGTCGCTCGTCGAGGAGGCCTGCGTGCACATGCTGGGCGACCTCTTCCACGCGCCGGACCCGGCGAAGGTCGTGGGTGTCGCGACGATCGGGTCGTCCGAGGCGATCATGCTCGGGCTGCTCGCCCACAAGCGCGCCTGGCGGCACCGGCAGCTCGCGGCGGGCCGTCCCACGGACCGGCCGAACGTGGTGTTCGGCGCCGAGACCCACGTCGTGTGGGACAAGTTCGCCAACTACTTCGACGTCGAGATGCGCAAGATCCCCATGCGGCCCGACCGCTACGTGCTGAGCGCGGCGGACGTCGAGGCGCAGGTCGACGAGAACACCATCGCGGTGGGTGCGGTGCTGGGGACGACGCACATCGGCGAGGCCGACCCGATCGAGGAGATCAACGACCTGCTCGTGCGGATCAAGGCCGAGCGGGGCTGGGACATCCCCCTGCACGTCGACGGCGCGAGCGGTGCGTTCGTGGCCCCGTTCGCCGAGCCGGACCTGCGGTGGGACTTCCGCCTCGAGCAGGTGGCGTCGATCAACGCGTCGGGGCACAAGTACGGGCTCGTGTACCCCGGCGTCGGCTGGCTGATCTTCCGCGACGCGTCGCGGCTGCCCGAGGACCTGGTGTTCAGCGTCAACTACCTGGGCGGGGCGCAGCCGACGTACACGTTCAACTTCTCGCGCGGGTCCGCGATGATCCAGGCGCAGATGTACAACTTCCTGCGGCTCGGCCGGGACGGGTACACCGCGATCGTCGAGACCATGCTGGCCAACGCGCGCCACCTCAACGAGGCGCTCAAGGCCTCGGGCCGGTTCGAGATCCTCAACCCGGGGCTCGCCGAGCCGGTCGTGACGTTCCGCCTCAAGGACGACCCGGGCTTCGACGTCTACCACCTGTCCGCCCGGCTGCGGGAGAACGGCTGGATCGTGCCCGCCTACAGCCTCCCGGCCGACGCGCAGGACGTGCACCTCATGCGCGTCGTCGTCCGGCTCGACCTCAGCCGGACGATGATCGAGATGCTCCTGCGCGACCTCGACCACGCCTGGGAGTCGCTCGCCGCCGAGCAGCCCACCGCCCGTCCCGCCCCCAAGCCGGACGTCTGGACCGCACCCGACAAGGCCGCCGCGCACGCGAAGGCCCGCACCGGTCTGCGGGCGTGACGCGCACCTCGGCGCTGCCCGACCTGCCGGACGGCTGGACCGCGGTCGACACCCGCGGTCCGGGTCCGTTCGTCACGCATGCCGTCCTGCGGCGTCCGGACGGCGCCGAGGTGGAGTGGACGTCGCGGCGGCACCGCAAAGGACTGGGTCTGCGGGCACGCGCAGCGGCGGCACCGGGTCTCGCGGGCCCTGCCACGGCCCCGACCCCGACCGGCGTGGCCCTCGCCCCGGCACCGGCGGACACGGGGAGACGCCACGGGGCCGACGCGTGGAGCTGGTGGATCGGCGCGCTCTTCGCGATCGGCTCGGTGTGCTTCGCGCTCGGGTCCGTGCCGGCGTACGTCGAGGCCGTCGCACCGGCCGTCACGGCGTGGACGTTCGCGGTCGGGTCGGTGTTCTTCACGAGCGCCGCGTACCTGCAGTACGACGAGGCGGCGCGCGCACCGCGGGACGTCCTCGCGACCGCGCCACCACGCAGCCGGCTCGCGGCGCTCGTGGGCTTCCGGGCGGACCGCATCGACCTGTGGGCGTCCGCCGTGCAGCTGGTCGGCACGGTGCTGTTCAACGTCAGCACGTTCAGCGCGACCCGCACGGGTCTCGCGGTCGCGGGCGACAAGACGCTCGTGTGGGCACCTGACGTGCTCGGGTCCGTGTGCTTCCTCGTCGCGAGCTGGTTCGCGTACGCGGAGGTCAACCGCGGCGTGCTCCCCCGCCCCGACCGGTCGGTGGGGTGGACGATCGCGGGGCTCAACATGGCCGGCTCGGTCGCGTTCGGCGTCGCCGCCGTCGCGGCCCGGTACCTTCACGGCACGGACGAGATGGCGAACGTCGCGCTCGTCAACGCCGGGACGTTCGTCGGCGCGGTGTGCTTCCTCGGCGGGGCCGTGCTGCTGCCGGTCGAGTCGGCGCGCGACCGCACCCCGCAGCGGCCCCGAGCGCACCCGTCCCGCACGACGAAGGCCCCTCACCGACCGTGCGGTGAAGGGCCTTCGTGCTGGTGCGCCATCAGGGACTCGAACCCCGAACCCGCTGATTAAGAGTCAGCTGCTCTGCCAATTGAGCTAATGGCGCGCGGTTGAGAACGTTAGCAGCCGTCCGGCCTGGGAAGCCAATCGGATCCGGCCGGCGTGACGACCGTCACGCGACGTCAGGAACGGCCGTCCCCGCTCGCCTGCGGGGTGCCGTTCTCCGGCTGCCACCACTCCTCCTCCGGCAGGCCCTCCTTCTCGAGGATCTCCTGCGACGGCACGGCCTCGGCGGCCGTCAGGTCGGCGATGAGGGTGAGCGGGACGTGCGCCTCGAGCAGCTCGCGGACACGCTCGGCGTCGGGCACGGCGAGGGTCTCGGGGGTGTCGTCGCTCATCGGGGGCTCCTGGGTGTTCCTTGGTCAGGCGTCCGGCTGTCTCCATGGCACACCACGTGACCGCGTCGTGCAAGGTCGGTGTCCTGGTTCCGCAGGATCGTCACAGGTACAGACCGGTGCCCTCACCGGAGCCACGGTCGGTCGCGACCGCGTGCACGTCCTTCTCGCGCAGCAGCAGGTACGTCGCGCCCGCCAGCTCGACCTCGGCGCGGTCCTCGGGGTCGAACAGGACGCGGTCTCCCAGCTCGACCTGGCGCACGTGCTGGCCGACCGCCACGACCGACGCCCACGCGAGCCGCTTGCCGACCGCCGCGGTCGCCGGGATGACGATGCCCGCGGACGACCGGCGCTCGGCGGGGTCGCCGTCGACGGACACGAGGAGGCGGTCGTTGAGCATGCGGATCGGCAGCCCGGCACGGGCGTCGGGAGCGGGAGCGGTCACCCGCACGACGCTACCCTGCGCGCGACGTAGGCTGACCGCGGCGTCGACCGGCCGACGCCTCCCCTGCGACCACCGGAGCGTCCTCGTGCCTCGTCTCGCCGTCGGCGACCTCGCCCCCGACTTCACGCTGCCCACCGCGGACGGCGGCAGCGTCACGCTGTCCGACCTGCGCGGCGAGCACGTCGTCGTGTACTTCTACCCGGCCGCGATGACGCCCGGCTGCACGACGCAGGCGTGCGACTTCCGCGACTCGCTCGCGTCGCTGCAGGGTGCCGGGTACAAGGTCGTCGGCGTCTCCCCCGACTCGGTCGACAAGCTCGCGGCGTTCGCCGAGGCGGAGCACCTGACGTTCCCGCTCGCGTCGGACACCGAGCGGGCCGTGCTCGAGGCGTGGGGCGCGTGGGGCGAGAAGTCGCTCTACGGCAAGACCGTGACCGGAGTGATCCGTTCGACGGTCGTCGTCGACCCCGAGGGCAAGGTCGAGCTCGCGCAGTACAACGTCAAGGCGACCGGGCACGTCGCGAAGCTGCGCCGGGACCTGAAGATCGCCTGACGACCGCCGACCGGGGCACCGGGCCGCGCGCCCGCCCGGCGACCCCCGGGACGCGCGCGGCGGGTGTGCCACACTCGGCGCGCGGGAGTGGTGAAACGGTAGCCACGCCAGGTTTAGGTCCTGGTGCCCGAGAGGGCGTGCGGGTTCGAGTCCCGTCTCCCGCACCACGACGACGGCCCGGCACCGGGGAAGATCCCGGTGCCGGGCCGTGGTGCGTCCGGCGTCAGCTCGCGGCGCGCAGCGGCAGGCGGACCACCGAGTCGGCGAGACGGACCGTCGACGTGCCCGACCCGATCGCGTTCCACACCGCGACGCGCACCGTGCCGTTGGTCATCCGGCCGAGCGTGCCCGTGACGCGCTCCGCGCCGACGGACTCGGTGTACCGCTCGACGCCCGGCACGGGGTCGGTCGCGAAGTACCGGTAGACCTCGACGCGGTCCCACGTGCCGTCGCCCGTCAGGTCGTACGAGACCGACACGCGCGTGCCGTTCCCGACGACGCCGCCCGCGTCGAGCGCGAGGTCGAACCGCGTCCCCGCGGTCGTCGGGCTGCCGCTGACCCCCTCGATCGTCGCGACGACCGCGTCGGCCGGCTCGGTGGCGGTGTCGATGCCCGCGGCGCGCGGGACCGTCACCGTCGCCGGTGACGTCACCGGGCCGGTCACGAGCCCGCCGTCGCCGTCGAGGTAGAGCGTCGACGCGTCCGAGGGCGGCACCGTCGGCGTCGGCGTCGGCGTCGGCGTCGGCTTCGGCGTGGGCGTGACCGTCGGGGTGGG
>NZ_BHYL01000263.1 GCF_003851725.1 Cellulomonas algicola | reverse complement strand
TCGGTGCCGGGAGGCGGGGTGCGGGTCGGTCGGGAGGCGGTGACTCGTGTCACCGTGCCGACCGGCATGCGCGTCCGCGCCCGGACTCTCGATCAGGACGGCGCTCGGGAGCGGCGAAGGTCTGAGAGCGCTTCCATGGCGCTCCGCAGGAAGTCTTCCGAGCGACTGGAGGCGCGGTCAAGGGGCGAACCGGGCTTTTCCGGTACAGACATGACGCTGCGCGAGGTGCGGCCTGGTGCGCGCCGCGCGGGTGTGCGCGCGATCCCCGTCGGACACGCCGTGCCGCGCGAACCCCTGCCGTCGACCTCGCGCCGGTTGACGTGGGATCGAACACGTGTTCGACTGACCTCGTGCGATGGGACGGGCAGCGGGTGGCACCGACGGAGGACGCGTCCGCGCTGCCCGGCCTCGCGCTGGCCAACCTCGTCCGCACCGTCCGCACGCCCGAATTCGCGGGCGTGACGTTCCACGAGGTCCTGTGCCGGAGCGCGCTCAACAAGGTGCCCGCCGCGTCGCAGATGCCGTTCCGGTGGACCGTCAACCCCGTGCGCGGATGCCTGCACGCGTGCACGTACTGCTTCGCCCGCCCCACCCACGAGTACCTCGACCTCGGCGCGGGCCGGGACTTCGAGACGCAGATCGTCGTCAAGACGAACGTCGTCGACGTGCTGCGCGCCGAGCTCGCGCGACCGTCCTGGCGGCGCGAGCACGTCGCGATGGGCACGAACACCGACCCGTACCAGCGGGTCGAGGGCCGCTACCGGTTCATGCCCGGCATCGTCGACGCGCTCGTCCACCACGGCACGCCGCTCTCGGTGCTCACCAAGGGCACGCTGCTGCGCCGCGACCTGCCCCTGCTCGCCGACGCCGCGCGCCACGTGCAGGTGGGGATCGGCGTCTCGCTCGCGGTGCTCGACGAGGAGCTCCAGGCCGAGCTCGAGCCGGGGACCCCGACCCCGCGGGCGCGCCTCGAGCTGATCCGCGCAGTCCGCGAGGCGGGCCTGCCGTGCGGGGTCATCGTCGCGCCGGTCCTGCCGTGGCTCACCGACTCGGTGGAGCACCTCGACGCGCTCCTGGCCGCGCTCGCGGACGCCGGCGCGTCCGGTGTCACGATCCTGCCGCTGCACCTGCGCGGCTCGGTCAAGCCGCTCTTCATGGCGTGGCTGGCCCGGTATCGCCCCGAGCTCGTCCAGCGGTACGACGAGCTGTACGGGGCGGGTGCGTACACGCCCGACGGGTACGGCCGGTGGCTGCGCGACCGCGTGGCACCGCTGCTCGTGCGGCACGGCTTCGGCGACCCGTCGGGTCACCGTGCGGGCCGCGCCGCGATGCGCGACGGCGCGTACCCCGTCGGCTCGCTGCCTCGCGTCACGCCCGAGGTCGCCGTCCCTGGGGTCGCCCAGCCGACGCTCTTCTGAGCGCGACGGCCCACATCCGCCCTCGCGCGCGGGCGCCCCGGCCGTCGGCGGGCCGGTCGGCGTCCGCGGGCGCCGGCAATGCCGGGCCGCGGCACGGGCGGCGCCCACTAGGATCGAGCGGGCGCCCGTCCGGCGCTCCCACCCGTCGTCGAGCGAAGGAACACCCGTGCTCCGCACCCACCACGCCGGCTCGCTGCGAGCCGAGCACGTCGGCACCACCGTCACCCTCACGGGCTGGGTGGACCGGCGTCGCGATCACGGCGGCGTGGCGTTCGTCGACCTCCGGGACGCCTCCGGCATCGCCCAGGTCGTCATCCGCGACGAGGCGGTCGCGCACGGTCTGCGCGCGGAGTACGTCCTGCAGGTCACCGGCGAGGTCGGCCGTCGCCCCGAGGGCAACGAGAACCCGCAGCTCGCGACCGGGGAGATCGAGCTCGTCGCGCACGACGTGGTCGTCCTCAACGAGGCCGCGCCGCTGCCGTTCCAGGTGTCGTCGTCGCTCGACGAGCAGGTCGGTGAGGAGGCGCGTCTCAAGCATCGCTACCTCGACCTGCGCCGCCCCGCGCCGTCGCGCGCGATCCGCCTGCGCGCGAAGGTCAACCAGGCCGCCCGCGCGGTCCTCGACGCGCAGGGCTTCGTCGAGGTCGAGACGCCGACCCTCACGCGCTCGACCCCCGAGGGTGCCCGTGACTTCCTCGTGCCCGCGCGGCTCGCGCCCGGGTCCTGGTACGCGCTGCCGCAGTCGCCGCAGCTCTTCAAGCAGCTGCTCATGGTCGCCGGGCTCGAGCGGTACTACCAGATCGCCCGCTGCTACCGCGACGAGGACTTCCGTGCCGACCGGCAGCCCGAGTTCACGCAGCTCGACGTCGAGATGAGCTTCGTCGAGCAGGACGACGTCATCGCGCTCGCGGAGCAGATCCTCGTCGCGCTGTGGCGCCTGATCGACGTCGAGCTCCCCACGCCGATCCGCCGCATGACGTTCGCCGACGCGATGGCCCGCTACGGCTCGGACAAGCCGGACCTGCGCTTCGGCCTCGAGCTCGTCGAGCTCACCGAGTACTTCACGAACACCCCGTTCCGCGTGTTCCAGGCGCCGTACGTCGGCGCGGTCGTGCAGCCGGGCGGCGCGAGCACGCCCCGTCGCGGCTTCGACGCCTGGCAGGAGTGGGCCAAGCAGCGCGGCGCCAAGGGTCTCGCGTACGTCACGGTCGGCGAGGACGGGGAGCTCGGCGGCCCGGTCGCGAAGAACATCACCGACGACGAGCGGGCCGGCCTGGTGGCCGCGACCGGTGCGTCACCCGGCGACGCGATCTTCTTCGCCGCGGGCAAGCCGTCCGAGGCCCGCGCGCTGCTCGGTGCCGCCCGCCTCGAGATCGGCCGCCGCGGCGGCCTGATCGACGAGAAGGCCTGGGAGCTCGTCTGGGTCGTCGACGCCCCGCTGTTCAAGCCGACGGGCGAGGACGACGACGTGGCCGTGGGCGGGGGCGCCTGGACGGCCGTGCACCACGCGTTCACGTCGCCCACCCCCGAGTGGCTCGACCGGTTCGAGCAGGACCCGGGCCAGGCGCTCGCGTACGCGTACGACATCGTCTGCAACGGCAACGAGATCGGCGGCGGCTCGATCCGTATCCACCGTCGCGACGTGCAGGAGCGCGTGTTCGAGGTCATGGGCATCGGGCAGGAGGAGGCGCAGGAGAAGTTCGGCTTCCTGCTCGACGCCTTCCAGTTCGGTGCGCCGCCGCACGGCGGGATCGCGTTCGGCTGGGACCGGATCGTGGCGCTGCTCACCGGCAGCGAGTCGATCCGTGAGGTCATCGCGTTCCCGAAGTCAGGTGGCGGCTACGACCCGCTCACCGCCGCGCCCGCGCCGATCACGCCCGAGCAGCGGCGCGAGGCGGGCGTCGACGCGAAGCCCAAGCCGAAGACGGCCCCGACGGAGGAGTGAGCGCGCTGCTCACGCGGCTGCCCGCCCGGTGGCGCGCGCACCGCGCGCTCCTGGGCGGCGACGGCCGCTGGGACGACGCGCACGTCGTCGGCGACGACGAGGGCGTGCTGCTCGCGGCGTCCTCGGACGCGGGCCCGAGCCTGTTCGGGCTCGGTGACGTCCGGCGGGTCGGCGCACTGCTCGACGCAGAGGCCGCGACGCCCGCCTCCGGGTCGCTCCTGGCCCGTGCCGGGTTCGTCGACCGGGCGCGCTGGCTGACCGTCCCGCGCGGGACGACCCCGTCGCCGTCCGTCCTCGCCGCACTGCGGCTTGCGCCGTTCTCGACGTGGGACTGGCTCGCCGCCGACACCGTCCCGGCCACGTGGGTGCCCGACCCGCGGGTCGTGCCGCTCGACCCGCTCGCCGATGCGGCCGCGATCCGCGCGTGCCTCGCGGTCGCCAACCCGGGGACGTCCGCTGACCCGACGCACGCGGGCGAGGCTGGCTGGTGGGGCATGCGGGGGAGGGGCGGTCTGGTCGGCGTCGTCGGCGCGTCGCTGCGCGGCGGCGGGCCCGACCGGGCGCAGTCGTGGCACCTGCACGGGCTGGGCGTGCGACCGGACGCGCGCGGCGCCGGTATCGGCACGGCCCTCACGTCGACCGTCCTCGCCGAGGGGCTCGCGGC
Organism: Cellulomonas algicola; assembly: GCF_003851725.1. Classification (GTDB taxonomy): domain Bacteria; phylum Actinomycetota; class Actinomycetes; order Actinomycetales; family Cellulomonadaceae; genus Cellulomonas; species Cellulomonas algicola. The sequence continues at coordinate 13,498 of NZ_BHYL01000263.1, read as the reverse complement.
CGGGTGCGCGTTCGTCTCGCTCGGGATGTACGCGGACAACGACAGCGCGCGCCGCGTCTACGAGCGTCTGGGCTTCCGGACCGAGCTCCAGTGCGCGTCGTTCGGGCCGCGCGGCGCGGACCGACCGGCGCCCTGACGGCCCGGGCGAGGCCGACCGACCGCGAGGACCGCTCCGGCCGTCGAGACCGCGCTGATCTCCGGTCCGGCCGTGGCTCAGTGGTGCAGCGGGAGCTGCTCGTGCACGCGGCGCAGGAACCGCGGCGCCCACCAGTTCGCGCGGCCGAGGACCGTCATCGTCGCCGGGACGAGGAACAGCCGGACGAGCGTCGCGTCGACGAGCACGGCGATCGCGAGCGCGAAGCCGACCTCCTTGATGACGAGCAGCTTGCCCGCGACGAACCCCGCGAACACCACGATGACGATCGCCGCGGCGGACGTGATGATCCGTCCGGACCGCTGCAGGCCGAGCCGCACCGCCTCGTCGTTGGTGCGCCCCTCGTCGACGAGCTCCTTGATGCGCGAGAGCAGGAACACCTCGTAGTCCATCGCGAGGCCGAAGGCGAACGCGACGACGAGCGCGACGACGTACGTCTCGATCCCGCCGGTCGGCACGAAGTCGAGCACGCCGGTGAGGTGGCCGTCCTGGAACACCCACACGAGCACGCCGAGCGACGCGGCGAGCGACAGCGTGTTGGTGAGCAGCGCCTTGACCGGCACCACGACGGACCCCGTCATGAGGAAGAGCAGCAGGAGGGTCGCGACGGCGACGACGCCCGCGGCGACGAGCGCGCGCTCCGCGACGGCGGCGGTGAAGTCGATCTGGCCCGCGGCCTGGCCCGTGACCCACGTCGGGAAGCCGGGGTCGAGGTCCCGGATCTCCTCCACGACCTGGCGCGATGTCGCGTCGCCCGGGTCGTCGGTGTCGGGCCGCACACCGACGACGACGTAGGAGCCCACGGTCGTCGGCGGGTCGACGCTCGCGACGCCGTCGAGGTCGGCGAGCTCCCCGGCCCAGGTCGCGGCCTGCTCGAGGGTCGACTCCGCGACCACGGTGATGGCCGGCGTCGTCGCGGCCGGGTAGCTCTCGCGCAGCGTCTGGACGTACTCGCGCTGCGCGGAGCCGATGGGCAGCAGCTCGGTCGTGGAGTTGCGCAGCTCGATGCGGGCGAGGGGGAGGGCGAGCAGGCCGAGCAGGGCGAGCGAGCCGAGCATGACCCACCACGGGTGCCGCTGGACGCGCCCGGCGAGCCGCGAGAAGGCGCCGTCCTCGGTCTCGACGTCCGCAGTGCGCCGCAGGACGCCGCGCAGCCCCGGGATCCGGGACAGGACGCTCGGCCGCACGATCCGCCGGCCGAGGAGCGTGAGCAGGGCCGGGACGAGCGTGAGGGCGGTGAGCACCGAGACGAGGACGACGGTGACGCCGGCCGCGCCGAACGCGCGCAGGATCGGCGGACGGAACACCAGGAGGCCCGAGATCGCGATCGCGACGATGAGCGCCGAGAACGTCACGGTGCGCCCCGCGGTCGACATCGTCCGCTCGACCGCGACCAGCACGGCACCGTCGCCGCGCCGCCGCCGGCTGCCCTCGCCGCCGTCGTCGTCGACGAGGTGGTGCAGCTCCTCCCGGAACCGCGACACGATGAGCAGGCCGTAGTCGATGGACAGGCCGAGCCCGAGCACGGTGACGACGTTGACGACCGACGAGTCCAGGTCGAGCACGTACGAGAACGCGAGCAGCGACGCGAGGCCGCCGGCGATCGACGCGACGGCGCCGGCCATGGGCAGCCCGGCCGCGAGGAAGCCGCCGAACACGAGGACCATGACGAGCAGCGCGACGGGAAGCGCGATCGCCTCGCCGGTGCGCAGGTCGGTCTCCACCTGCTCCGTGATGGCCCGGACGATGAGCGTCGTGCTGCCGACCATGCCGCTCGCGTCGGGCGCGACGTCCGCGAGCTCGCGCGGGACGGCCCGGAGCGCCTCGACGGCTTCGTCGTGCGCGGTCGCCTCCTCCTCCCCGGTGAGGTCGGGCGCGAGCTCCACGACGACGAGGAAGCCGTCGCCGTCGCGCGCGACCAGCGGCGCCGCCGCGGGGTTCTCCGCGCCGCCGGGCAACGCGAGGGGGTCGATCACGCTCGCCACGCCGTCGATCCCCGCCAGGTCCTCCCGCAGCGGCGCGAACGCCTCGGCGACCGCCGGGTCCGCGGGGTCGACCCCGCTCAGCGCGAGCGTGACCGACGGGCCCGTGGTCGACGCCTCGTCGAGGATGTCCTGCCCCGCGACGCTCTCCGACCCCGGCACGCTCGGCGCGCCCGTCGACAGGCGGTCGAACAGGTTCTCCCCGTGCACGCCCAGCACCGCGAGCGCGTACCCCGCGACGGCCAGGACCAGCCAGACGACGACGGTCAGGCGCGGGTGGTGGGCGACGGCGCGGCCGAGACGGGCGAACACGCGGGTCATCGTCGCAGGTGGAGCCGGGGTGCCGCACGCACGGTTCGGGTGACGTCGGCGCGCGTGCGTACCCTGCCCGCATGGACCTGTTCGACACCGCGACGGCGACCGCCGCGGGTGTGCCCGCCGTCGCGCCGGGTGCGCCCCTCGCCGTGCGGATGCGGCCGCGCACGCTCGACGAGGTCGCCGGGCAGGAGCACCTCCTCGTCGCGGGCTCGCCGCTGCGCCGGCTGGTCGAGCCCGCGAACGACGCCGCCCGCCGCGCTGCCCCGTCGTCGGTGGTGCTGTGGGGCCCGCCGGGGACCGGCAAGACGACGCTTGCCTACCTCGTCGCGACCACGTCGGGCCGTCGCTTCGTCGAGCTGTCCGCCGTGACCGCGGGCGTCAAGGACGTCCGCGCCGTGATCGACGACGCGCGCCGCCGCCTGGCGACCGACGGCGGCGAGACCGTCCTGTTCATCGACGAGGTCCACCGCTTCACCAAGGCCCAGCAGGACGCGCTGCTGCCCAGCGTCGAGAACCGCTGGGTCACGCTCGTCGCCGCGACGACCGAGAACCCGTCGTTCTCGGTCAACTCCCCGCTGCTGTCCCGCTCGCTGCTGCTCACCCTCCAGCCGCTGAGCACCGAGGACGTGCGGCGCCTCGTGCGCCGGGCCGTCGACGACGAGCGCGGCCTCGACGGGGCCGTGACGCTCGCGGAGGACGCCGAGGAGCACCTGCTGCGCCTCGCCGGCGGCGACGCCCGCAAGGCCCTCACGATCCTCGAGGCCGCCGCCGGCGCCGCGCTGTCGGGCACGGTGCCGGACGAGGACGACGGCCCCGTCCTCGTCGACCTCGCGACCGTCGAGCGTGCCATCGACACCGCGGCCGTCCGCTACGACCGCGACGGCGACCAGCACTACGACGTCATCTCCGCGTTCATCAAGTCGATGCGCGGCTCCGACGTCGACGCCGCCCTGCACTACCTCGCCCGCATGGTCGCCGCGGGGGAGGACCCCCGGTTCATCGCCCGGCGCATCGTCATCGCCGCCGCGGAGGACGTCGGCATGGCCGACCCGAGCGCCCTGCAGACTGCCGTCGCCGCCGCGCAGGCCGTCCAGATGATCGGCATGCCCGAGGGGCGCATCATCCTGGCGGAGGCCGTCGTGCACGTCGCGACCGCGCCCAAGTCGAACGCGTCCTACAACGGCATCAACGCTGCGCTCGCCGACGTGCGCGCGGGGCGCATCGGGTCGGTCCCGCCGCACCTGCGCGACGCGCACTACGCGGGAGCCAAGGGCCTCGGGCACGGCAAGGGGTACGTGTACTCGCACGACGAGCCGCACGGCGTCGCCGCGCAGCGGTACCTGCCCGAGGAGCTCGAGGGGTCGCGGTACTACCGCCCGACGGACCGCGGGTTCGAGCGGCAGGTGACGGAGCGGCTCGACCGCATCCGCGCGATCCTCGACGAGGCGTGACCTGGCGCGGACGCCGCGGATTTGGGCAGCACACCGGCGTACCGGTAGTCTTGTCAGGCTCGTCACCGGGCAGTGCTGACGCGGACCTGCTCCGCGCCATCCGGACGGTGACCATCCTGGGGCCTCAGCCGCCGGTCACCCCGCGTGACCACCACAGGTCGGCCCCACCCCGCCGGAAGACCTTCCGCTCGCGGGTGTGATCGAGACGACGACAGGAAGTATCTCTGTGAGCAGTGTGACCCGTTCGCGCCGCCAGGTCCGCCTGAGCCGCGCCCTCGGCCTGGCCCTCACGCCGAAGGCCGTCAAGCACTTCGAGAAGCGCCCCTACCCGCCCGGTGAGCACGGCCGCGCCCGTCGCCGCACCGAGTCGGACTACGCGGTGCGTCTGCGCGAGAAGCAGCGTCTGCGCGCCCAGTACGCGCTGCGCGAGAAGCAGCTCGCCCGCGCCTACGAGGACGCCCGCAAGGCCCCGGGCCTGACCGGTGAGGCCCTCGTCGAGAACCTCGAGACGCGTCTCGACGCGCTCGTCCTGCGCTCGGGCTTCGCCCGCACGATCCTGCAGGCCCGCCAGGTCGTGGTGCACCGCCACATCCTCGTGGACGGCAAGATCGTCGACCGCCCGTCGTTCCGCGTGAAGCCGGGCCAGACCCTCCAGGTCAAGCCGAAGAGCCAGGCCACGACGCCGTTCCAGGTCGCCGCCGCCGGTGCGCACCGCGACGTCCTGCCGGCCGTCCCGGGCTACCTCGACGTCCAGCTCGAGAAGCTGAGCGCCGTCCTCGTCCGCGCCCCCAAGCGCGCCGAGGTCCCGGTGACCTGCGAGGTCCAGCTCGTCGTCGAGTACTACGCGCGCTGACCCACGTCACGCCGAACGCCCCGCTGCGCGCACCGCGCACGCGGGGCGTTCGCGTCTCCCGGGCACGCCCGGCGCGGGGATGCGCACGTCGCACGAGGGCGCGGACGCGCGAGGCGCGTCACGGTGCCGGTGCCGGGCACGTTCGTGGGTAGGGTTTCCGCGGGGTCGTCGGGGCCCCGGACTGGGAGGGGTGGCATGTCGGCTGGTGACGTCGCGGGGCTCATCGCGGCCGCCGCGTTCGTGGGTCTCGTCGCGTTCCTCGCGGTGCCGCTCGTGAAGCTCGGGCGGACCTTCGACGGTGCGACCGCGTCGATCAAGGAGCTCACGGACCACACGGTGCCCGTGCTCGACGAGACGGCCACGCTCGTGGCGTCGTCGAACGTGCAGCTCGAGCACATCGACACGGTGACGACCGCCGCGGCCCAGGTCTCCGAGAACGTCTCCGCGCTGACGTCGCTGTTCGCCGCGACCGTCGGCGGGCCGATGATCAAGGCCGCGGCCTTCTCCTACGGCGTGCGGCGTGCGCTCGCGGGGCTGTCCGCGGGCGCCCGCAAGGGCCGCTGATGCGCCGGCTGGTCTGGGTCGGCGTCGGCGTCGTCGTGACCGTGGTCGTCCTGCGGCAGGGCAAGCGGCTCGTCGACGCGTACGTGCCGGCCGGGGCGACGGAGGTCGTGGACGGCGTGAGCCGCGTCCGCGGCGCCTGGGCCACGGCGCGCCGGGAGTTCGCGGCCGGCCTCGCCGAGCGCGAGGCGCAGCTGCGTCAGGACCTCGTCGGGGACGTGGACGTCGAGCGGCTGCGCGCCGAGCGCCCCGAGCGCGTCGAGGCCCTGCGCGAGGCGTGGTCGTCGCGCGGCACCGCGGCACGCGGCGCGGCGTCGCAGGAGGCCGTGCGCAAGCGCTGGGCCGAGGGCCCGACCGACGACCCGGACGACGACGACGGCTACGCCTTCTTCTGACGCACACTGGTTCCCGGCAGCGGGAACACGCGCGGCGCCCCGGGCGCTGCACCCACCACTCCGTCCCGCCCGGGACGGGCACGACGCGACTCACGAGGACACCATGCGCACCGCCGAGATCCGCCAGCGTTGGCTCGACTACTTCGAGGGCCGAGGCCACGCCGTGGTGCCGTCCGCGCCCCTGATCTCGCCCGACCCGTCGACGCTGTTCGTCATCGCGGGCATGGTGCCGTTCATCCCGTACATGCTCGGTGAGCAGACGCCGCCGTGGCCGCGCGCGACGAGCGTGCAGAAGTGCGTGCGGACCCTCGACATCGAGGAGGTCGGCAAGACCACCCGCCACGGCACGTTCTTCCAGATGAACGGCAACTTCTCCTTCGGCGACTACTTCAAGGAGGGGGCGATCACCTACGCGTGGGAGCTCGTCACCGGGTCGCAGGCGGACGGCGGGTACGGGTTCGACCCGGAGAAGATCTGGGTCACGGTCTTCCACGACGACGACGAGGCGGCGGCGCTCTGGAAGCGGATCGCGGGTCTGCCCGACGAGCGGATCCAGCGTCGCGGCATGAAGGACAACTTCTGGTCGACGGGTGCGCGCGGCCCGGCGGGACCGTGCTCGGAGATCTACGTCGACCGCGGCCCGGAGTTCGGTGCCGAGGGCGGCCCGGTCGTCGACGAGGACCGCTACGTCGAGATCTGGAACCTCGTGTTCATGCAGTACGAGCGGGGCGACGGGGGCGGCAAGGAGGACTTCCCGATCCTGGGCGACCTCAAGCAGAAGAACATCGACACCGGCATGGGGCTCGAGCGCGTCGCGTACCTGCTGCAGGGCGTCAACAACATGTACGAGATCGACGAGGTCCGTCCCGTCATCGACGGTGCCGTCGAGATGTCGGGCCGCCGGTACGGCGCGAACCACGACGACGACGTCCGCATGCGCGTCGTGGCCGACCACGTGCGCTCGGGTCTCATGCTCATGGGCGACGGCGTGACGCCGTCGAACGAGGGCCGCGGCTACGTGCTGCGCCGTCTGCTGCGCCGCTCGATCCGTGCGATGCGCCTGCTCGGCGTCGACGACCCCGCGCTGCCCGTGCTGCTGCCGATGAGCCGCGACGCGATGAGCGCGTCGTACCCGGACCTCGCGCGCGACTTCGACCGGATCGCGCAGGTCGCGTACGCGGAGGAGGAGACGTTCCGGCGCACGCTCGCGGCGGGCACGACGATCCTCGACACCGCGGTGCAGGCCGCGAAGGGCGCGGGCGCGACGGTCCTGTCGGGCGACCAGGCCTTCCAGCTGCATGACACGTACGGCTTCCCGATCGACCTCACGCTCGAGATGGCGGCCGAGCAGGGCGTCGCGGTCGACGAGACCGCGTTCCGCACGCTCATGCAGGCGCAGCGCGAGCGGGCGCGCGCCGACGCGCTCGCCAAGCGCGCGGGCCGTGCGGACACGGCGGCGTACCAGGAGCTGCACTCGACGCTCAGCGAGCACGCGGCCAAGCCCGTCCAGTTCGTCGGGTACACCGACGCCGAGGCGCGCGCGAAGGTCGTCGGGCTGCTCGTCGACGGCGTGCCCGCGCCCGCCGCGACCGCGCCCGCGGACGTCGAGGTCGTGCTCGACGTGACGCCGTTCTACGCCGAGGCGGGCGGCCAGCAGGCCGACACGGGCGTGATCGTGCTCGACGGCGGTGCGCGCATCGAGGTCGACGACGTCCAGGCGCCGGTCAAGGGCCTGTCGGTGCACCACGGCCGGCTGGTCGACGGCACCGTCGCGTTCGGCGAGACCGGGACCGCGCGGATCGACCTCGCGCGCCGCCGGGCGATCGCGCGCGCCCACACCGCGACGCACCTCGTCCACAAGGCGCTGCACGAGTCGATCGGCGAGGGCGCGACGCAGGCGGGGTCGCTCAACGCGCCGAGCCGGCTGCGGTTCGACTTCCGCTCGCCGTCCGCGACGCCGTCCGAGGTGGTCGCGGAGGTCGAGGCGCGCGTCAACGAGCGCCTGCAGGACGACCTCGAGGTCACCGACTCGGTCATGCCGATCGACGAGGCGCGCGGCCGCGGCGCGATGGCGCTGTTCGGCGAGAAGTACGGCAACGAGGTGCGCGTCGTGAACATCGGCGACGGCTGGTCGCTCGAGCTGTGCGCGGGCACGCACGTGAAGCGGTCCGGCGAGCTCGGCCTCGTCACGCTGCTCTCGGAGTCGGCGATCGGCTCGGGCGTGCGGCGCGTCGACGCGCTCGTCGGCGCGGGCGCGTACGGCTACCAGGCGAAGGAGCGCGCGCTCGTCGGGCAGCTCTCGGGCCTGCTCGGGGCCCGCCCCGACGAGCTGACCGAGCGCGTCTCGGCGCTGCTCGGCAAGCTCAAGGACTCCGAGAAGGAGCTCGCGACGCTGCGCCAGGCGCAGGTCCTCGCGGCCGCCGGGTCCATCGCGGACGCCGCGCAGACCGTCGACGGCACGCGCGTCGTCGCGTACGACGCCGGGGACGCCTCGGCCGACGACGTCCGCACGCTCGTGCTCGACGTCCGCTCGCGCCTCGGCGAGTCGGCGCCCGCCGTCGTCGCGGTCGGCGCGGTCGCGAAGGGCCGTCCGGTCGTCGTCGTCGCGACGAACGCCGCGGCGCGGGCCGTGGGTGTGCGGGCCGGTGCGCTCGTGCGGACCGCGTCGGGCGTGCTCGGCGGCGGCGGTGGCGGCAAGGACGACCTCGCGCAGGGTGGCGGGACCGACGCGGCGCGCCTCGGCGACGCCCTCGCGTCGGTCGTCGACGGGCTGCGGGCCTGATGAGCGCCGACACCGGCGTCCCCCGGGGGCCTCGCCTCGCGGTGGACGTCGGGTCGGTGCGCGTCGGCCTGGCGGCCAGCGACCCGGACGGCCTGATCGCCACGCCCGTCGACACGCTCGCGCGCGACGTGCCCGGTCGCAAGGAGCGCCGGACCCCGACCGACGTCGCGCGCATCGTGCACGAGGTGCAGGAACGTGGTGCAGCCGTCGTGTATGTCGGACATCCCCGACACCTCTCGGGTGCCGAAGGTGCCGCATCGGCCGCTGCGCGCGCGTACGCTGTGGGGTTGGCGCAGGCTGTCGCACCCGTCCCGGTGCGTCTGGTCGATGAGCGGATGAGCACGGTGACCGCACATCAGGCGCTGCAGGCGTCCGGCCGATCCGGGCGCCGCCAGCGGCAGGTCGTCGACCAGGCGGCCGCGGTGGTGATCCTGCAGTACGCGTTGGACGCGGAACGTGCGACGGGGCGTCGTCCCGGGGAACCGGTCGATGACGAACGATCCCAGCACGGCCGCACGGCGCACGGGGGGCCTGTGGGCGACGGACGAGCGACGGTGGAGTGACGCGTACGTGAGCAACAGCCAGACCGAGTGGTGGGCGCCCGTGGAACGCGGCGACCAGGCGGCCGAGCTGTTCGGCGGTGACCCCGCCGCGCGGCAGCAGCCGTCGGAGTCGCGCCGGACGCGGCAGCGCGGCAAGGCGAAGGCTGAGCGCGAGCGCAAGCGGCGGCGCCGCCGGTCGTTCTCCGTGCTGGTCGTCGCGCTCGTGCTCGTCGCGGGTGCCGTCTACGTCGTGTCCGAGCTGATGGGCGGCCTGTTCCAGGGCAGCGGCCAGGAGCAGGCGATCGAGGACTACCCGGGCCCGGGCGTCGGCTCGACCGAGGTGACGATCGCGTCGGGCGACTCCGGTGCCGTGATCGGCCAGAAGCTCGTCGACGCCAAGGTCGTCGCGAGCGTCAAGGCGTTCAACAAGGCGTGGGCGCTCGAGCCGAACGCCGGCAGCATCCAGCCCGGGACGTACAAGCTCCGGATGGAGCTGCCCGCGGCCTCGGCCATCGCCGCCCTGCTCGACCCGGCGAGCCGGGCGAGCTTCCGCATCACGATCCCCGAGGGGCTCAACGCGGAGCAGATCTACACCAAGATCAACGAGAAGCTCCCCAACGTCAGCGTCGACCAGCTGCGTGCCGCGGCGGCCGACCCCGCCGCGATCGGCCTGCCCGCCGAGGCCGGCGGGAAGGTCGAGGGCTGGCTGTTCCCGACGACGTACGACCTCCCGCCGGACGCGACCGCGGCCAGCGTGCTGCAGATGATGGTCGCCAAGATGGTCGCCGAGCTCGACGAGAGGGCCGTGCCGGTCGAGCAGCGCCAGGAGCTCCTCACGAAGGCGTCCATCGTCGAGCGCGAGGGCAAGCTGCCGGACGACCGCGCCAAGGTCGCCCGCGGGATCCAGAACCGCCTCGACCGGCAGATGCGCCTCCAGGTGGACGCGACCACCTCCTACGGGCTGGGTGTCGTCCGCGCACCCACGCCCGCGGAGAACAACGACCCGAACAACGCGTACTCGACCTACGTGCGCATCGGCCTGCCGCCGGGCCCGATCGCGTCGCCCGGCGAGGTGTCGATCGACGCGGTGCTGCACCCGGCTGACGGTCCGTGGATCTTCTGGGTGACGGTCAACCCGGAGACCGGCGAGACGCTGTTCACCGACGACTTCGCGGAGCACCAGGCCAACATCGCGCAGCTCAACGCGTGGCTGGAGGAGCACGGGAGTGAGTGACGGACCGCTGCGGCGCGCGGCGGTCCTGGGGCACCCGGTCGGGCACTCGCTGTCGCCCGCGCTGCACCGGGCCGCATACGCGGCGCTCGGGCTGGACGGGTGGGCGTACGACGCGTTCGACGTCACGGAGGAGCAGCTGCCCGCGTTCGTCGCGGGGCTGGACGCGACGTGGGCCGGCCTCAGCCTGACGATGCCGCTCAAGCAGACCGTCATCCCGTTGCTCGACCACGTCGAGCCGCTCGCGCAGGTCGTGGGCGCGGTCAACACCGTGCTGCTCCAGGGCTCGGGGTCCGCCCGGACGCTCGTCGGCGCCAACACGGACGTGTACGGGCTCGTCACGGCGCTCGGCGAGGGACTGGGCGCGGGGGAGAAGGTCGGGTCGGCCGCCGTCCTCGGTGCCGGTGCGACGGCGGCGTCGACGCTCGCCGCGCTCGCCGAGCTCGGGTGCACCGCCCCGGTCGTCTACGTCCGCGCCCTCGCGCGGGCGGGCGGGCTCATGCGCGCCGCCCACCGCATGGGCGTCGAGCCCGTGTTCCGTCCCCTCGACGAGGCCGCCGCCGCGCTCGGCCGTGCCGACGCGGTCGTGTCGACGCTGCCGCCGCGCGCCGCCGACCCGGTCGCCGCCGCTCTCGAGGGCGCGTCCGTCGCGGGCGTGCTGCTCGACGCCGCCTACGACCCGCGCCCCACGGCGCTGTCGGTCGCGTGGGCGCGGTCGGGAGGCGTCGCGGTGCCGGGGGAGCGGATGCTGCTGCACCAGGCGGTCGAGCAGGTGCGGCTCATGACGGGGCGTCCCGGCCCGGTCGACGCGATGGCGCGCGCGCTCGAGGAGCGCCTGGAGGCCGCTCCTCCCGCCTGACGAGCAGGTGCCCGGCGGTCCTGCGCACGGTCGTCCGGTGGACGGCGACCTGCGACGGTCTGTCACAGTCGCCACGACTCCTCAGGACCGGGCCCGGGCGTGCCGATGGACGGTCAGAGGTCCTGCGCGAGGCAGGCCTGACCGGGAGGTGCGCGCGTGAAGCAGCTGGGCGAGATCCTGCTCGACGAGGGCCTGGTCACGGAGGCGCAGCTCCTCGCCGCGCTGGACGAGACCATGACCCGCGGCCAGTCCCTCGGCCGGACGCTCGTCGAGCTCGGTGTCCTGACCGAGGGCCAGCTCGTCAAGGCCCTCGCCTCGCAGGTCGGCATGCAGTACGTCGACCTCGACGAGCACCCCGTCGACCGCGCCGCCGTGTCCCTCGTCCCCGGGACGCTGTGCCGCCGCTACGTGGTGCTGCCGATCGCGATCGAGAACGGTGCGATCGTGCTCGCGACCGCCGACCCCGGCAACGTCATGGCGGTCGACGACGTCCGCACCATGGCGGGCATGCCCGTGGTCCCCGTGATCGCCACGTACGACAACCTCACGCGCGCGATCGACCGCTTCTGCCGCGCGGACGACGAGATGGAGGACCTCTCGTCGGCGTTCGAGGAGGAGGTCGCCGCACCCGAGGCGGACCTGTCGAAGATGGGCGACTTCGTCGACGACGACGCGCCGATCGTCCGCTACGTCAACCTGCTGGTGACGCAGGGGATCACCGACCGTGCCTCCGACATCCACATCGAGCCCACCGAGCACGACCTGCGGGTGCGGTACCGGATCGACGGCGTGCTGCACGAGGTCCAGCGCTCGCCCAAGCAGATCCAGGGCGGCGTCATCAGCCGCGTGAAGATCATGAGCGACATCGACATCGCGGAGAAGCGCAAGCCGCAGGACGGCCGCATGTCGGTGGTGCACAACGGCCGCAAGATCGACCTCCGCGTCGCGACGCTGCCGACGGTGTGGGGCGAGAAGATCGTCATGCGAGTCCTCGACAACTCGACGGCAAGCCTCGACCTGCGCGACCTGTCGTTCCTCGAGCACAACTACGCGACGTACCAGGAGTCGTACACCAAGCCGTACGGGATGATCCTCGTCACCGGCCCGACGGGGTCCGGCAAGTCGACGACGCTGTACGCGACGCTCAACGCGGTGTCGAAGCCGGAGATCAACGTCATCACGGTCGAGGACCCGGTCGAGTACCGTCTGGGCGGCATCAACCAGGTGCAGGTCAACCCGAAGGCGGGCCTGACGTTCGCCTCGGCGCTGCGCTCGATCCTGCGTTCGGACCCCGACGTCGTGCTGCTTGGTGAGATCCGCGACCACGAGACCGCGCAGATCGCGATCGAGGCGGCCCTCACCGGTCACCTCGTGCTGTCGACGCTGCACACCAACGACGCGCCGTCGGCCATCACGCGTCTGACGGAGATGGGCATCGAGCCGTTTCTCGTCGGCTCCGCGCTGGACTGCGTCGTCGCGCAGCGCCTCGCGCGCAAGCTCTGCGGCAAGTGCAAGGAGCCGTACGTGCCGACGGCGGGCGAGCTCGAGGCGGCACGGTTCCCGTGGCTCCCCAGCGAGCCGCTGCCCGAGCTCATGCGCCCGGTCGGCTGCGTCGCGTGCTCCAAGACCGGATACAAGGGCCGGCTCGCGCTCCACGAGGTCATGCGCGTGACCGAGGAGATCGAACGGCACGCGGTCGCCCACTCCTCGTCCGCCGAGATCAACGCGACGGCCGTGCAGCAGGGGATGCTCACGCTGCGCGAGGACGGCTGGCAGAAGGTCGCCCTCGGCCTGACGTCGATCGAGGAGATCCTGCGCGTCGTCGCGTGAGACGGCACGGAGCGCTCAAGTCGGGCGGCCCCGCCGCCGATGAACCGACCAGGTGCCGCCCGGCGCCCGCGTGAGGGTGCCGTGCGGCACACGGTGACCATGTGGAGGCAATGACGTGAGCGAGTCCTACCGCCCACCCGCAGGGGAGCCCACCCGGCCGCTCCCGCCGTACCGCGCGATGGGCCCGCAGGTCGGTCCGCCCGCCCCCGCAGCGCCGGCGCAGGCGGTGTACTCGCCGATCCCGTCGCAGAGCGCCGTGCCGGGCGGCCCTGTCGGGCAGGCGCCCGTCCCGCCGAGCGCGCGCATGCCCGAGCCGGCACCCGTGCCCCCGCACCCGCTGCCGACCGCTCCGACCGCGCCGGGCGCGGCCTACCAGACGGGCCCCGTGCAGCCCGAGTTCGGCCCCAAGCCGATGTTCGTGCCCGCGCAGAGCCGCCCGGCCGTCATGTCGGAGGCCGAGGCCGCACGCCTCGCCGCCGCGCCGTCGGCCGCCGCCCCGATGCCGGGTGCGCCCGGGCACGTGCCCGCGCCGTCCGGGCC
>NZ_BHYL01000262.1 GCF_003851725.1 Cellulomonas algicola | reverse complement strand
GGACCGCGGCGGCGACCGCCGCGGCGAACTGGTCGCGCAGCGCGACGGCCACCGGGTCGCCGGCGGCGGCCGCGGCGAACACCTCGGCCGGAGCCGGCGCGCCCGAGCGGCTGGGCCACGCGGCGTCGAGCGCGGAGCCCGACGCGTACTGCTCGAGGCAGCCGACCTGGCCGCACTTGCACGGCAGGCCGTCGGGCACGAACGTCAGGTGCCCGATCTCCCCCGCCGCACCCTGCGAGCCGCGCCGCAGCCGGCCGTCGAGCAGCAGCCCGGCCGCCATGCCGGTGCCGAGCGCGAGGAACGCGAGGTCGTGCTGCGCACCGTCGGCGTGCGGCTCGACGAACCGCGCCGCGCCCACGACGGCGGCGTTGAGATCGTTCTCCAGCCGCACGGGGACGGCCCCCAGGCGGTCGGCGACCAGCGCCGCCAGCGCCACGCGCTCGTCGATGCCGAGGTTGACCGCGTGCTCGACGGTGCCCGCGGCCACGTCGACGACCCCCGGCAGGCCCAGCCCGACGCCGACGAGGTCGTCGACTGCCACGCCCGCGAGCCCCGCGAGCTCCTCGACCGCCGCGACCGCACCCGCGACCACGCCGTCGAGGCCGCGCACGGTCCCCGCCTTCACCTGGTGCCGGACGACGCCCGACGGGTCGAGCACCACTCCCAGGACCTTGCTGCCCCCGATGTCCAGCCCGACGGACCAGCCGCCGGACCTCACCCGCACGTCCACGTCAGCCCTTCACCGCGCCCGCCACCAGGCCGGACGTCATCTTCCCCTGCACGAACAGGAAGAACACGATCACGGGGACGGCGATGATCGCCGCACCGGCCATGACCACACCCCAGTCGGTCGCCCGGTTCGCCTCGACGAGACCCTGGAGCCACAGCGGCAGGGTGCGCTGCGCAGGGTCGGTCATGACGACGAGGGCCAGGGTGTACTCGTTCCACGCCTGCAGGAACCCGTAGACGCCGGAGGCGACCAGGCCGGGGGCCAGGAGCGGGAACGTGATGCGGAAGAACGCGGCGGTGCGGGACAGCCCGTCGACCATCGCGGCCTCCTCGAGCTCGATCGGCACGCCCGCGACGAAGCCGCGCAGCATCCAGATCGTGAACGGCAGGATCGCCGCCGTGTAGACGAGCGCGAGGCCGCCGACGCGGTTCACCAGGTTCCAGCCGTCGAGCAGCTGGTACTGCGAGATGAACAGGCCCTCGGCGGGGATCATCTGCACGACGAGGATCGTGAGGATGAACGACTTGCGGCCCTTGAACCGGAACCGGCTCACGGCGAGCGCCGCGAGGAACGCGAACAGCAGCGCCGCGACCAGCACGATCACGACGACGGACAGGGACACGCGCATCGACGCCCAGAACGAGTCGTCGTTCACGACCCGGCGGAAGTTCGACCACGTGCCGCCGAGCGGAAGGAACGTCGGGTCCGGCGCCTGCAGCTTGTTGAGCGGCAGGAACGCGCTGTTGATCATCCAGTAGACGGGGAACACCCAGACGAGCGCGACGAGCACCGCGACGAGGCCGAGCAGGCGCCGCGCGAGCGGGCTCTGCGTCCGGCCGGAGTCCGACGACGCGCGTCGCCGGGGCGCCGTGCGGGCGACCGCGTCGGTCGCGGCGGGGTCGGGCACACCGTGCGGTGCCGGGGCGGGGGGCGTGGCGAGCGCGCTCACAGCTCGTCCTCCTTGAGCATCTGCCGGATGTAGAACCCGGTCAGGGCGAGCGTGATGACGAGCATGATCGTGGCCAGCGCACCGGCCTTCGAGAACTCGTCCGAGTACGAGTAGATGAGGGTGCCGAGCAGGTTGGTGTCCCGCGTGGGCGCACCGGCGCGCTGCAGGACGTAGATCTGCGTGAACACCTTGAGGTCCCAGATCACCTGCAGCAGCAGGACGATCGACAGGACGGGCCGCATGATCGGGATCGTGATGCTCCAGAACCGCTGCCGTGCGGAGGCGCCGTCGAGCTGCGCGGCCTCCATCGTCTCCTCCGGGACCTGCAGCAGGCCCGCGTAGACGGAGAACACGACGAACGGCACCGACATCCACACGACGATCACGGTCGCGACGACGTAGAACGACGCGGGCTGGACGATCCACGAGTGGCCGGCCATCGAGTCGATCCCGAAGACGTGCACGAGCACCCAGTTGATGACGCCGTACTGCGTGTCGAACAACCACTGCCACACCGTCATGGACGCGAGGACGGGCGTGCCCCAGGCGAGGAGCAGCGAGACCTGCAGCGCGGTGCGCGCCGCCCGGCCGACGCGGGACATGAGCACCGCGAGCGCCATGCCGATCACCATCGTGACGGCGGCGTTGACGAGGCAGAACGCGATGGACCGGGCGATGACCGTCCACACGTAGGGGTCGGACAGCAGGTCGGTGTAGTTCTGCAGGCCGACCCACTCCGCGGGCTGGCCGAACTGCTGGCGCAGCCCGTACTCCTGGAAGGAGATGACGAACTGCCGGACGAGGGGGTAGCCGAGGGCGACGGCGATGACGGCGGCGGCGGGGACCAGGAGTCCGTAGACGCCGAGCTGGGGGCGGCGACGGCGGACCGGTGTGGTCGGGGCGTCGGGCGCGTCCGTCGCGAGGGCGGTGGCTGCCATGCGGGAGTGCTCCTTCGCAGGGTGCGGCCGGGCCGGGGCTGTGCGCCGGCGGCCCGGCCGCGCCTGACCGGGGCC
>NZ_BHYL01000261.1 GCF_003851725.1 Cellulomonas algicola | reverse complement strand
GGGGGGGGGCCTTCGTGGTCTCGTGGGTCTGCGGGTCAGACGACCGCGCGACGACCGCTGCGCTGCGCCAGGATCGCGGCCCGCTCGTCCTCCGAGAGGCCGCCCCACACGCCGTAGGGCTCGCGCACCGCGAGCGACTGCTCACGGCACTCCTTGAGCACCGGGCACGTCGCGCAGATGGCCTTGGCCGCCTCCGCGCGGCGCCGGCGCGCCGACCCACGCTCGCCCTCGGGGTGGAAGAAGAGGTCCTGGTCGGCGTCGCGGCAGGCGCCTTCGAACTGCCACTCCCACAGGTCCATCACCGGTCCGGGCAACCGCGAGATCTCCGCCATGCGTCCTCCTCAGTCATTCCGAGTCGGCGGGCCGTGGGCTCCAGCGCGCTCGGTAGCTCGGTTGTCAGGCACCCCGCACGGTGGTGCGGGTGGTGCTGTGGGCTGAACGCTACAACCGCGCCAGAAGTTGTTCAAGACTGCTTCGCACGATCGTGTGATGACGCGCTTCTGAGCGGACGCCCAGGTCGGCTGGCGCGGTCCGGCCCGCGCGTCGTCGCCGTCACCGCACGGCGACCCCAGCAGCACTGGCACAATCGCGTCATGCCCGCCGACGAGGACGTGTCGACGCCCACGGCCACGGCGCCCGACGCGGGAGCGCCCGCGCTCGCCGTCGCGGCCGTCGCGCGCCGGCTCGGCGTCGCGCCGGCGACGCTGCGCACGTGGGACCGGCGCTACGGGCTCGGACCGTCGGAGCACTCCGCGGGTGCGCACCGGCGCTACAGCGGGACCGACGTCGAGCGGCTGCTCGTCATGCGACGCCTCACGCTCGAGGGCGTCGCGCCCGGCGAGGCCGCGCGCCTCGCGCTCGCGACCGACGTGTCCGCGGAGCACGGCCACCGCGCACGGCCCGTCGCCCCGCACCCCGACGCGAGCCCCACCGCAGTCGTCGACGCGGCGCTCGCGGACGACGCCGACCGCTGCGCCCGGCTGCTCGCCCTCGCCCCCGGCACGCCCGGAGCCGTCGCGCGGTGGTGGACCGACCTCGTCGAGCCGGCCCTCACGCAGCTCGCCCGCCGGACCGTCGTCGACCGGCCCGGGGTCGACGCCGCGCTCACCGTCCGCGCCGCCGCGTCCGCCGCGCTGCGCGACGCGACCGTCGACCCGCCCGCCGCGGGCAGCCCGGTCGTCCTGGTCCTCGTGCCGCCTGGGGAGGAGCGGCCGCTCGTCGCGCACGCGCTGGCCGGCGCGCTCGTCGAGAGCGGGGTCGACGGCCGGCTCGTCGGCGGTCCCGTGACCCCGCACCACGCGTCGGAGCTCGTGGCGATGACGCGTGCGCGCGCCGTGGTCACCGTCGGGCGCCGCACCGAGCCCGAGCTCGAGGTCGTGGTCCGGCTCGCGCAGGACCGCCCCGACCTGCCGCAGTTCGTCATGCTGCCCGACGGTGCGCAGCGCCACGTGCCCGTCGAGCGGCACGTGCACCGCGCGCGCACCTTCACGGGCCTGCTGCACGAGGTGCTCGCGGTCGCCGCACCCGCCGACCGCCCCTGACGGCACGTGCGCCGTCCTCGGCGCCGCGGCACCGTCGTGGTCTCGGCGCCGCGGCACCGTCGTGGTCTCGGCACCGCGGCACCGTCGTGGTCTCGGCACCGCGGGCCCGGTGCATCGCGGCGGGGCCCCAGGGCGGCCTGGAGGCGCACAGCGGCCCTCACCCGGCCGGGCGAGGGCCCGTCGACCCGCCGGGTGTCCCCCGTCCGGCCCAGTGGACATTCCCCGCCAGGAGCCCCCGCGGCGGGAGGAACCAGGGCAGGGGGAGGCGCAGGAGTGCCCCGGCGGGCTAACGTCTGCGTGCGCGCCGACCGATATCCGTGCTGAATCAACCGTTCGGATGACGGACAGGTCGGCAGGGGCCGCGCCGCCCGTCGGAGCAGACGGGCGTACGAGACGGTCTTGGGCAAACAGGAGGAACGATGGCGGGAGTCGTGGTCTGTCACGGCTCAGCGGTGATCCGCGAGCGCCTGGTGGTGACCTCCATCGGTGTGCCCGCTCTCACCCCGGTGCGAGCGGCAGCATCGGTGGACGAGCTGATCACGCTGGCACGCAGGGTCCCGCCGACGGTCGTCCTGCTGGACGCGCACCTGCCGGCGCCCGGCGCCACCGAGGCGATCCGACGGCTGCGTGCCGTCTCGCCGTCGGCGGCGGTGGTGCTGCTGGCCAACCCCGACGACTCGGTCGCGCTGGACCGGGCGCTGCAGCTCGGTGCGCGCGGCTTCCTCGCGCCCGACGTGGGCCGCGCGGAGCTGTCGGCGGTGGCGGCGCACGTGCTCGCGAGCGCGGTGCTGCCGGTGCAGGGTCCGCGGGCGACGGTCGAGGTGCCGACGCCGATGGGCGGGTCGGGTCTGGACGGGACGCGCCCGGCGTCGGGCACGGTCGACGGTCACGACGGCGCCCCCGCGTCGTCGGAGCCCGGGCCGGCACCGCTGACGAAGCGCGAGGTCGAGGTGCTGGTCGGGATGAGCAACGGCCGGTCGAACGCGCAGATCGGCGCCGAGCTGTTCCTCTCCGAGGACACGGTGAAGACGCACGCGCGCCGGCTGTTCCGCAAGCTCGGGGCGAAGGACCGCGCGCAGGCGGTCGCGATCGGCCTGCGCCGGGGGCTCATCCGCTGACGACCGGCCGCGGTCCCGACGTCCCTGCGGGCGTCGGGCCGGCGTCCGGGAGGCGGACCGGGGGGCCGGGGCTGCCCGTCGCGGGACGTATCCTGGGGCGATGACGGGCACCCCCTCGCAGGCCGACCCCTTCGCGCGGATCGGGCTCACGTACGACGACGTCCTGCTCCTCCCGGGGGAGACGGACGTGATCCCGAGCGAGGTCGACACGACCTCCCGGCTCACGCGCGAGATCTCGGTCCGCGTCCCGCTGCTGTCGGCGGCGATGGACACGGTCACCGAGTCGCGCATGGCGATCGCGATGGCCCGGCAGGGCGGCATCGGGATCCTGCACCGCAACCTGTCGATCGAGGACCAGGCGCACCAGGTCGACCGCGTCAAGCGCTCCGAGTCCGGCATGGTGACCGACCCCGTGACGGTCTCGCCCGACGCGACGCTCGCCGAGCTCGACCGCCTGTGCGGCACCTACCGCGTCTCCGGCCTGCCGGTCGTCGACGCGCAGGACCGCCTCCTCGGCATCATCACGAACCGCGACCTGCGGTTCGTCCCGGCCGCCGACTTCGAGCACCGCCGCGTGCACGAGGTCATGACGCCCATGCCGCTCGTCACCGCACCCGTGGGGATCGCGCGCGACGACGCGGCCGCGCTGCTCGCGAAGCACAAGATCGAGAAGCTGCCCCTCGTCGACGACGCCGGCGTGCTGCGCGGGCTCATCACCGTCAAGGACTTCGTGAAGTCCGAGCAGTACCCCGACGCGACGAAGGACGGCGAGGGCCGCCTCGTCGTCGGTGCGGCGATCGGGTTCTTCGGCGACGCGTGGGAGCGGGCGACCGCCCTGGTGGACGCCGGCGTCGACGTGCTCGTCGTCGACACCGCGAACGGCCACGCGCGGCTGATGCTCGACATGGTGCGCCGCCTCAAGTCCGACCCGTCGACGCGCGCCGTCCAGGTCATCGGCGGCAACGTCGCGACGACCGCGGGTGCGACCGCGCTCGTCGAGGCCGGCGTGGACGCCGTGAAGGTCGGGGTCGGCCCCGGCTCGATCTGCACGACGCGCGTCGTCGCGGGCGTCGGCGTCCCGCAGGTCACGGCCATCTACGACGCGGCGCAGGCGTGCAAGCCCGCCGGGGTGCCGGTCATCGGCGACGGCGGCCTGCAGTACTCGGGCGACATCGCGAAGGCGCTCGTCGCCGGCGCCGACACCGTGATGCTGGGCTCGCTGCTCGCGGGCTGCGACGAGTCGCCGGGCGAGCTCGTGTTCGTCAACGGCAAGCAGTTCAAGCACTACCGCGGCATGGGCTCGCTCGGGGCGATGGCGTCCCGCGGGCGCGTCTCGTACTCGAAGGACCGGTACTTCCAGGCCGACGTCACGACCGACGAGAAGATCGTCCCCGAGGGCATCGAGGGCCAGGTGCCCTACCGCGGCCCGCTCGCGGCCGTCGCGCACCAGCTCATCGGCGGCCTGCACCAGTCGATGTTCTACGTCGGCGCGCACACGATCCCCGAGCTGCAGTCCAAGGGCCAGTTCGTGCGGATCACCGCGGCCGGGCTCAAGGAGTCCCACCCGCACGACATCCAGATGACGGTCGAGGCGCCGAACTACAGCTCGCACCGCTGACGTCCGACGACGCCCGGGTCCCGCACGTGGGGCCCGGGCGTCGTCGTGCGCGGCAGAGGCGCCAGGCGGCCGCGGCGCGCCGTGGGGGGGCGGCGGAGGCGGGTGTCCGCGGGCTACCAGAGGGTGCCGACGGGCTCGCGCGCGGGCCAGGTGGGCTCCGCGCCCGGGCCGTCGAGGCCCTTCTCGGTGCGCCACGCGTTGAAGCTCTCCGCCCACGCCCGGTGCGCGGTCACCTGGTACTCGTGCAGCGTGTCGAGGTCCAGGTCGGCGAGGTGCGGGAAGCGTCCGACGATCCGCTCGAGCACGTCGAGCGTCGCGACGACGTCCACGTCGGCGTTGTGCAGCTCGCCCGACTCGACGACCTCGTAGACACCGCACAGGTCGACGAGCTTGCGCTTGCCCTCACGCTCGCGGTCCTCGGCGCGGTCGAGCACGAGCGGGTCGATGACGGGCCGGGCCGCGCCGAGCAGCCGGTCGGGCAGCGTCGGCAGCCGGTAGCGCCGCAGCTCGGCGTCGAGCAGGCACAGGTCGAACGCGGCGTTGTAGGCGACGACGGGGACGCCCGCGCGGAACGCCTCGGCGAGCTCGGTGGCGATCTCGTCGAGCGCACCCTTGGGGGCGACGCCGTGCGCCTTCGCGTGCTCGGTGCTGACGCCGTGGATCGACGCCGCGGGCTCGGGGATCTCGACGCCCGGGTTCAGCAGCCAGGTGCGGACGTGCGTGCCGTCGGCGTCACGGCGGACCAGCGCGGCGGTGACGATGCGGTCGCGGTCGACGTCGAGCCCCGTGGTCTCCGTGTCGAAGCCCAGCAAGGGTCCGTCGTTCCAGCCCATCGTGCGTCCTTCGTCCGTCCGGCGTGCTCACCGCGCGGCGCACGCGCCTGGCGGTGACGGGCTCGTGGTGCCGCCCGCTTCGCCAGGATCGCACCGACCACCGACAGCGCCGCGCACCGACACGTCGCGCGCCGGAGGCCCGCGGTGCGCCGGTAACCTGGTCCGGTGAGCAACGAGATCGAGATCGGGCGCGGGAAGCGCGGGCGGCGGGCCTTCTCCTTCGACGACGTGGCGGTCGTCCCGTCGCGGCGGACGCGGGACCCGGAGGAGGTCTCGGTCGGCTGGCAGATCGACGCCTACCACTTCGACCTGCCCGTGCTCGCGGCGCCGATGGACTCGGTGATGAGCCCGGCGACCGCGGTCGCGCTGGGGCAGGCCGGCGGTCTGGGCGTGCTGGACCTCGAGGGTCTGTGGACGCGGTACGAGGACCCGTCGCCGCTCCTCGCGGAGATCGCGACGCTCGACGTCGCGCGCGCGACGGCCCGCATGCAGGAGATCTACTCCGCGCCGATCCAGCCGGAGCTCGTGAGCCAGCGGCTCAAGGAGGTCCGGGCGGCGGGCGTGACGGTCGCGGGCGCGCTGTCGCCGCAGCGCACGCAGGAGCTGTGGCGGACCGTGGTCGACGCGGGCGTCGACCTGTTCGTCATCCGCGGCACGACGGTCTCGGCGGAGCACGTGTCGGGCCGCGCGGAGCCGCTCAACCTCAAGCGCTTCATCTACGAGCTCGACGTGCCGGTGATCGTCGGCGGCGCGTCGACGTACACCGCGGCGCTGCACCTCATGCGCACGGGTGCGGCGGGCGTGCTCGTCGGGTTCGGCGGGGGAGCGGCGCACACGACGCGCGTGTCGCTCGGCATCCACGCGCCGATGGCGACGGCCGTCGCGGACGTCGCGGCGGCGCGGCGCGACTACCTCGACGAGTCGGGCGGCCGGTACGTGCACGTGATCGCCGACGGCGGCGTGGGGCGCTCGGGCGACCTCGTGAAGGCGGTCGCGTGCGGTGCGGACGCGGTCATGCTGGGTGCGGCGCTCGCGCGCGCGACCGAGGCGCCGGGTCGGGGCTGGCACTGGGGCCCGGAGGCGCACCACCCGCACCTGCCGCGCGGCGAGCGCGTCGAGGTCGGCACGGCCGGCTCCCTCGAGCAGATCCTGTTCGGCCCGGGGCACACCGCGGACGGGACGCTCAACCTCGTCGGTGCGCTCAAGCGTGCGATGGCGACGACCGGCTACTCGGACCTCAAGGAGTTCCAGCGCGTCGAGGTCGTGGTCTCGCCCTACCAGCCGCACTGACGTCTGCCCTGCTCGACGACGCCCGTCCCGGTCCGCCGGGGCGGGCGTCCGACGTCTGCGGCGATGTCCGGTCGTGCCCGTTCATCAGCGCCCGGGGTCCGGATCGCCCGTGCGCGTGGTCCGACGGCCGGAATCTGGACGATCGGATGCCCGAGTCTGCCCAGGTAGAAGTCTGTTTAAGTCCGAATGGGCCCGGATCTCTTGACATGGCAGGGTGAGAAGCGGACTCTGGACGCATCAGACATCGCGATGAACGCGGTGTCCGGCACGACGGAGGCAGCGTGTACGCACCGGAGCGGCACCAGCAGATCCTGGCTCGCGCCCGCGCCGAGGGCCGGGTCGACGTCACCGCCCTCGCGGACGAGCTCGACGTCACCCCCGAGACCATCCGCCGCGACCTCACCGCGCTCGAGCGGCACGGCCTGGTGCGGCGCGTGCACGGCGGCGCGATCCCCGTGGAGCGCCTCGGCTTCGAGCCCGGCATCGCGGACCGCGAGGGCCTGCTCGCGGGGGAGAAGGAGCGCATCGCCAAGGCCGCGCTCGACGAGCTGCCTGACGGGGGCGCCGTCATCTTCGACGCCGGCACCACGACCGTCCGCCTCGCGGAGCTCCTGCCGAACGACCGCGAGCTCACCGTCGTCACGCACGCGCTGCCCGTCGCCACCGTCCTCGCGACGCGTCCGGGCATCACGCTGCACCTGGTGGGCGGCACGGTCCGCGGCCGCACGCTCGCCGCGGTCGGCACGTGGGCGGTCCGGGCGCTGGCCGACATCCACGCCGACGTCGCGTTCGTCGGCACCAACGGGCTGTCCGTCGAGCACGGGCTGACGACGCCCGATCTCGCCGAGGCCGCGGTCAAGCGCGCGCTGGTCACCAACGCGCGGCGGACCGTCGTGCTCGCGGACCACACCAAGCTCGGCCGCGTCGACTTCGCGCACGTCGTGCCGCTGTCGGCCGTCGACACGCTCGTCACCGACACCGGTGCGGAGCCTGAGCTCGTCGACGAGATCGAGACGGCCGGGACGCGGGTGGTGCGCGCATGATCCTCACACTCACCCCGAACCCGAGCCTCGACCGCGCGCTGCAGGTCGACCGGCTCGCGGTCGGCGAGGTCAACCGCGCCGACGGCGCGTGGGTGCACCCCGGCGGCAAGGGCATCAACGTCTCCCGGGTGCTCATGGCGCACGGTGTCCCGACGCTCGCCGTCCTGCCCGTCGGCGGCGCCGACGGTGCGCGCCTCGTCGAGCTGCTGGGCGAGCAGGGCGTGCCCGCGCTGCCGGTCCCGATCGCCGAGGACACCCGCACCAACCTCACGCTCGTGGAGGCGGGCGGCGCGACCACCAAGGTCAACGCGCCCGGCCCGCGGCTCACCGACGAGGAGGGCGACGCGCTGCTGCGGGCCGTCGAGCAGCAGCTGACGACGCAGCCCGCCGCGCTGGTCAGCGCGGGCTCCCTGCCGCGCGGAGCCTCGGAGTGCTTCTTCGTCCAGGTCGCAGGCCTCGCCGCCCGGCACGGCGTGCCCTTCGCGCTCGACACGTCCGGGCTCCCGCTCACGCGGGCGGTCCGGTCCGGCGGGCTCACGCTCGTCAAGCCCAACGACGACGAGCTCGCCGAGCTCGTCGGCCACGAGCTCGTGACCGTCGGCGACGTCGTCGACGCCGCGCGCGAGGTCATCGAGGCGGGCACGCGCGCCGTGCTCGTGAGCCTCGGGGCGCACGGCGCGCTGCTCGTCACCGCGCGGCACCACTGGTGGGCCGGTGGCCCGCCGCTCGTGCCGCTGTCCACGGTCGGCGCGGGCGACACGACCCTCGCCGGCTTCATCGCCGGGGACGGCGACTCCGCGGCCCGCCTGCGCCGCGCCGTCGCGTTCGGCAGGGCCGCGGTCCTGCTCCCCGGGACCGCCGTCCCCACCCCTGACCAGATCGACGTCGACACCGTCCAGGTCGTCGAGAACCCCGACCCCCGAACCGCGCTGAAGGAGCTGTGACGTGACCACCCCCCTCATCACCGCCGACCTGGTCGCCGTCGACCTCGTCGCCACGGACCGCGACGACGCGACCCGCCAGCTCATCGACCTGCTCGCCGCCGCCGGGCGCGTGACCGACGCCGACGGGTTCCACGCCGACGTGCGCGCCCGCGAGGCGCAGATGGCGACCGGCATGCCCGGAGGCATCGGCCTGCCGCACGCCCGCTCGGCGCACGTCACCGTGCCGAGCCTCGCCGTCGGCAAGGTGCCCGGCGGCGTCGACTTCGGCGCGCCCGACGGCCCCGCGACGCTCGTCTTCCTCATCGCCGCGCCCGACTCCGGCGACAGCGCGCACCTGCAGATCCTCGCCGCGCTCGCCCGGCGGCTCGTGCACGAGTCGTTCCGGACGTCGCTCAAGGACGCGCCGGACGCCGCGACCGTCGCCGAGATCGTCACCCGAGAGGTCGTGCCGGCATGAAGCTCGTCGCCGTCACCTCGTGCCCCACGGGGATCGCGCACACGTACATGGCCGCCGAGGCCCTCGAGCAGGCCGGCCGCGCCGCCGGCCACGAGGTCGCGGTCGAGACGCAGGGTGCCGCGGGCTCGATGCCGCTCGACCCGCGCGTCATCGCCGACGCGGACGGCGTGATCTACGCCGCGGACCTCGAGGTCAAGGACAAGGACCGGTTCGCCGGCAAGCCGTTCGTCGACGTCGGCGTCAAGAAGGCCGTGCACGACGCGCCGGGCGTCATCGCCGCCGCCGTCGCGGCCGTCGAGTCGGGCGTCCCCGCCCCCGCGGCCACCGGTCACGCGGCCGGCACCGGGCCGACAGGCCCGACGACCAAGGTCGACAGCAACGCCGGGGTCGGCACGCGCGTCCGGCAGTGGCTCATGACGGGCGTGTCCTACATGATCCCGTTCGTCGCCGCGGGCGGGATCCTCATCGCCCTGTCGTTCATGCTCGCGCAGCTCGCGTGGGGCGACGAGGGCGTCGTGCGCGTCACCGAGGTGCCGCTCGACGACCTCATGACGTCGTTCAACGTGGTGTCGCTGCAGGACTGGGCGGTGCTGCTGTTCCAGACCGGCGGCGTCGCGTTCGGGTTCCTCGTCCCCGTGCTGTCCGGGTTCATCGCGTACGCGATCGCCGACCGGCCCGGCCTCGTGCCCGGCTTCGTCGGCGGGTCGGTGTCCGTGCTGGTGGGCGCCGGCTTCCTCGGCGGCCTCGTCACCGGCTTCCTCGCGGGCTTCGTGGCGCTGTGGATCGCGCGCTGGAAGGTCCCCAAGGGCGTGCGCGGCGTGATGCCCGTCGTGGTGATCCCGCTCCTGTCGTCGTTCGTCGTCGGCCTGGTGATGTTCGTGATCATCGGGCGCCCGATCGCGTCGCTCATGGACGGCCTGAGCTCGTGGCTCAACGGCCTGTCCGGCTCCAACCTCGTGCTCCTCGGGGTGCTGCTCGGCGCGATGATGGGCTTCGACCTCGGCGGCCCGATCAACAAGGTCGCGTACACGTTCGCCGTGACCGGGCTGGCGACCGAGGGCCTCACCGCGGACGCCACGCAGTACAAGGTCATGGCCGCCGTCATGGCGGCGGGCATGGTGGCGCCGCTGGCGATGGCGCTGGCGACCGTCGTCCGCAAGAAGCTCTTCACGCACGCCGAGCAGGAGAACGGCAAGGCCGCGTGGCTGCTCGGGGCGTCGTTCATCTCCGAGGGGGCGATCCCGTTCGCCGCCGCCGACCCGTGGCGCGTCATCGTGTCGTCCGTCGCGGGCTCGGCCGTCACGGGCGGGATCGTCATGGCGTTCGGCAGCACGCTGCGCGCCCCGCACGGTGGCATCTGGGTCCTGCCGCTCATCGGCAACCCGCTCGGCTTCATCCTCGCGATCGTGATCGGCGTGGTCGTCATGACCGCGATCGTCGTCGCGCTCAAGAGCGCCAAGCCCAACCCGCTGGTCGAGGCCGAGCAGGCCGCCGACGAGCAGGCGGCCCTCGTGGGCCAGACGGCCTGACGCCGTCCCCGCACCACTCCCGCACCGGCACGAACCCCGGAGGACCAGCACCATGGCTCAGCGCACCGCCGTCGTCGCGTCCCGCGTCGGGCTGCACGCCCGCCCCGCGATGATCTTCACGAACGCCGTCGCCGCGACCGGCGTCCCGGTGACCATCGCCCGCCCGGGCGGCGACCCCGTCGACGCGAGCAGCATCCTGTTCGTCATGTCGCTCGGCGTCCCGCACGGCGAGGAGGTCACGCTCAGCACGGACGACGGCGCCGAGCGCGTGCTCGACGACCTCGTCACGCTGCTCGAGACCGACCTCGACGCGGAGGACGCCCCGGCGGCCTCCGGCACGGGCTCGTGAGCACGCCGACGGTGCCGGCCACGCCGGCGGCGGCCGACGCGCCCGGCACCCGCGACGCCGACCGCGTGCTGCGCGGCGTCGGCGTGGGCCGGCGGGGCGTCGTCGGGCCGGTCGCCCAGGTGC
>NZ_BHYL01000260.1 GCF_003851725.1 Cellulomonas algicola | reverse complement strand
GGGCGACACGACGACCACCTCGCTCGCACCGGCGGCCGCGGCGGCCGCCGCCGCGCGCGCGACCGAGTCGGCGTGCCCGACGACCGCCGCCGGACGGCCCACCGAGGCGAGCGACAGCTGCTCGACCGCGTGCTGCGCGCGCGCACCGCGCATCGCACCCGACGCGCCCGTCCAGAGGAACGCGCCGATGAGCGCACCCCAGACGGCGTCGGTGAGGTCGGGCTGGCCGCCCTGCACGAACGGGAAGACGAACGCCCACGCGAAGACGCCGACCGCGACGACCCGGCCGCACCACGCCGCGACGACGGTCCCCGTGTGCCGGCTGCGCGTCGCCGCCCACACCGCGGACTGCAGGATCGCGCCGCCGTCGAGCGGCAGGCCCGGCAGGAGGTTGAACAGCCCGACGAACCCGTTGGAGAACGCCCCGGCGAACAGCAGCAGCCCGAGCAGCTGCCGCGTGCCGACGGCGTTCGCCGCGCCGAGGAACGCCCCCGCGAGGACGAGGTTCGCGACCGGGCCCGCGAGCGCGACGAGCGCGTTGGTGCCCGGCGTCGGGGCGGCGACGCCGAACGTCGTGTGCCCGCCCCACAGCGTGAGGACGAACTCCCGGGGCTGCTGGCCACGTGCGCGGGCGACGAGGCCGTGCGCGAGCTCGTGCACGAGCACCGACGCGAAGAGCAGCACGACGAAGACGCCTGCGACGACGTACACGCGCCCGCCGAGGTCGGGCGACCACGAGCGCACGGTCGGCGCGAACAGGAACGTGAGGACGACCGCGGCGATCAGCCAGCTGGGCGCGAGGACGATCGGTGCGCCGGCGACGCGGCCGATCACCCAGCCGGAGGTGCGCGGCGCGGCAGGTCGGGGGTCGCTCACCGGGCCAGCCTATGCGGGACCCCTGGGCGTCCCCTGCACGTCACCCGTGCCGTCGGTCCCGCGGGCGCGCGGCGCGCGGCGCGGTGGGTCGGGAGCGTCGGTGGCGCGGCCTAGGCTCGGTGACGTGAGTGCGCAGGACGTGGTGGCGGTCGACCGGGACGAGGTCGTCGAGGAGCTGGTCGAGCAGTCGGTCGAGCAGGCGGTGCGCGTGCGGCCGCCGTCGCGGCCGGGTCTGTCCCCGTCGCGCGCGAACGACTTCCTGCAGTGCCCGCTGCTGTTCCGGTTCCGGGTCGTCGACCGGCTGCCCGAGCCGCCGAGCGCGGCCGCGGCGCGAGGGACGCTCGTGCACGCGGTCCTCGAGCACCTCTTCGACCTGCCCGCGGCGGAGCGCACGATCGACGCGGCGCGCGGCCTCGTCCCCGCACGGTGGGCGCAGCTGCGCGAGGACGCGCCCGACGTCGCGACGCTGTTCGCGGACGACGCGGCGCTCGACGCATGGCTCGCCTCGGTCGACGGCCTGCTCACGACCTACTTCTCGCTCGAGGACCCCACGCGCCTGCAGCCCCGGGAGCGCGAGCTCATGGTGAGCGTCGAGCTCGAGGACGGCCCGCAGCTGCGCGGGATCGTCGACCGCGTCGACGTCGCGCCGAACGGGTGGGTGCGCGTCGTCGACTACAAGACGGGGAAGTCGCCGCGGCCAGGGTTCGAGGGCGGCGCGCTGTTCCAGATGCGGTTCTACGCGTACGTCATCTGGCGCTCGCGCGGCGTGCTGCCGAAGCTGCTGCAGCTCGAGTACCTGGGCGACGGCACGGTCCTCAAGCACGAGCCGACCGAGCCCGAGATGCACACGCTCGAGGCGCGCGTGCGGTCGATCTGGGGCGGCATCGAGGACGCGGCCCGCAGCGGCGACTGGCGTCCGCGCACCTCACGGCTGTGCGACTGGTGCTCGTTCAAGGCGCACTGCCCGGCGTTCGGCGGCACCGTCCCGCCCGTCCCGGAGGGCGCGGTCGAGCGGTCGATCGGCGTCGCTCCCCCCGCACCCGCGCCCGTGGCCTGACCGCGAGGGGCCGGGTCACCGACAGCCGCACCCCGGACGTCGCGCCCCGGCCGCCGCTCCGGGCGGTCCCGCGCAGGAGTCAGCCGGCGGGGCGCAGGTCGAGCACGTCGCCGTCCGCGATGCGCGCGAGGTCGTCGAGCGTGAGGTCCGCGAGCGAGCCGACCCGGCTCAGCCCCGGCCGGTCGGCGAGCTCCTGCATGACCTCGACGCCGATGACGCGGGCGCCCGACGCGACGGCCGACGCGACGCCCGAGTGCGAGTCCTCGACCGCGACGCACCGCGCGACCGGGACGCCGAGCAGGCGCGCGGCGAGCAGGTACGGCTCGGGGTCGGGCTTGGGCCGCGAGACGTCGTCGGCCGAGACGACCACGTCGAACAACCCCACCGTCTCCGCGAACGGCTCCGCGAGCACGCGGAACGACGACGTGACGAGCGCCATCGGAACCCCGGCGCCGTGCAGCGCCCGCAGGATCTCGAGCGCACCCGGCTGCCACGGCACCTCCGCCGCGACACCCGCGCGGACGCGGCCGTTCAGGAAGTCCGCGATCTCGTCCGCGGTCAGGTCGACACCGCGTGCCTGCAGCGCGACGACGGCAGCCGACATCGGGTTGCCGACCATCGCGGCGCCGTCCTCGTGCGTCCACACACCGCCGTGCGCCTCGACGAGCTCGGTCTCGGCACCGATCCAGTAGGGCTCGGTGTCGATGAGCGTGCCGTCCATGTCCCACAGGACGGCGGCGGGCAGGGTGCGGGAGGGTCCGGAGGTGAGGGGCACGTCCTCCATGCTACGGACCGCCCGCGGCACGTTCCGCCGCGCGTCCCGTCGGGGTGGTGGGGATCACGCGTCCTAGGCTGAGCAGATGAGTGAGCACGCACCCGCGGACCTCCCGGACGACGAGCCCGTCATGCTCGCCGCGTTCGAGGGCTGGAACGACGCGGGCTCGGCGGCCACCCACGCGCTGCAGCACCTGCACGAGGCGTGGGGCGCGGAGCAGGTCGACGAGCTCGACCCCGAGGAGTACCACGACTTCCAGGTCAACCGTCCCGTCGTGGGCGTCGGCCCGCACGGGCGGCGCGAGATCACCTGGCCGACGACGTCGGTCGCCGTCGTCGAGACCCCGCGCAGCGGCCGTCGCGTCGTGCTGGTGCACGGCATCGAGCCGTCGATGCGCTGGCGGCGCTACTGCGCCGAGCTGCTCGACATCGCGGCGGGTCTCGGTGTGAGGACGGTCGTGACCGTCGGGGCGCTGCTCGCGGACGTGCCACACACGCGACCCATCCCCGTGAACGCGACCAGCGAGGACGCGGACCTGCGGGACGCCGTGGGCCTCGAGCCGAACACCTACGAGGGCCCGACGGGCATCGTCGGCGTGCTCCAGCACGAGGCCGCGGCCCGCGGCATGCAGGCGCTGTCGCTGTGGGCGGCCGTCCCCCACTACGTCGCGCACCCGCCGTCGCCCAAGGCGACGCTCGCGATCCTGCACCGCATCGAGCAGCTCGTCGGCGAGCCCGTGCCGCTGGGCGAGCTGCCCGACGACGCGGCGGCGTGGCAGGACGGCGTCGACGAGCTCGCGGGCGAGGACAACGAGATCGGCGAGTACGTCCGGCAGCTCGAGGAGGCCAAGGACACGGCCGACCTGCCCGAGGCGAGCGGCGAGGCGATCGCGCGCGAGTTCGAGCGCTACCTGCGTCGGCGCGACAAGGGCACGGGCGGCTGACGGGCCGGACCGGGCCGCGTCGCGACACCGTCAGCGCGGGCTGAGCCGCGGGACCGCCCGCACGACGGGACGCCGGGACGTGCGAGTCAGAGCCGGACGCCCAGCAGCGCGTCGACCGCGCGGGCGACGAGCCCGGGCGCACCCTCGACGGGCTCGTGGTCGCCGTGCAGGGCGGTCTTGACCCACGCGTCGACGACCGCGAGCGCCTGCGGGGTGTCGAGGTCGTCGGCGACCGCGGCGCGCAGGCCCGCGATGGTGGACGCCGCGTCGGGGCCGCCGTTGCCGGACAGGGCGCGCCGCCAGCGCGCGAGACGCTCCTGCGCCTCGACGAGGCCCGCGTCGGTCCAGTCCCAGTCGTCGGAGTACCGGTGCGCGAGGATCGCGAGGCGCACGGCCATCGGGTCGACGCCCGCGGCGCGCAGCGCGGAGACCAGCACGAGGTTGCCGCGGGACTTGCTCATCTTCTCGCCGTCGAGCCCGACCATGCCGGTGTGCACGTGCACGCGTGCGCCGTGGCCGGCGTCGAGGAGCCGGGCGTGCGAGGTGCTCATCTCGTGGTGCGGGAAGCGCAGGTCGGAGCCGCCGCCCTCGACGTCGAACGGCAGGCCGAGCGAGTCGCGCGCGATGACGGCGCACTCGATGTGCCAGCCGGGCCGCCCGCGGCCGAGCGTGCCGCCGTCCCACGCGGGCTCGCCGGGCCGCTCGCGGCGCCACAGCAGCGGGTCGAGGGGGTCGCGCTTGCCCGCGCGCTCCGGGTCGCCGCCGCGCTCGGCGGACAGCGCGAGCATCTCGTCGAGACCCAGCGCGGCGACGGTGCCGAACGCGCCGTCGGCGGAGAGGTCGGCGTAGACGTCGCCCGCACCGCCGTCGACCGCGTCGGGCGTCGGGACCGTGTAGGCCGCACCGCGCTCGACGAGGAGGGTCACCGCGTCGACGACCGCGGGGATGGACTCGACGACGCCGGTCCAGGCGTCGGGCGGCACGACGCCGAGCGCGGTCATGTCCTCGGCGTAGAGCGCGATCTGCTCGTCGGCGAGCTCACGCCAGTGCACGTCCGTGGCGGTCGCACGCTCGAGCAGCGGGTCGTCGACGTCGGTGACGTTCGACGCGTAGCGCACGTCCTGCCCCGCGTCGCGCCACGCACGACCGAGCACGTCGAACGCGACGTAGGTCGCGGCGTGGCCGAGGTGGGTCGCGTCGTACGGGGTGATGCCGCACACGTAGAGCGTGGCGGTCGGGCCGGGTGCGGCGACGACGCGCTCGCCGGTCGACGAGTCGCGCACGACGACGGGCCCGCCCCGTCCGGGGAGCCGTGGGATCTGCGGGGCCGGCCAGGTGAGCACGGGCGGCAGCCTAACCGTCGGGGCGCACCGCACCGGGCGGAGGACCACAATGCAGCCGTGGACGACCTCGCCGGCGCGACCCCCGGCACGGACCCGGTGCCCGACGTGCGCACGCTCGACGACGGCTCGACGTGGGTGGTCGTGCACGACCTCGCGGACCTGCCGCGGGAGGCGGAGCGGCACGGCCTGGGCGCCGACGCCTGCGCGGTCCTGCGGCTCAAGGTGCCGGACCGTCGCGCGGCGTCCGCGGACCACCCGGTGCGCGCCCACGTCGACCGGACGACGGACGGCACGCTCGTCGTCACGGCCCCGACGCTGTCGTACGACGAGGCGACGCGGCAGGTCAGCACGGGTGCGCTCGTCCTCGTGGTGGGTGCGTCGGTGGTCCTCACGGCGGAGAGCGGGCGGGCGGACGTCATGGGTCGCACCGCCGCGCGGCTGGTGAACGGGCCGCGCGTGCCCGACGAGGGCGTGCTGCAGGTGCTCGCCGCCGCGCTGCTGGCGCTGGTGGCGACCGCGGGTGACGTCGAGGTCGAGCTCGGCGACGCGGTCGTCGCGACGGAGTCGGAGGTGTTCGCGGCCGTCCCGTCCGGGGACCCGGTCCAGCGGATCTACGACCTCAAGCGGGAGATCGCGGAGGCGCGGCGCGCGCTCGGTCCCGTCGCGTCGGTGCTCCCGGAGCTCGTCGCGGACGCCGCGGACAGCCCGGACGGGAGCCGGACCCAGCACTGGCTGCGGCGCGTGCAGTCGACCGCCGACCGCGTGGACGACCACCTCGACGGTCACGACCGGCTGCTGGGCGACATGCTCTCGGCACACCTGTCGCGCGTGTCGGTGCAGCAGAACGAGGACATGCGCAAGATCTCGGCGTGGGCGGCGATCGCCGCGGTGCCGACGCTGGTCGCGGGCATCTACGGCATGAACTTCCACCACATGCCCGAGCTGTCGTGGACGTACGGCTACCCCGTGGCGCTGCTCGGCATGGGTGCGGTCTGCTGGTGGTTGCACCGGTTGTTCCGGCGCTCCGGGTGGCTCTGAGCGGGCTCGGTCGACGCGTCCGGCGGCGCGGCCTGTGCGGACCGGTCAGGGCGTGACGGCGGGCATCGGGTCGAGCACGCCGGTGAGCAGCAGCAGCGCGACGAGCGCGGCGAGCCCGAGCCGGTAGACCACGAACGGCGTGTAGCTGAAGGTCGAGACGATCTTGAGGAACACGATGATGACGAGGTACCCGACGACGAACGCGACGAGCGTCGCGAGCAGCGTCGCGCCGGCGCCCGCGGTCCCCGGCGACGCGTCCCCGCCGACCGCCTTCGCGAGCTGGTACAGCCCGGAGCCGAAGACCGCGGGGATGGCCAGCAGGAACGAGTACCGGGCGGCGGCCTCGCGCGTGTAGCCCATGAGCAGGCCACCGGTGATCGTGCCGCCCGAGCGCGAGACGCCGGGGACGAGCGCGAGCGCCTGCCAGAGGCCGAACTTCACGGCGTCGCGCGGCGTGAGCTCGTCGAGGGTGCGCCGGTGCGCACCGCGCCGGTCCGCCCAGCCGAGCACGAGGGCGAACCCGGCGAGCGTGAGGACGATGAGCCAGAGGTTCCGGAAGGCGTGCTCGATCGGGTCCTGGAAGAGCAGCCCGAGGATCACGATGGGGACGGACCCGAGCGCGATGAACCACGCCATCAGCGCGTCGTGGTCGGCCTTCTCCCCCACCGGCATGCCCATCCGGGCGCGCAGGTCGGTGCCGCGGTCGCCGCGCACGTGCCGCCACCACGCGGAGCAGATCCGGGCGATGTCGCGGCGGAAGTACAGCAGCACCGCGGACTCGGTGCCGAGCTGCGTGATGGCCGTGAACGTGGCGCCCGGGTCACCGCTGCCGAGCAGGTCCCCGACGATCCGCAGGTGCGCGCTCGACGACACCGGCAGGAACTCCGTCAGACCCTGGACCAGCCCGAGGAAGATCGCCTCACCTGCACCCATCGCGTCAGCCACGAGGCGCAACGATAGCCGCGGAGCCTCCCCCGCCGGGCACGTGCCCGACGTTAGGGTGACGCACCATGGAACAGCTCCACCTCGGCCGCACCGGCCTGCGGGTCTCCCGGCTCGGTCTCGGCACGATGACGTGGAGCCGCGACACGGACGAGCACGAGGCGTCGGAGCAGCTGCGCGACTTCGTCGACGCGGGCGGGACGCTCGTGGACACGTCCGCGTCCTACGCGGACGGCGGCGCCGAGGAGCTCATCGGAACCCTGCTGGGCGACGTCGTCCCGCGTGAGGACGTCGTGCTGTGCACCAAGGCGGGCGTGCGCCGCACGTCGGCGGGCGGTGTCGTCGACGCGTCCCGCGGCGGGCTGCTCGACTCGCTCGACGCGTCGCTGCGGCGCCTGCGCACCGACCACGTCGACCTGTGGCTCGTGCAGACGCCGGACCCGCGCACGCCCCTCGACGAGACCGCGACCGCGCTGCGCCTCGCGGTGAGCAGCGGGCGGGCCCGCTACGTCGGGCTCGCGAACCACGCGGGGTGGCAGGTCGCACGCCTGGCGTCGCTGCTCGAGCGCGACCCCGGCCTGGCCGCGGTCGAGGTCGAGTACTCGCTGCTCCAGCGCGGCGTCGAGCGCGAGGTCGTGCCCGCCGCCGCGGCGCTCGGGCTCGGGGTGATCGCGTGGTCACCGCTCGGGCGCGGCGTGCTCACCGGCAAGTACCGGCGCACGATCCCCGCGGACTCGCGCGCCGCGTCACCGCACCTCGCGGGGTTCGTCGAGCCGTACCTGTCGCGCGAGTCGGCCGCGGTGGTCGAGGCCGTCGCGACCGCGGCGTCGGGGCTGGAGCGGCTCCCGCTCGAGGTCGCGCTCGCGTGGCTCACGGGTCGTCCGGGCGTCAGCTCGGCCGTCGTCGGGGCACGCACGGCCGCGCAGCTGCGCGCGTCGCTCGGTGCGCTGGACCTCGAGCTGCCCGAGGAGCTGCGCCGGGCGCTCGACGAGGTGAGCGCGCCCGAGGTCGGCTACCCCGAGCGCTTCTGACCGGGCGCCGAGCCCGGGACCTCTCCCGGGTGGTGGGACGTGCCGCCCGTGCCCGCGGTGCCCGCGGGGTGCCGCGCGTCAGCGGGTGCCGAGGCCCGTCGGCTCGTCCGCGAGGTCGTCCGCGTCGTAGTCGTCGTCCTCGTCGCCCGACCACTCGTCGTCCTCGTCGTCCTCGTCCTCGTCCTCCTCCTCGGCGAGGTAGAACGGGGTGGCCTCGCCGTGGACCGTGCCGAGCGCGTCGTCGTAGACCTCGAAGGCGTCCGCCAGGACGTCGTACGCGTCGTCGACCGCCGGGTCGTCCTCGCCCTTGCGGGCGACGACGGCGTTGTAGTGGGCCTCGAGGGCTGCGATCAGGCGGTCCAGCGCGGCACGCGGGTCGACGGTCATGCGACGACCGTAGCGCCGCGCGGGGCACAATGGCACCGCGTAGGGTCTTTCGGCACGAGGTCGCGGGGCGCGACCCACCAGCGGGCGAGACGGGGTGGCGGATGGCAGTCGGGCGCACCGGGACGAAGCGTGACGCATGGGTCGCCCAGGGCGGCCAGTACGAGTACCGGGTCCTCACCCTTCCGCGCACGACCAGCCGGAACGACGCACGTCGCCTGCTCACCGAGCAGGCCGAGTACGGCCGCTGGGAGCTCGCCCGCACGGTCCTCTACGCGGGCGGCGAGCGGCGCGTGTGGCTGCGCCGCAAGATCATCCGCGTCCGCAGCACCCTCACGGGCTACGAGGACTGAGCCGCCCCCCGGGACCGCCCGTCGCACGAGACGGCGCCGTCAGCCGGGCCGGTCAGCAGGCAGGCGGCGGGGACGGTCAGCAGGTGCGCAGCAGGCGGTCGAGCACGCGCGTGCCGAACCGCAGCGCGTCCACCGGGACCCGCTCGTCGACGCCGTGGAACATGCCCGAGAAGTCGAGGTCGGCAGGCAGCCGCAGCGGCGCGAACCCGTACCCCGTGATGCCGAGCCGGGACAGCGACTTGTTGTCGGTGCCGCCCGACAGCGTGTACGGCAGGACGGTCGCGCCCGGGTCCTCCGCGAGCAGCGCGTCGACCATCGCGTCGACGAGGTCGCCCGAGAACGGGACCTCGAGCGCGGTGTCGTGGTGGATCCGCTCGATCTGCACGTGCTCGCCCGCGAGCTCGGTGACGGTCGCGACGAACTCGTCCTCGAAGCCCGGCAGGAAGCGGCCGTCGATCGTCGCCTCGGCACGGCCCGGGATGACGTTCGCCTTGTAGCCGGCCTCGAGCTGCGTCGGGTTGGTCGTGTGGCGCAGCGTCGCGCCGACGAACCGCGACGCGGGGCCCAGGGCGGCCACGAGACGGTCGACGCCCTCGGGGTCCTCCGGGTCGAACGGCAGGCCGGTGAGGTCGGCGACGCCTTCGAGCAGCGCGCGGACGGTCGGCGTCGGCTGCAGCGGCCACGGGTGGCGACCGATGCGGGCGACCGCCTCGGCGAGGTGCGTGACCGCGTTGTCGGCGTTGACCTGGCTGCCGTGCCCCGCGCGCCCGTCGGCGACGAGCCGCAGCCACGACAGACCCTTCTCGGCCGTCTGCAGCAGGTACGCGCGGCGGCCGTCGACGTCGACGGAGAACCCGCCGACCTCGCTGATCGCCTCGGTCGCGCCCGCGAAGAGCTCCGGCCGGTGGTCGACGGCCCAGCGCGCGCCGTAGGTACCGCCGGCCTCCTCGTCGGCGAACATCGCGACCACGACGTCCCGCGCCGGGCGGCGGCCCTCGCGGACCATCTGCCGGACGGTCGCGAGGATCATCGCGTCCATGTCCTTCATGTCGACCGCGCCGCGTCCCCAGACGAGACCGTCGACCTCGACGGCCTCGAACGGGTCGACGGTCCAGTCGGCGGCCCGCGCCGGCACGACGTCGAGGTGGCCGTGCAGCACCAGCGCGGGGCGGGAGGAGTCCTCGCCCTCGAGCCGGACGACGACGTTCGCGCGGCCCGGCGCGCTCTCGAACAGCTCGGGCTCCAGCCCGACCTCGGCCAGCAGGTCGACGACGTGCTCGGCCGCGGCGCGCTCCCCCGGTCCGCTCCCGTCGCCGTAGTTCGACGTGTCGAACCGGATGAGGTCGCGGCAGATCCCGACGACCTCGTCCTGGGCGTCCGGGACGGACGCGGGCGTGCGGGCGTGGTCGGAGGTCGTGTCGGGCATGCGGCCACCGTACCCGGCCGGGTCGGACACCGACCCTGCCGGGCCGACCTGCCCACGGACCGGACACCGCCCCGTGGCGCCGCACGCGCGCGGTGCGACGGTGGACGCGTGACCGACGACACGTCCGCGTCGCTGCACGCGTACCTGAGCTACGCCGACGCCCCGGCGGCGATCGACTGGCTCGTCGCGCTCGGCTTCGCGGTGACCGCGCGGCAGGACGACGAGCACGGGGGCGTGCAGCACGCCGAGGCGCGCCTCGGCGATGCGGTCGTCATGGTCGCGAGCGACGACGCCGCGTACACCGTCCCGCCGCTCGTCGGCGTCTCGACCGGGTCGGGGGTCCACCTGTGCACGCCGGACGTCGACGACCTGCACCGCCGGGCCGTCGCCGCGGGCGGCACGTCCGTGATCGCGCCCGAGGACACCCCGTGGGGCTCCCGACGGGCGCGCGTGCTCGACGTCGGGGGCCGCGAGTGGTCGTTCGGGACGTACGCGCCGGGTCGCGCCTGGTGAGACCCGCGCCCGACCGACGCTCAGGCCGACGCGGACCCGGCGACGCGCGGACGGTGCCGCCGGGTCCGCGCCGAGGCCGTCAGGCGGCGCCGGCCGCGAGCAGGCCGCGGCGCGCGAGCAGCGGTGCGATGTCCGCGTC
>NZ_BHYL01000259.1 GCF_003851725.1 Cellulomonas algicola | reverse complement strand
GCCGCCCCTCGCGTCGTGCGCGGACGCCGTCAGGACGTCGCGAAGACCTGCTTGAGCACGTCGAGCGGCAGCGCGCCCTGCTCGAGGGCCGTCGCGTGGAACGCGCGCAGGTCGAACGCGTCGCCGCGCGTGCGCGCCGCACCGGCCGCCGCGTCACGCGTCTGCTCCCAGAGGCGCTGGCCGATCTTGTACGACGGCGCCTGCCCGGGCCAGCCGAGGTAGCGGGTCCACTCGAACCGCACGAACGACTCGGGCATGTTGACGTTGGCCCGCAGGAACGTCCAGCCCTTGTCGGCGTCCCACGTGCCGCCGCCCCACTCCGCGGGCGCCTCCAGGCCGAGGTGCACGCCGATGTCGAAGACGACGCGCGCGGCGCGCAGGCGCTGGCTGTCGAGCATGCCGAGCCGGTCGCCCGGGTCGTCGAGGAAGCCCAGGTCGGCCATGAGCCGCTCGGCGTACAGCGCCCAGCCCTCGCCGAAGCCCGAGGTCCAGCACGCGAGCCGGCGCCACTGGTTGAGGGTGTCGCGCGCGTGCACGGCCTGGCCGATCTGCAGGTGATGGCCGGGGACGCCCTCGTGGTAGACGGTCGTCTTCTCGCGCCACGTGTTGAACGTCGTGACGTCGGCGGGGACGGACCACCACATGCGGCCGGGGCGCGTGAAGTCGTCGCTCGGGCCCGTGTAGTAGATGCCGCCGGTCTGGGTGGGCGCGATGCGGCACTCGAGCGTCCTGAGCGCGTCGGGGATGGCGAAGTGCACGCCGTCGAGCGCGTCGATCGCCGCGTCGGACGTCTCCTGCATCCACGCGCGCAGGGCGTCCGTGCCGTGCAGCGTGCGCGACGGGTCGGCGTCCAGGGCGGCGACGGCCTGCTCGATCGTCGCGCCCGGGCCGGCGACCTGCGCGGCGACGGCCTCCTGCTCGGCGACGACGCGCGCGAGCTCCTCGAGCCCCCACCGGTACGTCTCCTCGAGGTCGACGGTCGCGCCGAGGAACGCGCGCGAGAACAACGCGTACCGGTCGCGGCCGACCGCGTCCTGCTGCGGCGCCTGCGGCGCGAGCTCGTCGCGCAGGAACGTCGCGAGCGTGCCGTACGCCTGCCGGGCCGCGGCCGCGCCGCGGTCGAGCTCGCCGCGCACGAGCGCGCACGCCGCGGACTCGTCGAGCGCCGCGTCGACGTCGGCGCCCGTGACGAACGTCGTGAAGAACGACGACGCCGGGTCCGCGAGCTCGGACGCCTGGCGGGCGGCCTCCTCGACCTGCCGGACCGCCGCGACGTCCCCGCGCGACGCGGCCAGGCGCAGCGACTCGACGTAGCCGTCGACCGCGCCGGGCAGCGCGTTGAGGCGCGCGGCGACGTTCTCCCAGTCCTCGATCGAGCCGGTCGCCATGATGTCGAAGACGTCGCGCAGCTCCTGGACCGGCGACGCGATGTTGTTGAGGTCGCGTAGCGGCTCGCCGGCCGCGTGCAGCTCGAGCTCGAGGCCCAGGCGCTCGCGCATCGCCGCGAGGGTCAGCTCGTCGACCGCGTCGACCGGTGCGAGGCCGTCGAGGGCCGTGAGCGTGGCACGGGTCTGGTCCGCGCGGGCGTCGTGGCCCGCGGGCGAGAAGTCGGTCATCTCGTGCTCGTGGCCCGGCAGGCCGATCGCCGTCGCGGCGAGCGGGTGCAGGGCGGCGGCGGCCGTGATGTGGGCCTCGGCGACCGCGTCGATCGGGGTGGGCTGGCGGGCTCCGCTGGGGGTGGGCGTCGTCGTCACCCGGACGACCCTACTCGCGGGTACGCCGCCGCCGGCGTCAGCCGCGCAGGCTCCGGATGCCGCGGGCGACGTCAGCCGCGCAGGCTCCAGCGCCACGCGTCGGGGCCCGGCTGGGGGGCCGACGCGCCGCGCAGGACGCGTCGGCGGTCGGACCACGCGGAGGTCGCCGCGACCTGCTCGTCGGCGCCGTGCGCGTCCTGCGACGACGCCGCCACGAGGCCCGCGACCAGCGCCGCGAGCTCGACCTCGTCGGGTGCGCCGCGCACGACGTGCACGTGCGCGCCGGTCTGCTCGCTCACCCGTCGACCTCCCCGTCCTCGTCCTCGTCGAACGCCACCGGGGCACCGCGCGAGGCACCCCACTCGGTGACCTCGAAGCCGGCGTCGACGAGCCGCTGCGCGACGTCCGCACCGCCCGCGTCGACCAGGTCGAGCACCGAGTCGAGCGACAGGTCGGAGGTCGCGGGCGGCTGCCCGACGACGAACCCGAGGTGGAACGTGTCGACGTCGGTGCGCTCGGGCGCCGCGTCCGCGTCGCCGTGGTCGTCGTCCGACCACGACATGCCCGTCAGGTCGGCGTGCAGGCCGAGCCGGCTGTGCAGCAGGTCGTACAGCTGCGCGTTGAGCCCGCCGATCTCCGACTCGAGCGACAGCACCCGCGGGTCCTCGTCGGCCTCGTGCGCACCGAACTCCGCGCGCACCCCCACGGCCGTCTCGACGTACGCGTGCAGCGCCGTCGTCAGCCGGTCGACGGCCGCGTGCAGCTCCAGGGCGTCGACGCCCGTCAGCGGCTCGAGGCCGTGGGTGTGCTCGTCGTGGTCGTGCTCGCTCACGCGTCCTCCGTGCTCACAGGGGGATGTTCCCGTGCTTCTTGGGCGGCAGGCTCGCGCGCTTGGTGCGCAGCAGGCGCAGCGCCCGGGTGATCTCCGACCGGGTCTGCGAGGGGGCGATGACGGCGTCCACGTAGCCGCGGTCCGCCGCGTCCCACGGGTTGACGATCGCCTCCTCGTACTCCGCCGTGAGGCGTCGGCGCTCGGCCTCGACGTCCCCGCCGGCCTCCGCGACGCCCTTCAGCGCACCGCGCTGGAGGATGTTCACGGCGCCGCCGGCCCCCATGACCGCGATCTGCGCGGTCGGCCAGGCGAGGTTGACGTCGGCGCCCAGCTGCTTGGACCCCATGACGATGTACGCGCCACCGTACGCCTTGCGGGTGATGACCGTGACCAGGGGGACCGTCGCCTCCGCGTACGCGTAGATGAGCTTCGCGCCGCGCCGGATGATGCCGTTCCACTCCTGGTCCGTGCCCGGCAGGAAGCCCGGCACGTCGACGAACGTCAGCACCGGGATGTTGAACGCGTCGCACGTGCGCACGAACCGCGCGGCCTTCTCGGCGGCGTTGATGTCGAGCGTGCCCGCCATCGCCATCGGCTGGTTCGCGACGATGCCGACGGGCTGACCCTCGACGTGCCCGAAGCCGATGAGCACGTTCTGCGCGTACAGCGGCTGGATCTCGAGCAGCACCCCGTCGTCCAGCACGTGCTCGACGACCGTGCGCATGTCGTACGGCTGCGTGTCCGAGTCGGGGACGATCGCGTCGAGCTCCTCGTCCTCCTCGGTCACGTCGAGCGGTGCCTCGTGCGGGAACGCGGGCGCGTCGGTGAGGTTGTTCTGCGGCAGGTACGACAGCAGCGAGCGGACGTAGTCGATCGCGTCGTCCTCGTCGGACGCCATGTAGTGCGCGACGCCCGAGCGCGTGCTGTGCGTCGTCGCGCCGCCGAGCTCCTCGAAGCCGACGTCCTCGCCCGTGACCGCGCGGATCACGTCCGGGCCCGTGATGAACATGTTCGACGTGCCGTCGGCCATGACGATGAAGTCCGTGAGCGCGGGGGAGTACACCGCACCGCCCGCCGACGGGCCGAGGATCAGGCTGATCTGCGGGATCACGCCCGACGCCGCGACGTTGCGGCGAAAGATCTCCGCGAACTGCGTGAGGCCCGCGACGCCCTCCTGGATGCGCGCGCCGCCGCCGTCGCTGATGCCGACGAGCGGCACGCCCGTGCGCAGCGCGAGGTCCATGACCTTGGTGATCTTCTGGCCGTGCACCTCGCCGAGGCTGCCGCCGAAGACCGTGAAGTCCTGCGAGTACACGCACACGGGGCGGCCGTCGACCGTCCCGTACCCGGTGACGACGCCGTCGCCCGGGATGCGCTTCTTGTCGAGCCCGAAGTTCGTCGAGCGGTGCCGCACGAGCGCGTCCAGCTCGGTGAACGAGCCCGGGTCGAGCAGCGCCTCGACGCGCTCGCGCGCCGTCTTCTTGCCGCGCGCGTGCTGCTTGTCCGCCGCGCCCTGCTCGGCGACCTCGGCCGCCCGGGTCCGCTCGGCGAGGTCGGCGAGGCGGGCCGCGGTGCCGCGCGGGGCGGTGCCGGGGGCGGGAACGCCTGTCTGGTCCGTCTGGGTCACCCGACCGAGGCTAGTTGTGGAACCCCACCAGGCACCTGCAGGGCGATGACCGTGTTCGGGGCGTCGGGTCGTCGGAACCCCACAACCGGGTGCCCCGGGCGTTGTGCGCGGCCGCTCGGGTGCGCCCTCCGTCACGGACCACCTGACGGGCCGCTCGTCGCGGGGTCATCATGGGCGGCATGACGTCGTCCTCGTCGCCCGACCGTCCCGCGCTCGACGCGGACGCGCTCCGCTCGCTCCTGCTGCTCCCGGCGGGCCCGCTCGCGCGGATCGACGTCGTCGCGCGCACGGGCTCGACCAACGCGGACCTCGTCGCCGCCGTCACGGCCGACCCGGACGCCTGGCCCCACGCGAGCGTGCTCGTCGCCGACCAGCAGGACGCCGGCAGGGGCCGCGCCGGTCGCGGCTGGGAGACGGCTCCCGGGACGTCGCTCACCTGCTCGTTCGTCGCCCGGCCGGCCCTGCCGGCGCGCACCTTCGGGTGGCTGCCGCTCCTCGCCGGGCTCGGTGCCGTCACCGCCGTGCGTGCGACCGCCGGCGTGCCCGCCGTCCTCAAGTGGCCGAACGACGTGCTCGTCCCCGCGGGCACCGAGGTCGCGGGCTGGGGTGCCGTACGCAAGGTCGGCGGCATCCTCACCGAGGTCGTCCCCACGCCCACGGGCGTCACGCCCGCCGTCGTCATCGGCATCGGCGTCAACGTCGCGCAGCGCGCCGACGAGCTCCCCGTCGAGCACGCGACGTCCCTCGCGCTCGCGGGCGCGCAGCACGTCACACGCGAGGCGCTGCTCGTCGCGCTCGTCACCGCGCTCGACGACGTCGCCACGCGCTGGCGCGACGCCGGGGGTGACGCCGTCGCCTCGGGGCTCGCCGACGAGGTCGCCGCGGTGTGCGCGACGCTCGGCACGCCCGTGCGCGTCGAGCTGCCCGGCGGCTCCGAGCTCGCGGGGATCGCCGAGCGGCTCGACGACGACGGGGGACTCGTGGTGGTCGACGCCGCCGGGGCCGCGCACCACGTCCTCGCGGGTGACGTCCGTCACGTGCGGTCCGGGGCGTGAACTAGGCTCGGCACGTG
The DNA here is from genome assembly GCF_003851725.1 of Cellulomonas algicola. Classification (GTDB taxonomy): domain Bacteria; phylum Actinomycetota; class Actinomycetes; order Actinomycetales; family Cellulomonadaceae; genus Cellulomonas; species Cellulomonas algicola. The sequence continues at coordinate 5,773 of NZ_BHYL01000259.1, read as the reverse complement.
CCCGACGACGGTTCCCCGCCCGCCACCGCTGCCGGGCGACCCGTCGACGAGACCGCGGTCGCCGAGTCGACGGTCGGCGAGCTCGAGGCCCAGCTCCTGGGCGGCGCCCGCCGCTACAGCGCCCACGACCTGGCCCGACGCGCCCACATCGACGTCGACATCGTCCGCGGCTTCTGGACGACCGTCGGCCTGCCGCACGCCGACCCCGACGACACCGTCTACACCGAGCGCGACGCCGAGGCCGTCGACCGGGCCGTCGCCCTGGTCCGCGAGCACGGGCTCGACATCCGCACCGTCCTCACCGTCACGCGCGCGCTCGGCCACACCGCCGACCGCCTCGCGCTGTGGCAGGTCGAGGCGCTCGTCGAGGACATGGAGACGCGGTACGAGCTCGACGACACCACCGCGCGCCTGCTGACCCTCGACCGGCTCGCCGACCTCGCGCCCCTGCTCGAGGCGCAGCTCGTGCACGCCTACCGCCGGCAGCTCGCCGCGATCGCCGGCCGGTACGCCGCCGAGTTCGGTGCGCAGCGCTCCCCGGGCGTCGACGCGTCCGCGCTGCCCCTCGCCCGGGCCGTCGGGTTCGCCGACATGGTGTCCTTCACGCGCCGCACCGCCGGGCTCGGGTCGACCGACCTGTCGCAGTTCGTGCAGCGCTTCGAGGCCGCCGCGCGCGACGTCGTCACCGGCGCGGGCGGCCGGGTCGTCAAGACCATCGGCGACGCCGTGCTCTTCGTCGCCGACACCCCCGCGACCGGTGCGCGCGTCGCGCTCGGGCTCGCCGAGGCCCTCGGGGGAGCGCTCGACGTCGACCGCGAGCAGGCCGTCGGCGGGCTCGCCGAGGGTGCGCGCGGCGTCACGCCCGTGCGCGTCGGGTTCGTCTGGGGGCGCGTGCTGTCCCGGTTCGGCGACGTGTTCGGCCCCGACGTGAACCTCGCCGCTCGGCTCACCGACATCGCCGAGCCGAGCACCGTCCTCACCGACCCCGAGACCGCCCAGGTACTCGGGGGCGACCCGCGCTTCGTCCTCGACGAGCGCCCCGCCCTCGACCTGCAGGGCATCGGCACGGTTACCCCGTACCGCCTCACCGCCGCCCCGGTCTGACGGCTGAGGGCGACGGTCGGGCCGACGTCAGAGCAGCGTCTCATCCGGGTCGACCGGTTCGAGGAGCTGGGGGCCGTTGTTGCGGACCGAGCTGACGAGCGTCGACACCGGGGTGGCGATCAGGCGGGGAGACGGGGCTTCGAGCAGGCGGCGGGCCTCGTCGGCGCCGGACGACGGGTCGAGCCAGGCGTCCCACGCATCGCGGCGCAGCATGAGCGGCTGCCGGTCGTGGATGTGGGCGTGCTCCTCCGAGGCGGGGCGCGTGATGACGGTCGCGCTGACGACCCAGCGGTCGGGGTCGTCGTCGGACTTCGTCGGGTCCTTCCAGAACTCGTACAGCCCGGCGAGTGCGACGAGGTCGTCGTCGGCCGGGTGCAGGTAGAACGGCTGCTTCGTGCGGGTCAGTGCGCCCGGCTCGGGCTTCTTCCACTCGTAGTAGCCGTCGGCGGGGAGCAGGGCGCGGCGGGCGGCGAAGGGGCGCGAGAACGCGGACTTCTCGGCGACGGACTCGACGCGCGCGTTGATCATGCGGGCGCCGACGGACGGGTCCTTGGCCCACGACGGCACGAGGCCCCAGCGGGCGACGCGGAGCTGGCGCGTGATCTCGCCCGTCTCCTTGTCGGCGCGCTCGACGACCATGCGCACGCCGTCGGTCGGGGCGACGTTCCACGACGGCGGGAGCAGCCGGACGTCGTCGGCGACGGTCGCGATCGCGAACTCGTCGGCCAGGGCCTGGTCCTCGCGGAAGGAGGCGTAGCGACCGCACATGCGGGCCAGCCTGCCAGGTCGCACCGACACGCGCGGACGCTCTCGACCCGGCACTGGAGACGGCAAGAACCGGGCGAGGACCCGCCGACCCAGACGGGCGAGAACTCGCGCCGCGGACGTGACGGGACCCATATCGAATCGATTCGCGTCGGCGCGGATCGGGTGCGACCATGGAAGGCGATGACCGCGCGCCCCGCCTCCAGCACCCCTGCGGCGCCGCCCACCCCCCGGACCGCCGCACACGTCACCGCCCCCACCGCGTCCGCCCCCGCGGACGCCACTGCCCCGACCGCCGGGTCGGGCACGCTCACACCGACCCTCGGGTCGCGCGCGACCCCGCAGACGACGCCCGCCGACGCCGTCGCGCCCACGAAGCCGTCCGACACCGCCCCGTCGCCCGCAGCCACCGACGACGCGCCCGCCTACCGGCCGAACGCGAAGTACGTGCTGCTGCTCGGCCTCATGTGCGCGCTGCCGGCGATCTCGACCGACATCTACCTGCCGTCGCTGCCCGACGTCGCGCGCGACCTGAACACGTCCGCGACCGCGGCGCAGCTCACCATGACGGCGATGCTGATCGGCGGCGCCGTCGGCCAGCTCGTCATCGGCCCGCTGTCCGACCGGTTCGGTCGCCGCAAGCCCGTGATGGTCGGCGTCGCGCTGCACGTCGTGACGTCGCTGCTGTGCGCGGTCGCCCCGGCGATCATCCCGCTCATCGCGCTGCGCTCGATGCAGGGCTTCTTCAACGCGTCCGCGACCGTCGTCGCGATGGCTGTCATCCGCGACCGGTTCGTCGGCTCGGACGCCTCCCGGCTCATCTCGCGGCTCATGCTCGTCATCGGGGTCGCACCGCTGTTCGCGCCGTCCATCGGTGGTGTCATCGCCGGTCAGGCGGGCTGGCGCGCGGTCTTCGTCGCGCTCGCGGTGTTCGGCGTGGTGCTGTGGCTGATCGTCTGGCGCCGCCTGCCCGAGACGCTGCCGCCCGACCGCCGCCGCCACGGCGGCCTGCGCACGGCCCTGGCGGGGTACCGCGGGCTCCTGCGCGACCGGCACTTCGTCGCGCTCGCCGTCATGCCGGGACTCGGCGTCGCGGTGCTCATGAGCTACGTCGTCGCCTCCCCGTTCGTGCTGCGTGAGGGCTTCGGGCTGTCCGAGCACCAGTTCTCGCTGCTGTTCGCGATCAACGGCATCGGCCTCGTCGCCGGTGCACAGGTCAACGCCGCGCTCGTGCGGCGGCTCGCGCCGATCCGCATCGTGCGCGTCGTCCTGCCGCTGTCGCTCTCGCTCACGGTGGTGCTGCTCGTGCTCGCCGTCACCGGCCTGGGTGGGCTGTGGGGACTGCTCGTGGTGCAGTGGCTCGTGCTCGCGCTGGTGAACTTCGTGCCGCCCAACGCCTCGGCGCTCGCGCTCAGCCGCCACGGCGAGATCGCGGGGACGGCGGCGGCGTTCATCGGCGCGGCCCAGGCCGGCGTCTCCGGCGTCGTCAGCCCGCTGTCGGGCCTGCTCGGCGGTGACGCGGTCGCGATGGCGGTCGTCATGGTCGGTGCATCGGTCGCCGCGCTGCTCGTGCTCGCGCTCGCGACTCCCGCCTACCGCCGCGGCGGCGCCTGGACGGGCTGACCGCCCGGCCGCCGCACCGTCCGCGGTGACGCCCCGCCCTCCGCAGAGGTGTCAGGGCGTGCGCAGCCGCGACAGGCGTGCGACGGCTTCGTCGAGGACCTCGTCGCGCTTGACGAACGTGAACCGCACCCACGAGCGCAGCGCCCGGTCGACGTCCGACCCGTCGTGCGTGAACGCGGTGACCGGCACGCCGACGACGCCCGCGAGCCCGGGCAGGGCGCGGCACAGCGCGGCGCCGTCGTCGAAGCCCAGCGGCGCGGAGTCGGCGAGCACGAAGTAGGTCCCCTGCGGGCGGACGACGCCGAACCCCGCGGCCTCGAGCCCGGCGCACAGCCGGTCGCGTCGCGACGCGAGCGACGCCGCGAGGTCCCGCACCCACGCGGCGACGTCGGGGTCGCGCAGCGCGAACGCGACGGCGGGCTGGAACGGCGCGCCGGACACGTAGGTGAGGAACTGCTTGACGGTCCGCACCGCCGTGACGAGGTGCTCGGGGCCCGTGACCCACCCCACCTTCCACCCGGTGAACGAGAACGTCTTGCCCGCGGAGGAGATCGTCAGCGTGCGCTCGGCCATGCCGGGCAGCGTCGCGATCGGCACGTGCCGCACACCCGGGTCGAGGACGAGGTGCTCGTACACCTCGTCGGTCACGACGAGCGCGTCGTGCGCGGTCGCCAGGCGGGCGACGGCCGCGAGCTCGTCGGGCGTGAGCACGGTGCCGGTCGGGTTGTGCGGGGTGTTGAGCAGGACGAGCCGCGTGCGGTCGGTGAAGGCGGTGGCGAGCGCGTCCAGGTCGACGCGGAACCCGTCGGGCGTCGCGCGCAGGGGTGCGGTCGTGTGCGTCGCGCCGGACAGGGCGATGACGGCGGCGTACGCGTCGTAGAAGGGCTCGAGCGTCAGGACCTCGTCGCCGGGGCCGGCGAGCGCGAGGACCGCGGCGGCGAGCGCCTCGGTCGCGCCCGTCGTGACGAGCACCTCGCGGTCGGGGTCCGGGTCGAGGCCGTAGTGCGCTTTCTGGTGCTCGGCGACCGCGTGCCGCAGTGCGGGGATCCCTGGCCCGGGCGGGTACTGGTTGCGGCCGTCGGCGATGGCCTGCGCGGCGGCCCGGGCGACAGACGCGGGGCCGTCGACGTCGGGGAAGCCCTGGCCGAGGTTGACCGACCCGGTCGACTCGGCGAGCGCGGACATCTCCGCGAAGATCGTCGCCCGCACCTGGCCGTCGGGGGCGAGCAGCCCCGACGCGCGGGCGACCTCACGCCACCGTCCGTGCCCGATGCCGTGCTGTGCGTCGTCGCGCTCGCCCATCCGGCGAGGATAGGTCCCGTGGGCGCGTGACGAGGAGCCGCCCGCGTCCCGCGTCCCGGGGTGCGGCGTGCCGGTCAGAGACCGACCGCGCCGACCAGCCCGACGACGAGCAGGACCGCGAGCGACGCCCACGCGCACACCACCCACCACTCCACGTGGTGCTGGCGTCCCACTCGGGACGGCTGCCGGTCGCTCATACCTCCACCATCGGCAGGTGTGGCGCAGGTCTCAACGTGCCGCGCGGGCGAACCCGGAAATCACCCCAACGGCCGTGCAGGACGCGGGACCGCCACGACAGGGTCGTCGGGTCAGCTGCCCGTGGCCGCACGGAGGTCGTCACCGAGGCTGCCGAGCTCGGCGGCCAGGGAGTCGAGGGCGTCGGCTGCCTCGCCGCCCGCGTCGGCCTTGGCGGCCTCGAGGTCGGCGCGGGCGTCCGCGACCTGCTGCTCCGCGTCCGCGACGCGCTGCTGCGCCTCCGCCGACGCGTCCTGCTGCGCGGCCTCGAGCGCCGACTGCGCCTCGGTCACGGCGGCCTCCGCCTCGTCGACCGCGGACTGCGCCTGCGTGCGGGCCTGCTCGTCGAGGCCGGCGATCTTCGCGCGGGTCTCCTCGACCTGGGTGCCCACCTGCTCGGCGTGCGCGCGCGCCTCGTCGACCGCGGCGCGCAGGTCGCCGACCGCGTTCTCGGCCGCGGTCCGGGCGTCCTTCGCGGACTGCGCGGCCTGGTCGATGTCGGCGTCGGAGCACCCGGCGAGGCCGAGGGCGAGGCCCACGGCGAGGGCCGGGGCGGCGGCACGGACGAGCAGCGGGCGGGCGTGCGGGCGTGCGGTCACGGGGTCCTCCTACAGGACGGGCGGGGGCAGGTCCGGCGGATCGGTGCCACAGTCTGCCCGCGTCCGCGCTGGGCGGCACCCCGAGCGACACCGGCGCCGGCGTGCCGCCCCCGCCGCGCCGTGTCCACGACCTGCGCCGACGTCGG
>NZ_BHYL01000258.1 GCF_003851725.1 Cellulomonas algicola | reverse complement strand
CGGCGCCGGGCGGCCGCCCGGTCCCGGAGGTCCAGGTTCCGGTCCCACCCGAGGACGGGTCCGCGCGTCAGTAGGATGAGCCCGTCGGTCTCGACCGACCGTGCACGGCCCGACGTCCCCCGACGGGAGACCGGGTCCGGCACGTCAGGGCGGGAACGCCGCAGCGCGTCCGCCGTGCTCATCTACGAGAGGTGTGTCTCATGTCGGTTCGTCGCGTCGCCCTCCTGACCGCAGGTGGCTTCGCTCCGTGCCTGTCGTCCGCCGTCGGTGGCCTCATCGAGCGTTACACCGAGATCGCGCCGGACGTCGAGATCATCGCCTACGAGCACGGGTACTACGGCCTGCTGCGCGGCGACAAGATCGTGATCGACGCGGAGACCCGCAGGAAGGCCGGCATCCTGCACCGCTTCGGCGGCTCGCCGATCGGCAACTCGCGCGTCAAGCTCACCAACGCCAAGGACTGCGTCAAGCGCGGCCTGGTGCAGGAGGGCCAGGACCCGCTGCAGGTCGCGGCGGAGCAGCTCAAGGCCGACGGCGTCGACGTGCTCCACACGATCGGCGGCGACGACACCAACACGACGGCCGCGGACCTGGCCGCGTACCTCGCGGACAACGGCTACGGCCTGACCGTCGTCGGCCTGCCCAAGACGATCGACAACGACGTGGTGCCGATCCGCCAGTCGCTCGGCGCGTGGACCGCGGCCGAGGAGGCCGCCGGCTTCGCGGCGAACGTCATCGGCGAGCACCGCTCGGGCCCGCGCATGCTCATCGTCCACGAGGTCATGGGCCGGCACTGCGGGTGGCTCACGGCCGCCGCGGCCGCCGAGTACCGCAAGTGGCTCGACCAGCAGGAGTGGGTCCCGGGCATCGGCCTCACGCGCGAGCGCTGGGACATCCACGCCGTCTTCGTGCCCGAGCTCGCGCTCGACATCGACGCCGAGGCCGAGCGCCTCAAGAAGGTCATGGACACCCAGGGCAACGTCAACATCTTCCTGTCCGAGGGTGCGGGCATGCACGAGATCGTCGAGCAGCTCACCGCGGCGGGCACGCCCCCGGAGCGCGACCCGTTCGGTCACGTCAAGCTCGACACCATCAACCCGGGCCAGTGGTTCGCGAAGCAGTTCGCGGAGAAGCTCGGCGCCGAGAAGACGATGGTCCAGAAGTCCGGCTACTACTCGCGCGCCGCGGCCGCGAACGCCGAGGACCTGCGCCTCATCAAGTCGATGACCGACCTCGCGGTCGAGTGCGCCCTGCGTGGCGAGTCCGGCGTCATCGGCCACGACGAGGAGCAGGGCGACGTGCTGCGCGCCATCGAGTTCCCGCGCATCGCGGGCGGCAAGGCGTTCGACGTCTCGCAGCCCTGGTTCGGCGAGCTGCTGGCGGACATCGGCCAGCCGCTCGTCGCGGCGAGCCACTCATGAGCGTCGAGCCGGACCCGCAGGTGCTCGCCGGGCTGGACGCCTGGCGGGACCTGCCCGCGGGTCAGCAGCCGCAGTGGCCCGACCGGGGTGCGCTCGAGAAGGTGTCGTCGCGGCTCGCCGCGCTGCCGCCGCTGGTCTTCGCGGGGGAGTCGGACGCGCTGCGCGGCCAGCTCGCCGCCGCGGGTCGCGGTGAGGCGTTCCTGCTCCAGGGCGGGGACTGCGCGGAGACGTTCGCCGAGGCGACGGCCGACAACATCCGGAACAAGATCAAGACGATCCTCCAGATGGCCGTCGTGCTGACCTACGGCGCGAGCCTGCCCGTCATCAAGATGGGCCGGATGGCGGGGCAGTACGCCAAGCCGCGCAGCTCGGACTCCGAGACGCGCGACGGCGTGACGCTGCCCGCGTTCCGCGGGGACATCATCAACGGCTTCGACTTCACCTCCGAGGCCCGCGTCCCCGACCCGCAGCGCCTGCTCGAGGCGTACCACACGTCCGCGTCGACGCTGAACCTCATCCGTGCGTTCACGACGGGTGGCTTCGCGTCGCTGCTGCGCGTGCACGAGTGGAACCGCGGGTTCACGACGAATCCCGCGTACTCGCGCTACGAGGAGATCGCCGCCGAGATCGACCGCGCGATCCGGTTCATGGCTGCGTGCGGCGCCGACTTCGACGCGCTGCGCACCGTGGACTTCTTCTCGTCGCACGAGGGGCTGCTGCTCGACTACGAGCGGCCGCTCACGCGCATCGACTCGCGCACGGGCCTGCCGTACGACTGCTCGGCGCACTTCCTGTGGATCGGGGAGCGCACGCGTCAGCTCGACGGTGCGCACGTCGACTACTTCTCGCGCGTGCAGAACCCGATCGGCATCAAGCTCGGGCCGACGTCGACGGGCGACGACGCGCTCGCGCTCATCGACCGGCTGAACCCGAGCGGAGAACCGGGCCGGATCACCTTCATCACGCGCATGGGCGCCGGCAAGGTCCGCGACCTGCTGCCCGCGCTCGTCGAGAAGGTGAGCGCCGACGGGCGTCCCGTGACGTGGGTGTGCGACCCGATGCACGGCAACGGCATCACGTCGGCCACGGGGTACAAGACGCGCCGCTTCTCGGACGTCATGGACGAGGTCGCGGGCTTCTTCGAGGTGCACCGGGCGCTCGGCACCGTGCCGGGCGGCCTGCACATCGAGCTCACGGGCGACGACGTCACCGAGGTGCTCGGCGGCTCGGAGGAGATCGACGACGCGGGTCTCGCGCGTCGCTACGAGACGCTCGTGGACCCGCGGCTCAACCACCAGCAGTCGCTCGAGATGGCGTTCCAGGTCGTGGAGCTGCTCCGCAAGGCCTGACGCACCGCTGCACCGCTGGGGCGGCCGGACGTGGGACACCACGACGGCCGCCCCAGCGTCGTCCTGCGTGCACCTTCGCGGCGCCGAGCGCGCGACGCACGCCTGACGGACGGCGGTCGACGTGCGGCCGTCAGCGGCCGACGTGCCGCGGGTCAGACGACGGTCAGCGTGATGACGGTCCCCTTGGCGACCTTCTGGCCCGACCCGACGCTCTGGTCGCGGACCGTGCCGAAGATGCCGCCCAGGACGTTGCTGCGCTTCGGCTCCATCCCGAGGGCGGTCAGCGCGGCGGCCGCCTCGTCGTACTGCATGCCGATGAGCTTCGGGATCTCGAAGAGCTCGGGGCCCTTGGACACGGTGAGCGTGACCGTGTCGCCGCGGAACAGCTGGGTCTTGTCCGGCGGGTCCTGCGAGATGACGTGACCCGCCTCGACGGTGTCGCTGAACGCCTCGGCGGTCGCCACCTTGAGCCCGAGCCCGTCGAGCGTCGCGGTCGCTCCGTCGAGCGGCTCGTTGACCACGCTGACGACGGTGACGGGCGCGGGGCCCTTCGAGACGACGAGCGCGACCTCGGTGCCGCGCGTGCTGCGGACGCCCGGGTCGGCGGGCGAGCCGTCGGGCAGCGTCGCGCTGATGACGACGCCGTTCGGGACGGTGTCGTGGTACTCGGCGGGCGGGTAGGTCGCCTTCAGCCCGGCGTCGGCGAGCGTCTTCTCGGCGTTCGCCTGGAGCTCGTTCACCACGCCCTGCGGCACGTTCACGTAGTCGGGGCCCTTGGAGACCGTGAGCTCGACGACGCCCTCCTTGCGCACGCGTTCACCGACCGCGGGGTCGCTCGCGACCACGGTCCCGACGGGGGCCGTGGGGTCGAACGCCTCGACCCGGCTGGCGTCCAGCCCGGCGTCGTCGAGGGCGGCCTTCGCCTCGTCCTCGGTCACCTGCAGCACGGACGGGACGGTCGTCCACGCGCCCGGGCCGACCCGCAGGTACCACCACGTGCCCAGCCCGCCGAGCGCGAGGAGCAGCACGAGGAGCATCGCCAGCACGCGGACGCGCCGGCGGCGCGGGGGCGGTGCGGTGTCGACGACGCTGACCGGTGCGGACGGCGGGGCGGCACCGAGGCCGATCGGCAGGGCGACCGTCGCACCGCTCGGGCGCGGGACCGGGAGGCGTGTCGTCTCGTCGGTCGGGACGTCGTCCGTGGGCTCCGCCTCCGCGTCGAGGTCCGTCTCGTCGGGGTCGGTCGCGGCAGGCAGGGCGATGGAGGGTTCCACGTCGGCGCGTCGGGCGAGCGTCTCGGCGTCGAGGGACGCACGGGTGCGCCGCACGAGCGTCAGGGCCGCAGCCGCGTCGAGCGGGCGGTCGTCGGGGGACCGCGCGGCGAGCGCGGCGACGAGCTCGTCGACCTCGGCGGGGAGCCACGACACGGCGTCGGAGGGTGCCGGGATGTCGTTGTTCACGTGCTGGAACGCGACCTGGATCGGCGTCTCGCCCGTGAAGGGCTGGGCGCCGACGAGCATCTCGTACAGGAGGATGCCGCACGCGTACACGTCGGTGCGGGCGTCGCTGGCACCCCGCACCACGAGCTCGGGTGCGAGGTACGCGACCGTGCCGAGCACGGTGCCGGTCGTGGTCGACGTGACCTCGGTGACCGCACGTGCCAGGCCGAAGTCCGCGAGCTTGACCCGGTCGTCGCTCGCCAGCAGCACGTTCTCGGGCTTGATGTCCCGGTGGACGAGGCCGACGCGGTGCGCCGCGGCGAGCGCGTCGAGCACCGCCTCGGTGACGCGCAGGGTCTCGCCGACGGTCAGCGCGCCCTGCTCCGCGATCCGGCGGCGCAGGTTGGAGCCGTCGACGTACTCCATCGTGAGGTAGCTGGTCTCGCCGTCGAGCCCTTGGTCGAAGACCCCGACCAGGCCGGGGTGCGTGAGCCGCGCAGCCGTCCGGGCCTCGCGACGGAACCGCGCGACGAAGTCCGCGCCCGAGGTGCCCTCCGCGAGGTGCGGGTGCATGACCTTGAGGGCGACGTCGCGGTCGAGCCGTCGGTCGACGGCCAGGTAGACGGTCGCCATCCCGCCGCGCGCGATCCGGGAGACGATCTCGTACCGGCCGTCGACCAGGCGGCCGACGAGCGGATCGGTGACGGTGGCTCCCACGCGCAGGAGTCTACGGTCGGGCGTGCCCGGATCGTCGCAGGCAGGGCCCTCAGGCGAAGCGCGTCATGTGCGACTGCACGTTGGCGACGTACTGCTTGGTGTCGGTGAACATGCCGTTGCGCTTCACGGACGACGCGCCCTGGTAGTACCCGGCGATCGCGGTCGGCAGGTCGGGCGCGTTGCGCACGAGCGAGCGCAGGATCGCGACGCCCGCGACGACGTTGTCGTCGGGGTTCAGCAGGTCGAGCGGCCGCCCGACGAGGTCCGACGCCCACTTCCCGGACGACGGGATGACCTGCATGGTGCCGATGGCGTTCGCGGGGGAGACGACGGCGTGGTTGAAGCCGGACTCCTGGAACGCGACGGCGAGCGCGAGCGCCGGGTCGACGCCGTACGCGCGCGCCGTCGCGGTGATCTTGGCCCGCATGTCGGCCTTCGACGGCACGGCGGACGCGCGCAGCGCGGCGAGGTTGGCGTTGGCGGCGGAGACCGTCGCAGCCGGGTACGACCGGCCCGCGAAGGTCGAGCCGACGCTCGTCGCCGCGGCCGGGGCGACGCCCGGGATGGTGAGCGTCTGGCCGATGCGGATGAACGCGCGCGCGTCGAGGCCGTTCGCGGCGACGATCGCGGACACCGTCGTGCCGTAGCGGCTGGCGATCGCGGAGACCGTCTCGCCACCGGCGACGGTGTGCGTCGCGGACGCGGGGGCGGCGGCGACGGCGGGCGTCGCGGCGGCGGCGCTGCCCGCGCCGGCGGCCCCGGGGATGGTGAGCGTCTGCCCCACCCGGATGAAGGCGCGCGCGTCGAGGCCGTTCGCGGAGACGATCGCCGCGACCGTGGTGCCGTGACGGCTCGCGATGTGGCTGACGGTGTCGCCGTTGCGGACGGTGTACGTCGCGGCAGCCGGCGTCGGTGCGGTGGTCGCGGCCGGGGCGACGCGCACCCCGGACGACCCGGTGGGGATCGTGAGCACCTGACCGATGCGGATGAAGGCGCGCGCGTCGAGGCCGTTGGCCTGACGGACGGCCGTGACGGTCGAGCCGTGCCGGGCCGCGATGTGGCTCACGGTGTCGCCGGAGCGGACCGTGACCTGCTCGTCGGCGTGCGCTGCGGTGCCGGTGGCGGTCACGGCGACGGCGGCCACTGCGAGCGTGGCGCCCGTGGCGGTCGCGGTACGGCGCAGGCCGTCGGCGCGGGACGTGGCGAGCGGCGTCATGACGGCCCCCTCAGACGAGTCAGGAGTGACTCGTGGTGCTGGTGTGAAACAAGTGACAGAAAATGACGGTAGCCGAGCGGTCCAGGCAGGGAAAGGCGGGTGGGCGAATTGCGCGGCTGTCATTCGGCGATGCGTACTCTTGACGGGTGAACGACGCATCCGACGCCCTCGACCGCCTCGTCGACGAGTGGCTCACCGTGCCCGACGTGGCCGAGCGCACCGGACTCGACGCCGGGAAGGTGCGGCGCCTGCTCCAGGAACGTCGCCTCGTCGGCGCCCGCCGCGGTGACCCCCGCGTGCTGTCCGTCCCGGCCGCGTTCCTCGTCCCCGGGCACCTCGCGAACCCCGCGCAGCCCACGACGCCCCGCCCGGACGACGCGTGGACGGTGCTCGCCTCGCTGCAGGGCACGCTGACGGTCCTGGCGGACGCCGGTTTCTCGGACGAGGACGCGATCGTCTGGCTCTTCACGCCCGACGACTCGCTGCCGGGCACGCCCGTCGAGGCGCTCCGTGCGGGTCGCAAGACCGAGGTGCGCCGGCGGGCCCAGGCCGAGCTCTGACGAGGACGTCCCGGCCTCGGTCGTCGCGGCCCTCGTCCTGGCCGGTGCCGTCAGGCCCGGCGGTCCACCGCGGCGTGCGCGACCTCCGCGAGGCGTGACGCCGCCGGCTCCGGCCACGCGCGCGCGGCCATGATCGCGAACGCGCGGCCCGCCAGGTCCTCGATCGTGCGCTCGACCTCCTCGACCGCGCCCGTCGACGCGATCGCGTCAGCGAGCCGGGTCACGACGTCGTCCGGCATCGCACGGTCGCCGAGGTGGTCGCGGAGCAACGACACGGTCGCCTCGTCGCCGCGCTCGCGCGCCAGGCGCACGGCGCGGGCGACCAGGACGGTGCGCTTGCCCTCGCGCAGGTCGTCACCCGCGGGCTTGCCCGTCGTCGACGGGTCGCCGAACACCCCGAGCAGGTCGTCGCGCAGCTGGAACGCCTCGCCCAGCGGGAGCCCGATCGCGCGGCACGCGTCCAGGGCCGGCCCGTCCGCGTCGGCGAGCGCCGCGCCGAGCACGATGGGGTGCTCGACGCTGTAGCGCGCGGCCTTCGCCTGGATGACGCGCCGTGCGCGCGCCTCGTCGGCGTCCGGGTCCGCGCCCCAGGGCATCGCCTGCGCGAGGACGTCCAGGTACTGCCCGACGGTCACCTCGGTCCGCATGAGGTCGAAGACCTCGCGCGCGGCCGCCGCCCGGCTCGCGGGGGCGTCGGCGAGCGCGCCGGCGAACTCCTGCTCGCTCGCGACGAGCGCGAGGTCGCCGAGGAGGATCGCCGCCGACGCCCCGAACCGGACCGCGTCGCCCAGCAGACCCTGCTCGGCGTGCAGCCGCTCGAACGCGCGGTGCGCCGACGGCATGCCGCGGCGCGTGTCCGAGTCGTCCATGACGTCGTCGTGGAAGAGCGCCGCGGCCTGGAACAGCTCGAGCGCGGCCCCGACGCGCAGCACCGCCGCGGCCTCGGGCGTCCCGGGCTCCCCGCCGTGCGCACGCCACGACCACCAGCAGAACGCCGCGCGCAGCCGCTTGCCGCCCGAGAGCATGCGGGTCACGGCCGCGACCAGGGGCGCCGTGTCGTCGCCGAGTGCGCCGAGCTCCGTGGTCAGGCGGGCGACGTGCCCCGCGAGCAGCGCGTCGACCTGGGGGCGGACGTCCTCGAGGTCGACGAGCGCGGGTGTGGCGGTCATGCCCCGCAGCCTAGGCGGTCGTCGGGCGCACCTGACCGCCGAGCGTGAGCGTGCGGACGCCGTCCCGGTCGAGGATCCCGACGACCAGGAGCTCGCTGCCGTCACCGCGCGAGAAGGTCGACTGCGCGGCCAGCCCGGGCTCGGGGGCGGGAGGCGACGACTCGCTGAACCCGGCGGCGACGAGCGGTCCGCGCAGCGCCTCGAGCAGCCCTGCGGCGTCCTGCTCGGTGCGGAGGTTGAGGCTGACGTCGAGCAGGTCGGAACCGTCGACGGGGTGCACGGACGACACCAGCACCTCGGCACCGGCGGGCACCGGGAGGAGCGCGGACGGGAAGCCGTCCGCGAGCCGTCCGACGGCCGACGCCGTCGCGCCGTCGTCCGGCAGCAGGGTCTCGCTCGGGGCGGGCTCGGCGGTCAGCGCACGCGTGGGCGAGGCCGTCGGGTCGACCGTCGCGGGAGCGCTCGTGGAGCACGCGGCGACCGCGCCGGCGACGGCGGCGGCGAGCACGGCGGCTGTCCAGGGGCGGGGCACCGCGCCAGGGTAGTCGGCGCCCGGCGGCCCGGCGGCCTGATGGCGCCGTGGCCTGGGGCCAGGCGGCCCGACGGCACGTCGGCCTCCGCCCAGCCGTCCACAGACCCGTCGGCGCGCTTCCCGCCCACAGGGTGCGTCGACGACCGTCCCGGCCGGGTCGGCGCTGCGCTGTGCTGCCGCCATGGACACCACGACCCTGCGCGTCAGCGAGCCCCGCGAGCTGCTGGCCCTCGTCCCGTACCGCCTCGGCTTCCGTCCACGGGACAGCGCGGTCGCCATCAGTCTCCGCCCGCCACGCGGCCAGGTCGGCCTCGTGGTGCGGGTCGACCTCGAGCAGCTCGCCGACCCCGACGACGGCGGACGGTGCGCTCGCGCCCTCGTGGGCCTGCTCGACCAGGACGGGGCACGCCGCGCCGTCCTCGTGCTGTACGTCGAGGACGACCCGCGCACGGGCGGCGCCCGCACGGCGGTACGCGCCGTCGAGGCGCTCCGCGAGGCGGCGGCGGTCCCGTTGGGCGACGTCGTCGTCTGGGTCGTCACCGCGACGGGCTACCTGGCCCTCGACTGCACCGACCACGCGTGCTGCCCGCCCGGCGGCCGACCGTTGCGCGAGCTCGACAGCACGCAGACGAGCGCGCGCATGGTGCTGGCCGGCTCGGCCGTCGCGGGCTCGCGCGGGGACCTCGGACGGATCCGCCGCGCCGACGAGGACGCGCGCCGCGGTGCCGCGCGGACCCGGCGGCGGTGGGAGCGGCGACGTGAGACGGCGACCGCCCAGGGGCCGCGCGAGCTCGCCGCGTGGCGGCACGACTGCCTGGCGG
>NZ_BHYL01000257.1 GCF_003851725.1 Cellulomonas algicola | reverse complement strand
CGCGCGCCAGGTGACCGTCTCCCTCGACGGCACCGAGAAGCCGGTGTGGACCACCGCGATCACCGCCGACGAGGCGCTCGACACGCTCGCGTCCCGCGCGAGCGACGTCGCCCTCGTCGCGTCCCGCTCCGCCGCCGGCGGCCGCCCCGAGCTCGCGCTCGACCTGACGCTGCACGGCTCCGCCGACGTCCTCGTCGACGGTCAGACGCTGCAGACCCCGGACGGGGACGCACGCGTCGCGCAGGTCCTCGGCGAGCTCGGCATCACGCTCAACCCGCTCGACCGGGTCTCCGTCCGCCAGTCGCCCGAGGGGCGCGTGCAGGTCGTCGTGAACCGCGTCGCCGTGCAGGAGGTCGCCTCGACGCACGCGGTGCCGTTCGCGTCGAGCACGCAGGAGGACGCGACCCTCTACACCGGCCAGCGCAAGGTCGCCGTCGCGGGCGTCGCGGGCGTGCGCACGCTCGTCGAGCGCGTCACGACGGTCGACGGCGTCGAGACGGCCCGCGAGACCGTGTCGGACCAGATCACGCAGGCGCCGGTCGACGAGATCGTCAAGACCGGCACCAAGGCCCGCCCGGCGCCCGCGCCCAAGGCGACGTCGTCCGGCTCGACGGCCGCCGCCGGCCCGATCACGGCGGGCGGCAGCGCCGACTCGCTCAACTGGGCCGCGCTCGCGAAGTGCGAGTCCGGCGGCAACCCGTCGGCCGTGTCGTCGACGGGCAAGTACCACGGGCTCTACCAGTTCTCGGTGGCGACGTGGCAGGCGGTCGGCGGCGCCGGCCTCCCGTCCCAGGCCAGCCCCGACGAGCAGACCGCGCGCGCGAAGATGCTGTACAACCGCTCCGGTGCGGGCCAGTGGCCCCACTGCGGGAAGTACCTGTTCTCCTGACGCGCTCCTGACGCGCACCTGACGCCACGCGTCCCGACGCCCGCCGCCCCGCCCGGGGTCGGCGGGCGTCGGCGTCCCCGCGCGAGCGCCTAGGCTCTTCGCCATGTCGACCTCGCTGCTCGGGCCCGCGGAGATCCGGGCGCTCGCCGAGCGCGCCGGGGTGCGGCCCACCAAGACCCTCGGGCAGAACTTCGTGCTCGACGCGGGCACGGTCCGCAAGATCGTGCGGCAGGCGGACGTCGGGCCGGGCGAGCGTGTCGTCGAGGTCGGCCCCGGGCTCGGGTCGCTGACGCTCGGGCTGCTCGAGGCGGACGCGGACGTCGTCGCGGTCGAGATCGACCCGGTCCTCGCGCGGCTGCTGCCCGGCACGGTCGCGGAGCACGTGCCCGGGCTGACGGCGGCGCAAGCCGACGACGTGGACGGCTCGCCGGTCGTCGTGCTGCGCGACGCGGACGGCCGTGACCGCCTGACGGTCGTGCTGCGCGACGCCCTCGAGGTGCGCGAGCTCCCCGGGAAGCCGCCGGTCGCGCTCGTCGCCAACCTCCCGTACAACGTGTCCGTCCCCGTGCTGCTCACGTTCCTCGAGCGGTTCGACTCCCTCGAGCGCGCGCTGGTCATGGTGCAGGCCGAGGTCGCCGACCGCCTGGCCGCACCGCCCGGCAGCCGCACGTACGGCGTGCCGTCGGCGAAGGCCGCCTGGTACACGCACGCGCGCCGCACGGCGACAGTCGGCCGCAGCGTGTTCTGGCCCGTGCCGAACGTCGACTCCGCGCTGGTCCGGCTGGACCGCCGCGAGCCGCCGAGCACGACCGCGGCCCGCGAGGAGGTGTTCGCGGTCGTCGACGCGGCGTTCGCGCAGCGGCGCAAGATGCTGCGCCCGGCCCTCGCGTCGCTCGCCGGGTCGGCCGACGCCGCGCAGGCCGCACTCGTCGCCGCAGGCGTGGACCCGCAGGCCCGGGGCGAGCGGCTCGACATCGAGGCGTTCGCGCGCATCGCCGAGCACCTCGCGTCCCCCGCGGGCGCGGGTCCTGGCGGACCTGGCACAGTGGAGCCGTGACGCTGACCCCCGTGGCCCCGCTGCCCGAGCACGAGGTCAGGGTCCGCGCGCCCGGGAAGATCAACCTCTCGCTGCGCGTCGGACCGCGCGACGAGGACGGCTACCACCCGCTGTCGACGGTGTTCCAGGCGGTCGGCGTCTTCGAGGAGGTCGTCGCGACGCCGTCGGAAACGTTCGAGCTCACGGTGAGCGGACCGCAGGCGGAGGTCGTCCCGACCGACGACGGCAACCTCGCGCTCCAGGCCGCGCGCCTGCTCGCGGAGCGCGTCGGGATCGACACGGGCGTCCACCTGCACGTCGTCAAGGACGTCCCCGTCGCCGGCGGCATGGCGGGCGGCTCGGCCGACGCCGCCGCCGCGCTCGTCGCGTGCGACGCGCTGTGGCGGACCGGCCTGAGCCGCGACGACCTGCTGGACCTGGCCGCGAGCCTCGGGTCCGACGTGCCGTTCTCGCTGACCGGACACACCGCCGTCGGGTCCGGTCGCGGGCACCTGCTCACGCCGGCCCTCACGCGCGGCGAGTTCCACTGGGCGTTCGCCGTGCAGCACCGCGGGCTGTCGACGCCCGCCGTGTACCGCGCGTTCGACGAGCTGCACGGGCACGACGCCCTCGGCGAGCCGGACCCCGAGGCCGACGTGCCGCTCATGCAGGCGCTGCGGGCCGGCGACGCCCGCGCTCTCGGTGCCGCGCTCCACAACGACCTGCAGATGGCGGCCCTCGAGCTCGACCCCGGGCTCGCCGAGCCGCTGGCCGTCGCCGAGGACGCGGGGGCGCTCGGCGTCGTCGTGTCCGGGTCCGGCCCGACGGTCGCCGCGCTCGCGCGCAGCCGCCAGCACGCGCTCGTCCTCGCGGCCGCGTTCACGGCGTCAGGCGTCGCGGACCGCGTGCTCACGGCGGCCGGTCCGGTCGCGGGTGCGCGCGTGGTGTCGGCGACGGACTGACCGGCGTCGTCGCGCCCGCGGAGGCCTGACCAGCGCGGTCGTCGTGCGGCCTGGGGCGACGGGTAGCCTGTCGCCTCGATGGCTCACCTGCTCGGCGCGGACCGCGTCACCCTCACGCTCGGCACGCGCACGCTCCTCGACGAGGTCAGCCTCGGTCTGGACGACGGCCAGCGCATCGGCGTCGTCGGCCCCAACGGCGCCGGCAAGTCCACCCTGCTGCGCGTCCTCGCCGGCCTCCAGGAGCCCGACGCCGGACGCGTCACGCGCGCGGGCGGTGCGCGGGTCGCCGTGCTCGACCAGCGCGACGACCTGCCGCCCCGCACCGTCCTCGACGCGGTGCACGGGTCCGCCGACGCGCACGAGTGGGCGTCGGACGCCCGCATCCGCGCCGTGCACGCGGGCCTGCTGTCCGACGTCGGCCTCGACGCCGACGTGTCGTCGCTGTCCGGCGGGCAGCGCCGTCGGGTCGCGCTCGCGGCGCTGCTGGTCCGCGACGACGAGGTGCTCGTGCTCGACGAGCCGACCAACCACCTCGACGTCGAGGGCGTCGCGTGGCTCGCCGCGCACCTCGTCGAGCGGTACGCGCGCGGCTCCGGCGCGCTCGTCGTCGTGACGCACGACCGCTGGTTCCTCGACGCCGTCTGCACGCGCACCTGGGAGGTGCACGACGGCGGCGTCGACCAGTACGACGGCGGGTACGCCGCCTACGTGCTCGCGCGCGCGGAGCGTGCCCGGACCGCGGCGACCACCGAGGAGAAGCGGCAGAACCTGCTGCGCAAGGAGCTCGCGTGGCTGCGTCGCGGCGCACCCGCCCGCACGTCGAAGCCGCGGTTCCGCATCGACGCCGCGAACGCGCTCATCGCCGACGAGCCGCCGCCGCGCGACCGCATGGAGCTCGCCCGGATGGCGACGGCCCGGCTCGGCAAGGACGTGCTCGACGTCGAGGACGTGACGCTCGCGTTCGGCGACAAGGTCCTGCTCGACGACGTGACGTGGCGGCTCGGCCCAGGCGACCGGATCGGCGTCGTCGGCGTCAACGGCGCCGGCAAGACGACGCTGCTGCGCCTGCTCGCCGGGCGGCTCGCGCCCACGTCCGGGCGGGTCAAGCGCGGCAAGACCGTCGCGGTCGCCGAGCTGCGGCAGGACGTCGAGGACCTCGACGAGCTCGCGGACCTGCGCGTCGTCGAGGTCGTCGAGCGCGAGAAGCGGTCGATCGTCGTCGGCGGC
The DNA here is from genome assembly GCF_003851725.1 of Cellulomonas algicola. Lineage (GTDB taxonomy): Bacteria > Actinomycetota > Actinomycetes > Actinomycetales > Cellulomonadaceae > Cellulomonas > Cellulomonas algicola. The sequence continues at coordinate 14,146 of NZ_BHYL01000257.1, read as the reverse complement.
AAGGAGCTCACCGCGTCGCAGCTCGTCGAACGGCTCGGCTTCCCGCGCGACCGCGCGCGCACCCCGGTCCGCGACCTGTCCGGTGGCGAGCGGCGGCGCCTGCAGCTGCTGCGGCTGCTGGTCGGCGAGCCCAACGTCCTGCTGCTCGACGAGCCGACCAACGACCTCGACACCGACACGCTCGCCGCGCTCGAGGACCTGCTCGACGGCTGGCCCGGCACGCTCGTCGTCGTCTCGCACGACCGGTACCTGCTCGAGCGCGTGTGCGACCGGCAGGTCGCGCTGCTCGGCGACGCGAAGCTCCGCGACCTGCCCGGCGGCGTCGAGCAGTACCTCGAGCTGCGCCACGCGGCCGGTGAGGCGCAGCCGCCCGCGGCCGTGTCGCCTGCCGCCGACACCGCTGTGCCGGGCGACGCCGTCGTGGCCGCAGGCACCACGCAGGCCGAGGTGCGCGCCGCGCGCAAGGAGATCGCGCGCATCGAGCGCCGCCTGTCGCGCATCGCCGACCTCGAGAAGGACCTGCACGACAAGATGGCCGCGCAGGCGACGGACCACCAGGCCGTGCTCGCGCTCGACGCGGAGCTGCGCACGCTCGCGGCCGAGAAGGACGAGCTCGAGGCCGCCTGGCTCGAGGCCGCGGAGGTCGCGGGCTAGGGCGTCCGGCGGCGCGAGGGTCGGGGACGTGCTGGCGACACCCGGTGTCGGCACGGTGCTGAGGCAGGGCGACGGCATGATGTGGGCCATGGGTCTGCTCACCGAGTACTTCGTCGCTCCGACCGACGAGGCCGCAGCCTCGGTCCACTCGGACTCGATCCCGGCGCACGCCGTCGACGGCGGTGGCATCGAGCCGGTCGTGCACCTGGGGACCCTCGAGGAGCTGCTCACCGGCAGGACGTTCGAGGAGGTCCTCGACGACGCACCGACGTCACCGGTCGCCGACCGTCACGGAGGGGAGGAGCTCGTCGTCCGGCTCACGGACGCGCTGACGCGAGCCCTCGCCGACGTGAGCGACGGCCGCCTCGACGAGGTCGCCGTCTCCTGGTCCGAGACCGACGAGCTGGAGGGCGCGGACCCCGCCGACCTGGCTGCGTTCGCCCGAGCGCTCTCCGCACTCGCGCGCCGGGCGCGCGCCGAGGGGGCGCATCTCTACTGCTGGCTGAGCCTCTGACTGCAGCGGATCTCAAGCGCCCAGCAGGTTCGACGCAGCCACTGCCGTCGCTGCCCCCACCACGAGCAGCAGCGTGCCGAGCATCGTGCAGATGCGGCCCGGGGAGAGGCCCGCCAGCACCTGCCGCACGGTGCCGAGGAACGTGCCGAGCTGTTCGAGCGTGGCGCCCGCCGGCAGCATCCCGCCGACCGCGGACTGCGGCTTGTCGGGGTCCGGTGAGATGTGCGGTCCGGGTGCGATCGCGAACGCGTCGGACCGGACAGCCTCCGCCGTGAGCAGTCCGACCCCGACGCCGACGAGCAGCGCCCCGACCGCGACCGCCGCGCCGATGCCGTACATCGCGAGCGCTCGGTCCGCCGACGTCCCGGCGACGACGACCGCGACCGACGCCGCGACGACGAAGCCCACGCCACCCGCGACGCTCCACCACCGCACCGACCGCAGCGCGCTCGCGCGGTCGTGCAGCGGCGCCCACGTGACCGCCCCGAGGTGCGGCTGCTGCTCCGGCTCGCTCGACGTCCCGGCCATGGCGAGGTCCCCCCGATCCTCGTGCGCCCGACCGGTCCAGCGTCCGCCCCTCGGGCGCGCGCGACAAGGATGATCCTCGGGCGCCGGTCGCGCGCTCAGGCCCCGGCGGTCGTGGGGCGCACCTCCGCCCAGCGCTCGCGCGTGAGGAACGCGAGCTGTGCGCGCTTGGTCGGGAGGTCGACGACGGGTCCGAGCACGAAGCCCTGGCGGGTGGCGCGTGACACCGCCCGGTCGTTGCGCGCGTCGGGCTCGATGACGACGCGACGTGCGGCCGGCGGTTGGAAGAGCGCGTCGAGCACCGCGCCCATGAGCAGCGTCGAGAAGCGCGGGGTCGGGCGGCCGCGCGCGCCGAGCAGGAAGTGCAGGCCGAGGTCGCCGGGCTGGACGTCGTAGGCCTCGCCGACGGGGTCGTGCTCGGGCTCGTACGTCTGCAGCAGCGCGACGGGCAGGCCGTCGCGGCGCAGCAGGAACGCGTGGTGGCTCGGCAGGCCGTCGACGAACGCGTACGTGTCGCGCAGCTCGGTGCGGCTCAGCCCGCCGAGGCCCCAGAACCCGGTGTGCGGCTGCGTGACCCAGGCGTGCACGGTGTCGAGGTCGCCGTCGGGGTCGAGGACCGTCGTCGTGAGGACGCCCAGGCCGGGCACGTCGCGCTTGTCGACGACCGTGCCGCGCGGGCCCGAGCGCAGGCGCGCGCCCGTCGTGGGGGCGGTGGTGGTCATGGCAGGTCCTCCCGGTGCAGCCGGTCCCAGTCGGTGACGACCTCGGTCGTGCGGGCGTCGAGCCACGCGTCGAGCTGGTCAAGGGCGTGCGGGTCGCCGGGCACGCCGCTCGCGCCGAAGGGGACGTTCCAGCGGCTGCGCTCGCGGTCGGCCAGGTCCCACACGTAGCGCGCGACCGAGCCGCGCCACGAGCGGTGCGTGACGCCGGGGGTCGACGACGTCGAGCGCACGCACTCCGTGTCGCCGCCGACGCCGGCGTCCACCCTGAACGGGGACGCGCACCCCGAGACCTCGTCGAGCACGTGCAGGGGGTGCAGGCGGTGCAGGTCCGCCCAGGTCGCGGCCTCGTCGTCGGCCGCGGTGCCGTCCGTCCGGGGGGCGTGCGCCTCGGCGATGACATCCTCGAGCGCGGCACGGGCCAGGGCCGGTCCGTCGAGGCGCAGCCGGTCCGGGTCGGCGCAGTCGGCGTCGAGCAGCGCGGGCAGCGCGTCCGCGACCCGCGCAGGTACGACGAACCACGGCGCCAGGACCGGGCCGGCGCCCGCGTCGTCGTGCAGGGCAGCGAGCGACGGGTGCGCGGCGACGCGTCGGACGAGGGCCGACCGCCAGCGCGCGAAGTCGGCCGCGCTTGGGCTGTCGGCCGCCATCTCCCGATCCCATGCCAGGAGCCGGTCGCGCAGCCGGCGTGCGTCGGCCGACAGGTCCACGGCGTCGGCCGACCGGTCCGCATCGGCGGGCGGGAGGTGCGCGAGGAGACGCGCCGCGCCGTCGTGCCGCACGTCGCCGTGCACGCGCGCGGTGCTCGCCGCGGTCGCGGGCTCGTCGCGGGTCGCGTCGAGCAGCGTGCGGATGCGACGGGCCCGCTGCGGCGGCGCGTAGAGGGCGCCCAGGTCGTGGTCCGCGTGCGCGGGGCGCTCGTTGGCGTCGACCGCGACGTCCGTGACGGGCTCGGGGTCGACGGGCGACACCCAGCGCGGCGGGCGCCCGGCGTCGGACCACGCGTCGTGGGGGCGGTGCCGCAGGCCCGCGTCGCGGTCGGGGACCCGTCCGGCGACGACGCGCAGGACCGTGCCGTGCCGGTCCCCGACGAGCACGCGGTTGACCGGGTCGACCCAGTCCCGCAGCACGCCGGCGACCTCGTGCGCGGTGCGCACGTGCAGCAGCCGACGCAGGCACCCGACGCCCGCGTCCGCCGTCGCGCGCACGGGGAACCGCACGGACCACGCGTCGCGCTCGACCACGTCGTCGCCGGTGACGGCACCGCGTCCACCGGGAGGTGCGGCACGCACGACGTCCGCGACCTCGCGCGCGGGACCGTCGTCGGGACGTTCCCGCCACAGCAGCAGACCGCGCGCGGTCTCGCCGACCAGCGCGGGGACGTCGGCGCCGCCGCGGACGCGGATCGACTCGGTGTGCACCGACGCGGGCTCCCAGCCGTCCGGCCCTCGCGCCCGCCACCCGTCGGACGACCGGCGCAGGCGCTCCCGGAACACCTCGACGTGGTGCGCCATCGCGTTCGTCACGCCCCACGCGACGTCGCCGGTGTGCGCGACGTGCGGGACCCCGGGAACTCCGGGGAAGGCCAGCCCGACGACGTCGACGCCGGGGCACGCGAGCCGGACCTGCTGGTAGACGCCCGGCAGCTCGAGCAGCCGGTGCGGGTCACCCGCGACGAGCGGGAGGCCGCTCGCGGTGCGCGACCCGTGCAGCGCCCACGCGTTGCTGCCGCCCGAGCCGGGGTCGCCCGCGCCGCCCGCGGCGTCGAACAGGCCGACGGCGTCGTCGCCGAGCGCGTGCGCGACGTGGTCGTTCCACAGCAGCCGCGGGAACGTCGAGAACAGCACGTGCGCGACGAGCAGCACCCCGACCGGTCCCCACGCGGGCCACGGCTCGCGCGTGGTGGTGCCGCCGAGGTGCGCGTCGAGCGCCTCGACCTCCGCGACCGGGCGCCCGCGCAGGCCGTCGTCGATCCCGCGGACGTACGCGGCCAGCCACGCGCGGTCGTCCTCGGGCAGCGCGTCGTGCACCCGGCGCGCGGTGTCGGCGATGCGCAGGCGACGCGCGAGCACGTCCCAGTCGACGCCCGCGGGTCCGAGGCGCTCGGCGAGCCGACCCTGCGCGCGCCACAGGTCGACCTCGACCTGCCACGCGCGGTCGACGGCCGTCACGAGGCCCTGGCCGTAGGCGAGGCCGAGCTCGTCGTCGGCGCGGACGTGCGGCACGCCCCACGCGTCACGGAACACCTCGACCGTCATGCGCCCACCCTGCTGCGGGCCCGAGCGGTCGCGCACGTCGTCACGCACGCGCGGGCGCGCGTCGCCGGGGACGCGGACGCGCACGCCGTCATGCGTCGCGCCGCCGGGCGACCGGGTTGGCGAGCGTGCCCGCGTAGATGAGCGAGCCCGACGGGTCGGTCAGGTCGACCATCTGCGCGGTGTTGCGCAGCTGCAGCCGGTTGAGGCACGAGTGCGCGAAGCGCCGGGCGCGCAGGTCGACGCGTCGGTGGAGGTCGGGGTGGCGTGCGGCGTGCGCGTCGATCACGTCCGCCACGAGGCCCCAGAACGCCCGCTCGTCGAGCAGCCCGTCGGTGTCGAGGATCGCGGCGAGGTGCCGCAGGAACCCGTCGAACACGTCGGTGAAGACGGCGAGCGCGGCCTCGTCGGCGTCCACGGGGTGCCGCACGCGCGCGACCTCGTCGGGCAGGGGCCGGTCGGTGAGGACGACGACCTCCTCGCCGATGTCCTTGAGGAACGCGCCGACCGGCACGTGCGCGTCGAGGTCGAGGATGACGTTCTCGCCGTGCGGCATGAACGCGAGGTCGTGCGCGAGCAGGCAGTGCACGAGCGGCGTGAGGTAGACGTCGAGGTAGCGCCGCACCCACGCGGTCGCGTCGAGCCCGGACGCGGCGACGAGCGCGCCGACGTAGGACGCGCCGTCCGCGTCGCGGTGCAGCAGCGACGCCATGGTCGCGAGCGCGTGCCCGGCCGGGACGAGCGGGACGGGGCTCTCGCGCCACAGCGCGGCGACCATCTTGCGGTGCGCGTTCGGCTGCGGCGTGCGGTGGTACGCGTCGCCGGTGTACCCGATCGCGACGCGCTCGCGCAGCACGCGGAACCCGAGGGCGCCCAGCACGGGGTCACCCGCGACGAGGTCCGCGACCCAGTCGTTGATCGCCGGCGTCGCCGCCATGTACGCGGGCGACAGGCCGCGCAGGAAGCCCATGTTCTGGATCGCGAGCGCGACCTTGACGTAGTGCCGCGACGGGTCGGACACGTTGAGCAGCGTGCGGATCGACTGCTGCGGCAGGTAGTCGTCGTCGCCCGTGCCCAGGAGGACGAGGTCGCGGCGGGCGACGTCGGGCGCGAACGTGATCGCGAGCCGGTGCTCCCACTGCCACGGGTGCACGGGCAGCCAGCGGTAGCCGGCCGGGTCGAGGCCCAGGTCGCGGAGCTGCGCGTGGAAACGCGCGATCGTCGCGCCGCCCAGCTCGGCGAGGTAGAAGTCGTCCTCGTCGAGCCCGTCGCCCAGCGCGAGGTGGCTCACGTCGCGCCGCACCGCGAGCCAGACGAGCCGCACGGGCCGGCCCGCCTCGGGCGCGTAGGCGGCGTGGTCGCCGACGCCGAACCCGATGCGGCCGTTGTTCGCGACGAACGACGGGTGCCCCTCGGTCATCGCGGCCTCGACGTCCCACAGCGGTGCGCCGACGAGGTCGCCGGCCGACGGGCCGCCGTGGTGGGCCTTGAACGCGCCGCTCGCGAGGGTCGACGCGAGCTCCTCCAGGTACACCGCGAGCAGGTGGTCGGGGATGCGCAGCAGCGGCTGCAGCTCGAGGACCAGCGCCATCGCGTCGAGGGCCGCGGGCTCGCCGTCGACGTCGCGCGTGAGGCTCGCCTCGTCGAGCGCCCAGTGCTCGAGCGACAGGCGACGCGCGCGGAACCGGTACACGACGCGGCCGTGGTCGAGGACGACGCGGTAGTCGTGCGGGTCGCGCTCGTCGTCGACGGGCCCCGAGGGCTCCAGATGCTCGGCGGGAGCGGTGGCCGTCGCCGCGGCCTCCTCCAGGACAGGCGCGAGCAGCCGCTCGTGCGCGAGCTCCGACAGGGCCTTCGCGACGAGGTGCCGCTGCGCGACGGCCATGGCCTCGGGTCGCAGGTGCGCGGCGGTGCTCAGGACGGGCGCGTGCCCGGTGCCCGGACGTTCGGTGGTGGCGGTCATCGCAGGGTCCTTCCCAGGGGGCTCGCGGCGAGGTCGGCGCGCGTGCAGACGGACAGCAGCGCGCGCTTGCCGGGAAGGTCGACCTCCCGCAGCACGCGGAACCCGGCGGCCGCGTTCTTCGCGGCGATGCGGGTGTTGGTGACGTCGGGCTCGACGACGACGCGCGTCGCGCCGAGGTCGTCGAGCACGAACCGCACGACCTCGCGCATGACGGCCGAGGTCAGGCCGTGCACGGGGGCGCCGGTCGGCGGCGCGACGAGCAGGTGCATACCCACGTCGCCAGGCTCGGCGTCGTGGACCGCGGTGAGCAGCACGTGCGCGGGGTCGTACGTCTCGACGAGGAACGTCGGCTCCCCGTCGACGCGCCCCAGCCAGGCCTGCTGGTGCGGGTCGGCCGCGAGGTCGTCGAGGTACGCGCGCAGCTCGTCGACGGTCAGGTGGCCCATCTCCCACGCCGTGGACCGCGGGTGCGTGAGCCACGCGTGCAGGCGCGGGAGGTGGGCGATCACGTCGAGCGGCTCGAGCGTGACGACCGGCGACGGCGACCCGGCGGTCGTCGCCTGAGACCCGGCCGGTACGTCCGCCGCGACGGCCACGGGCGTGCCGGGCGCGCTCATCGCGCGCCCCCGACCAGCGCGTCGGCGTCCTCGGCGGACGCGACCCGCTGCGCGTCGGCGGGCACCCCGAACTCCTGGAACGCGATGCGGCGCTCGCGCGGGTAGACCTCGCGCCCGACGACGGCCTCGAGGATCGCCGACGACCGCCACGCGCCGAACCCGAGGTCGGGCGCGGTGACGCCGTGCGTGTGCTCCTCGCCGTTCTGCACGAACACGCGCCCGCGCCCGCCGTCGACGGAGTAGTCGCGCGCGACCGCGAACCGCCCGCGCTCGTCGAGGTCGAGGCGGTCGAGCACGGGGTCGAGGAACGCGGGGACCTGCGCGGCGTACCCGGTCGCGAGGACCAGCGCGTCGGTCGTCCGCTCGTGCTCGGCGTCGAGCTGCCCGTGCCGCAGCCGCAGCGTGAACCGCTCGCCGTCCCACCGCGCGCCGACGACCTCGGTGTCCGTGAGGAGCGTCGTCGGGACGGGTCCGGCGGCGCTCTTGCGGTAGAGCGTGTCGTAGATGTCGTCGACGAGCGCCGCGCTGATGCCCTTCGACAGCGCGCGCTGCTCGCGCCCGACCCGGTCGCGCACGTCCGGCGGGAGACCGTGGAAGTGGTCCGTGTACTCCGGGGACGTCATCTCGAGCGTGAGCTTCGTGTACTCCATCGGGAAGAACCGCGGTGAGCGCGTGACCCAGTCGAGCCGGTAGCCGCACCGGTCGACGTCCTGGAGCAGGTCGCGGTAGATCTCGGCCGCCGACTGCCCGCTGCCGACGACGGTCACGCTGCGCGCCGCCTGCAGCGACGCCCGGGACGGCAGGTAGTCGGCGCTGTGCACGACAGGCCCGCCGAGGTCCCGCAGCGCGGACGGGACGACCGGCTGCGTGCCGACGCCGAGCACGACGTGCCGCGTCCGGTACGTCTCGACGCCGCCGTCGGGCCGCTGGGCGCGTACGAGGTAGTCGTCGCCGTCGGCCTCGACGTGCACGACCTTCCGCCCCCAGCGCAGCGTCGGCAGCTGGTCGGCGACCCACCGGCAGTACGCGTCGTACTCGGCGCGCAGCGGGTAGAACGACTCGCGGATGTAGAAGGGGTAGAGCCGCCCGGTGGCCTTGAGCCAGGCGAGGAACGAGAAGCGCGACGTCGGGTCTGCCATGGTCACGAGGTCGGCGAGGAACGGGACCTGGATCGTCGCGCCCTCGAGCATCATCCCGTGGTGCCACGCGAAGCCGTCGCGGCCGTCGAGGAAGACCGCGTCGAGCCCGAGCGGGTCGGCGAGCGCGGCGAGGCCCAGGTTGAACGGGCCGACGCCGATGCCGACGAGGTCGTGCGTGCGGGTGCCGGTCGTGCCGTTCGCGCTCGCGCTCACCGGGCCACCGCCGCCGCGTCCGCGACCAGGTCGTCGCCCTCGACGAGCGCGGCACCGGCCGCGCGCACGAGCTCGAGCACGCCGGCGACGTCGTCGAGCGTCGTGTCGGGGTTGAGCAGCGTGAGCTTGAGGCACGGCCGCCCGTCGACGACCGTCTTGGCGACGAGCGCGCGTCCCGAGCCGAACAGCGCGGCGCGGACCTGCGGGACGAGGGCGTCGGCCTGCGCGTCCGGGACCCCGGCGGGCTGGTACCGGAACAGGACGGTCGACAGCTGCGAGCGCCCGACGAGGACCAGGTCGTCGTCCTCGTCGACCCACCGGTGCGCGGCGGCGGCGAGGTCCAGCACCTCGTCGAACATCGCCCCGAGCCGGTCGGCGCCGAGCGCGCGCAGCGTCGTCCAGAGCTTGAGCGCGTCGAACCGGCGCGTCGTCTGGAGCGACTTGTCGACCTGGTTCGGCTCGTCGCTGTCCTCGGGGTTGAGGTAGTCGGCGTGCCACGCGACGGGCGCGAGGTCGGCGGGGTCGCGGACGAGGAGCGCGCTCGACGACACCGGCTGGAAGAAGCTCTTGTGGAAGTCGACGGTGACGGAGCGGGCGCGCTCGACGCCGTCGAGCAGGTGCCGGCGCGTGGGGGAGACGAGCAGCCCGCAGCCGTAGGCGGCGTCGACGTGCAGCCAGGTGCCGTCCTGCGCGCACGCGTCGGCGATCGGTGCGAGCGGGTCGATGCAGCCGCGGTCGGTCGTGCCCGCGGTCGCGACGACCGCCATGGGCACGTCGCCCGCGGCGCGGATCGCGGCGAGCGTGGCCGCGACGCCGTCGGACCGCAGCCGCCCGAGCGCGTCGACGGGGGCGGTGACGACGGCCTCGGTCGCGAGGCCCAGCAGGAGCGCGGCCTTCTGGACGCTGAAGTGGCTCGACGTGCTGGCGACGACGCGCAGCCGCGGCAGGATGGCGCCACGGTCGGCGACGCCGGCAAGCGCGTGCTCGCGCGCCAGCAGCAGCCCCTGCAGGTTCGACTGCGTGCCGCCCGACGTGAAGATCCCGTCCCCGGCGGCGAAGCCGATGCGGCGCGCAGTCCAGTCGACGACGCTGCGCTCGACGAACGTCCCGATCCCGGACTGGTCGAACGTGTCGACCGACGGGTTGACCGCCGCGAGCACGGCCTCGGTCGCGACCGCGGGCAGCACGACGGGGCAGTTGAGGTGGGCCGCGTAGGTCGGCAGGTGGAACCACACCGCGTGCTCGAGGACGAGCTCGTCGACCTCGCGCAGCGCCGCGGGGGTGCCGATCGCCGGCCCGTCGAGGTCGACGGCGTCGACGAGCGCCCGCAGCTGGGCGGGGGGCGCGCCGGAGTACGGCTGGGTGGTGGTCCGCAGGCGTGCGGCGAGCCGGTCGACGGTGGTGTGGACCGTCTCGGCGTAGTGGTCGGCGGTGCGGGACGACAGCAGCTCGCGCACGCGAGGCCCCCCTGGGGTCGACGAAGTGGAGCACTCCGCCGGTGAGGTGATCCTTACCCAGCGAAGGCTCGCCTAACCTAACCGGGCTCACGCTCGCGTCAAGCCGCGCGCCGAGGCGTGGACGATCCCGGCGAGTCGGACGGGCGTCCGGATGGGAGGGCCGGGGCGCGCGTGCGGACCCGCGACGGCGCAGGTCAGGGGGTGCGGCGAGCAGCGCGCGCGGTCGTCGACGACCACCCGTCGCGGTGCAGCCGCTCGAACCCGTCGAGCAGGAGGTCGAGCGAGAACTCGAACTCGAACCGGTCGTCGCAGCCGGCCTCGACGACGCTGCCGGGATCGTGCGACGCCGCGCTCGCGACCGCGACGACGTGCGGGAACGCGGCGACGAACATCGCGGCGGTCTCGTCGTCGAGCGGCGTGCCCGCGGCCGTCGACTCGGTGTGCAGCTCCTGGCTGAACCCCAGTGCACGGCTGCCGAGCGTGTGCATGACGTGGTGCGTGAGGTCGGTCGTGAGGCCGCCGCGCAGCAGGATCGCGATGGTCGCGTCGAGGTGGCCGAGGATGACCGGCGTCGGTGCCTCCTGCGCCTCGAGCACGCGACGGGCCCACGGGTGGCGCAGCAGCGCGGCGCGCGCGTCGAGGACGCGCGTGCGCAGCGCGTCCTTCCACGGCAGGTCGGGGTCGGTCGCCGGGATCTCGCCGACGACGCGGTCGACCATCGCGTCGAGCAGCTCGTCCTTGTGCGCGACGTGCTTGTAGAGCGCCATCGGCACGACGCCGAGCTCCTGCGCGAGCCGCCGCATGCTCACGGCGTCGACGCCCTCGGCGTCGGCCAGGTCGACAGCGGCGTCCAGCACGCGGTCGCGTGTGAGCGGCGCGCGTCGCTCGTCCGCCATCCAGGTCACCTCCTTGACCGGTGTACACCGTACACCTATGGTCGGCAGACATCAGGTGTACGCCGTACACCTCCTCGACCCAGGAGTGCCGCCATGAAGCCCAGCCGTGGGAACGCCGTCGTCGTCGGCGCCTTCTTCGTCCTCGCCGCCGTCGCCGCCGTCGCGGGGCTCGTTCTCTACCAGCCCGCGCTGAGCGACCCGGGGTACGTGCTCAGCGCCGGGGTCGACACCCAGGTCCTGCTCGGCGGCTTCCTCGAGGTCGTCCTCGCGGTGTCCTGCATCGGGACGGCCGTCACGATCTACCCCGTGATCCGGCGGCACGCCCCCGCGGCGTCGATCGCGTACGTCGCGGGCCGGCTGCTCGAGGCCGCCGTCATCTGCGTCGGCATCGTCGCGACGCTCGCGCTCGTCACGCTGCGCCAGGAGCGCGCCGCGGGCGTCGAGGGCACCGCCGACGACGGCGCGCTCGTCGCCGTCGCGCACGGCCTCGTCGCCGTGCACGACTGGACGTTCCTCCTCGGGCCTGGGCTCGTGATCGGTCTCAACACCCTCGTGCTCGCGGCCGTCGTCCACCGCGCGCGCCTCGTCCCGCGCGCGATCACGGTGCTCGGTCTCGTCGGCGGCCCGCTCGTCTTCCTGTCCTCGACGCTCGTGCTGTTCGGGGCGTACGCGCAGGTCTCGCCGGTCGCGATGGCCGCTGCGATCCCCGTCACCGCCTGGGAGATGAGCCTCGCGGTCTACCTGATCGTCAAGGGCTACCGCACCCCCGTGCAGCCGCCGGCCGCGAGCGACGTCGTCGACGCGGGCCGGCGCCCGGTCGCGCTGCCCGCCTGACCGACCCGCGCCCGGCGCGCCGGACGGCCCTCGTGGCCCGTCCGGTTCGTCGCCGGGCCCCACGACTCACCGGTGCCCGCGCGGGTCACCCCACCGCGCGGGCACCGGGAGAGTCGGAGGGGCGGCGTCAGTGCGCGTGCCGCCCCGCCGCCGACGTCAGCTCGTTCGGCGTGACGTCGAGCTCGGCCGACCGCCACACCTCGCCCGTCGCGACGTCGACCGCGAGCACCCGGTTCGTCGCCGGGTCCGTGACGTAGGCGGTCCGGTCGAGGACGTGCAGCGTCGGGCGGGGCTCCTGCCACTCGTCGGGCTCGGTCCACGCGTCGATCAGCGGGATCGAGCGCGTGAGCGTCCCGGCCTCGGGGTCGATCACGTGCAGCGACCCGTCGGTGCCGAGGACCAGCGCCTCGCCGTCGTGGCCGCGGCCGAGCGAGCGGAAGGTGTACGACGCGGGCAGGTCGACCAGGCGCAGCGACGCGGTGCGGGTGTCGACGAGCGACACGCGCGTCGGCCGCTCGAGCTCGGCGTCGGGGTCGGACTTGTAGTCGCCGAGCACCACGGCCGACTCCTCGCTGCCCGCCTGGTTGCCGATGCGCCCGTACGCGTCGGGGCTCGCGACCTTGGTGATCGTGTCCTCGCCGACGACGACGAGGCCGTCCTGGCAGCCCACGACGACCACCTCGTCCGCGGCGACCGCCTCGCCGTGCACGCCGGGGCACGCGTCGGTCGCGGCGACCTCGGCGTCGTCCGCGTCGAGCAGCCGCACGCCGCTGCGCTCCTCCTCGGTGCCGTCCGACACGACGAGCGCGTCGTCCCCGCGCAGCACCGCGACGCCGTGGTGCGGCGACGGGGTCGTGTACGTGCGGGTCACGGCGTCCTCGCCGCCCGCGACGTCGTGCACGTCGAGCACCGTCACCTCGCCGGTGCCGTCGTCGAACAGCGCGACGCGGTCGTCGTGCACGACGACGTGCCCCGGCTTCTCGGCCGCGTAGGTGACGTCGGTGAGGGCCGGGTCGGCGGTCCAGTAGTGGGCGTGGTCGCCGTGCTCCTCGGCCCAGGTGCCCGCGTCGAGCACCTGGAAGCCCGCGTCGGTCGACACCATCACGTGGCGACCGTCGCCGGCGGGGTTGACGCGCAGGAAGCCGTCCTTCTCGATGCGGTCGACGGTCTCGAGCGTGTCCGCGTCGAGCACGAGCAGGCCGCCGTCGTACGTGACGACGAGGCGTGGCTGGTAGGTCGCGGCCTCGGCGGCGTCGCTCGACGGGGTGCTCCCGGTCGCGGTGGACGCGGGGGTCGCGTCCTCGGCGGTGCCGGCGCACGCGGCGAGCAGGAGGAGGGGGAGCGCGGCGGCGGCCGCGCGGGTCGCGTCGCGGAGGCGGGGGCGGGTGTGGGTCTGGGTCATGAGGTCGTCAGGTGCCGCGCGGCGGCACCGGCTCCTTCCTGGTCGTGGCGCGACGCGGCTGCGTCACGAGCAGGACCGTAGCAGACGATGACTATCGTTCTCATTAAGACGGCGAGGGGCCCGAGGGTCGACCTACGGGCGCACACGACGTCGTCGACCCGTCCGACCACGGGCCGACGTGATCGCGGCACACCCCTCCCGCGGACCGACGCGACGCACCCGTGCGCGGACCTAGCGTCGGGGCCGTGACCAGCACCGTCGACGTCCCCGGCGTCGCCCCCGCGCGCCGCACCACCGCGACCCTCGCCGTCCTCGGGCTCGCCGCGGTGCTCGGGCTCGCCTGGGGTGCCGCCACGTCCTTCCTCCAGACGGTCCTGCCCGCCCCGTTCGCCGGGCTCGCGAACGCCGTGTCCCCGTGGCTCGTCGTGCCGTTCCTCGTCGGCGCCCGCGCGCGGACCCGGCCCGTCGCCGTCGTCGCGGGTCTGCTCGCGTGCGTCCTGCAGGTCGTCGGCTACTACGTCACCGCGGACCTTCGGGGCTTCGGGCTCTCGCTCACGTCGATCGCCGAGTGGATCGTGACCGGCGTCGTCGGCGGGCCGGTCTTCGGGCTCGCCGGCCACCTCTGGCGCACCGCGACGGGACGCCTGCGCGGGCTCGGCGAGGCGCTGCTCGTCGCGGTCTGGGTGACCGAGTCCGTGGTCTCGTACGGCATCCGGCTGCACTACGTGGGCGACGCCCTCGTCTTCGGGTCGATCGCCGTCGCGCTGCTCGTCACCGTCGGACGCCGACCCGGGCCGCTGCGCGCGACGCTCCGGTGGCTCGCGGTCACGGTGCCCGCCGGCGTCGCCGGGATGCTCGCGCTCGACCCGCTGCTGCGCGTCGTCGGCTGACACGCGGCCGCGCGGCACCGACCTGCCCTCGCGGCGGCCGGCGCCCTGACGCCGGCCCGGCCCCGCGC
>NZ_BHYL01000256.1 GCF_003851725.1 Cellulomonas algicola | reverse complement strand
GCACCGGCGGGTCCGGCGACGCCGCGCCGCCCGGGCCGCCGCCCAGGGCACCGCCGGGCTGGGCCTCGCGGGGGCGATCGTCGTCACGGCGACCCACGGCGTCGACCTGCTCGGCGGGCCGACGTACCCGGCCGCTCCCCCGCCGCTCCCCGCCGACCAGGTCGCGTCGACGCTGCCCGCCGCGGACGACGCCGCCGCGCCGGGCACGTGCGGCTGGCAGGTGCGCGCGCCCGAGCACACGTCCCCGTGGCACCTCGGCGTGAACCTCGGCCACTACCCGCAGCACCCCCGCTCGTCCCTCCCGGTCGGGGTCACGGTCGAGAGCACGACCTCGCAGCGGATGCCCGCTCCCGTGCGCGTCGTCGCGGAGCGGGACGGCGTCGTCGTCGCCGCGTCGAGCGACGCCTTCGACACCGGCTCGTCGATGGTGCCCGGCACGACCAGCGGCGGGCATCACCTCGCGCTCGTCACGTGCGGCGGCCCGGACGACCACCTCGCGCTGCCCGACGGCTCCTACACGCTGCGGGCCGTGCTCGCCGACCCGGACTCCGGTGAGGTGCTCGCACTCAGCCCGGGCGAGCCGCTGGTCCTCGCCGGGAACGCGCGCGCACCCTGGTGCGACGCCGACGTCGACGTCGTACCGGACGCTGACAGCGCGCTCGAGGTGGAGGGGACGGTCGGCGCCGCCGGGCGCTCCGCCGACCTGACCCTGACGTGGCGGCCCGGGGACGACGGGTGGAAGGGCGACGCGGAGGCGCTGCTGCTCGACGAGCGCGTCGTCCTCGTCGACGCGGCGGGACGCGTCGTCGCGGACTCCCGACGGTGGTCCGACGAGACGTCCTCGGTCGCGGGGACGCTCGCCGCGGGCCGGACGATCTCGATCTCCGTCCAGTGGACGGCGGCGGCGTCGTGCTCGGGGACCGACCTGCCCGCCGGCACGTACACGGCGTACGCGCTCGTCACGCTCGCGCCGACCGACGTCACGGACGTGACGTCGAACGTGCTCGGTGTCGCCCGGCTCGGTGGCGAGGTCGTCGTCCCCTGACGCCGCGAGGCGCGCGAGCGACGGCCCCGCCCTCGGTGCGGGGCGGGGCCGTCGGTCGGTGCGTGACGCGTCGGTCGTGACGCGTCGGTCGTGCCGTGTCAGTCGTGCCGCGTCACCGGTAGCTGATCGACGACGTCGAGTAGCCGCAGGCCGCGGACGGGCCCGAGCCGATCTTGGACGGCTCGCCGGAGGTCACGCCCTTGTACTCCTCGCAGATCGCGATCTTCTTCGACGAGTCGTTGTAGATCTGGACGTTGGTGATCGTCGCCTTGTCGCCGAGGTTGGAGTTGATGCCGACCAGCGACTTGCCCGGCGCGGTCACCTTGACGTTGTCGACGACGACGGTCCGCGCGTACTGCTTGGAGCAGTTCCCGCACGAGCGGTAGAGCTTGCCGAAGTCGGAGACCTGGAAGTTCTTGATGACGAACTTCCCCGGCCCGTTGTGCTGGAACACCTTGTCCGACGCCGACCGTGCGCCGCCGCCGTCGACGGTCATGACCTGCGACGACGACGAGCCCTTGAGCGTCGCGGCGTCCTCGCCGACGTCCTCCCACCAGACGTTCTGCAGCGTGCAGGTGCCGGTGCAGTGCACGCCGTCGCCGGCTCCGGTGCCGATGATGACGTTCTTGAGGACGGCGCCGTCGGAGAGCTGGAAGATCGGCGGCTGCGACTCGTCCTGGTCGCCCGAGGAGATGCCGTAGTAGCGCACGTACCCGCCGTCGAACGTGCCGGAGACGCTGATGGTCGACGACACCTTCTTGGCGCTGGTGGCCGACGGCCAGGCCGGGAACGACCCGCCGTTCGACGGCGGCGGGGTGGTGGTGCCGCCGCCCGAGCCGACCTTCACGAGGTCGAACTGCTGGTTGTACTGGTTGTTGTCGGTGAGCTGGGTGATCGTCGCGCCGTCGGCGGTGGAGCGGTCGGTGACGGTGACGGCCTTGCCGCTGTGCCGGTTGATCAGCCGGATGCGGCTGCCCTCGGAGTCGCCGAGCTTGAACTGCTGGTTGGTGCCGTTGAGGTCGCTGTACTGCCGGAACTCGCCGCCGTCGGCGGTGCTCCAGCCCCACAGGTCGAGGACCTTGCCGGAGTGCCGGTTCTGGAGCTTGTACCAGCCGGACCCGGCGTCGACGAACCTCCACTGCTGCCAGTTCCCGTCGTTGCGGGTCCACTGCTGCACGACGCCGCCGTCGGCGGTGGACCAGTTGGCGACCTCGACCGCCTTGCCGCTCTGCCGGTTGAGCAGCACGTAGTAGGCGCCGGTGTCCACGCTGGCAGCCGACGCGGTCGTCGCGGCGGTGAGGCCGACGGTCGCGGCGACGGCCGTCGCGGCGAGTCCGGCGAGGAACGTGCGCCAGGGGCGCCGTCGCCCCTGGATCGTTGTACGACTCACTGCTGATCCCTCCTTCGGGTAAGGGCTTTCCAGGCCAGTGACCCACGAGCAGGCCGCGACGTAAACCGTCGAAGCGTTTCGCCTGTGCCACTCCGGCCACGACCGCCGGCCGCCGCGCCCGACCCCACTGCTCTGCGCGACCGGGCGCGCCGGTCGGCCCGCTTCGTTAGCGTCGGGCGCAACGGTCGGTCACGGGGAGGACGGCGGATGCATCACGTCGAGGTGTTCCTGCTGCTCGCGGGCGCCGTCCTCGTCGCCGCCGCGTGCCGTCGACGCGGCCTGCCGTCCCCGCTCGTCATCGTCGCGATCTCGCTCGTCGTGTCGCTGGTCCCCGGTGTGCCGCGGTACGAGATCAACTCGGAGATCCTGCTCGAGTTCGTCCTGCCCCCGCTGCTCTACTCGGCCGCGCTCGCGAGCTCGTACCGCGACTTCCGCGCGCAGCTCAGCTCGATCACGCGGCTCGGCGTCGGGCTCGTCCTGCTCAGCGCGCTCGCCGTCGCGCTCGTGTTCTGGGCGCTCGAGCCCGCGGTGTCGTTCGCGGTCGCCCTGGTCCTCGGCGCCGTGGTCGCCCCGCCGGACGCGGTCGCCGCCGCCGCCGTCGGACGGCGGCTCGGGCTCCCCCGCCGCGTCATGACGCTGCTGTCGGGCGAGAGCCTCATCAACGACGCGACGTCGCTCACGCTCTACAAGGTCGCGCTCATCGGCGCCGCGACGGGAGCGTGGGCGTTCGGCGGCGCGGTCGGCACCTTCGCGGTGGCGGTCGTCGCCGGCGTGGGCGTCGGTCTGGCGATCGGCTGGGTCGTGCACGCGATCCGCGTGCGCCTGGACGACCCCGTCGTCGCGTCGGCGATCGGGCTGCTCACCCCGTTCGGCGCGTACTGGGCGGCCGAGGCCGTGCACGGGTCGGGCGTCCTCGCGGTCGTCGCCGCCGGCCTCTACCTGGGCCACACGTCGCCCCGCGCCGGCTACGCCACGCGGCTGTTCGAGGAGCCGATCTGGTCGACGCTCGACATCCTGCTCGAGTCGTTCACGTTCGCCCTCATCGGCATCCAGCTCCCGTGGATCATCCGCGACCTCGTCGCGTCCGACCAGGGCCTCGGGCACGCGGTCACCGTGTCGCTGGCCGTGCTCGCCGTCGCGGTCCTCGTGCGCCCGCTCTACGTCTTCGGCACGGCGTGGTTCGACAACCTGCGCCTGCGCGGAAGCCATCGACCGGAACGGGACGCGCTCACCGTCCGCGAGTCGGCCGTCGTGTCCTGGGCGGGGATGCGCGGCGTGGTCACGCTCGCGGCCGCCGCGGGCATCCCCGCGACGATCGACGGCGGGCCGTTCCCCGACCGGGCGACGATCCAGCTCGCCGCCTACACGGTCGCGATCGGCACGCTCCTCGGGCAGAGCCTCACACTGCCGTGGGTGATCCGCCGCCTCGGGGTCGGGTCCGACGACGAGGCGGCGTCGGACGCCACGCAGGAGGCCGCGACCCGCATCGCGACCGCCGACGCCGTGCAGCAGGTGCTCGAGTCCAAGCGCGGCGAGCTCGCGAAGGTCGTCGGGCAGCCGGCGGCGGACGAGGCGATCGACGCGCTGTCCGCGCGCTGGCGGGGTCGTGCCGCCGCCGCGGCCGTCATGCTCGACCCCGAGAACGCGCCCGACCTGCTGCCCGACGACGTCGACGCGCGCGAGAGCGCCCGCGGGCTCGGACCCGTCGGGAAGGCGCGCGACGGCCGGCTCCCCGGCGCCGCCGAGGGCCGCCGCACCCAACGGTTCCGCCGCGAGATCATCGCCGCGCAGCGCGAGGTGCTCATGCAGCGGCGCGACTCCGGCGAGCTCGACGAGACCGTCATGCGGCGCATGATGCGCGAGCTGGACCTCGAGGACGAGAGCCTGTCGTCGTCGTGGCTCGAGCGCGTGCGGGACTGAGCGCGGCACGCCGGGGACGCCGTCACTCGGGCGCGTGCCGGTCGAGGAACTCGTACACCTCCGTCGTGTCCACGCCCGGGTACGCGCCGACGGGCAGCGCGGCGAGCAGCGACGCGTGCGGCCGCGCCGACGGCCGCGCCTGGTCGCCCCACCGCTCGGCGAGCGTCGACGGGGGCCGGCGGCAGCACGTGGGGTCGGGGCAGCGGCTCGTCGCCCGCTCGGTCGTCTCCCGCCCCTGGAACCAGCGCACGTGCGCGAACGGCACGCCGACGCTGACCGAGAAGGCCCCCTGCGACGACGCCTGCACGCGTGACGTGCACCAGTACGTGCCCGACGAGGTGTCGGTGTACTGGTAGTACGGCGTGAAGCGGTCGGCGAGCGTGAACACGACGCGCGCGGTCCAGTGCCGGCAGACGGGCTGCCCCTCGATCGCACCGAGCGGGTCGGACGGGAAGACGACGCCGTCGTTCTCGTACGCCTTGTGCAGCGTGCCGCCCTCGTGGACCTTCATGAAGTGCACCGGGATGCCGAGGTGCCGCGTCGCGAGGTTGGTGAACCGGTGCGCGGCGGTCTCGTACGGCACGGCGAACTGGTCACGCAGGTCCTCGACCGACAGCCTCCGTTCGGCCTTCGCGGCCTGCAGATACGCGACGGCGCCGTCCTCGGGGAGCATGAGCGCGGCCGCCATGTAGTTGGCCTCGACGCGCTGGCGCAGGAAGTCGCCGTAGCTCGTCGGCTCGGCGTGACCGAGCACGTGGGACGCGAGCGCCTGCAGCAGCGGCGACCGGCTGTCGCTCACGCCGGCCCCGGCCTGCGGCAGGTAGATCCGGCCGTGGGCCAGGTCGGTCACGGTCCGCGTCGAGTGCGGCAGGTCGGGCACGTGGTGCAGCGAGAAGCCCAGGTGCGCGGCGATGTCGGCGGTCGCGCGCTGCGACAGCGGGCCGCCCGCGTGCCCCACGGCCGTGAGCAGCTCGCGCGCGTGGGCCTCGAGCTCGGCGAAGTAGTTGTCCTGCGCACGCATCCGGGCGCGCAGCTCGGCGTTCGCGCGGCGCGCCTCCTCCGGGGTGGCGGCGTTCTCGGTGAGCAGGCGCTGCACCTCGCCCGCGAGCCGGACGAGCGCGTCGAGCGCGTCGGTCGGCAGCGACTTGCCGACCTTGACCTCGGGGATCTGCAGCGACGCGAACAGCGGGCCGCGCTGCGTGCGCTCGAGCTCGACCTCGAGCGCGGCGCGGCGGGTCGGGGGCTCGGGCCGCAGGAGCTCCGCGACGGGCACGCCGAGCGCGTCGGCGACGGCGGACAGGACCCCGACGCGGGGCTCGCGGTGGCCGTTCTCGAGCATCGACACCTGGGACGGCGCGCGGCCGATCGCGCGGCCGAGGTCGTCGAGGGTCATGCCGCGCGCGGTGCGCAGGTGCCGGATCCGGCGGCCCAGGACGAGGGTGTCGAGCGCGCCGGACGACGGGGGCGGGGGTGCCGCGGGGCGGGGCGACGTCGTCGTCATGCCCAGCAACGGTGCCAGCCCGGACCGGTTCCGTCCAGGAGAAGGAACCTGATCCTTCCGACCCTGGAAGCGGTCTCATGGGGCAACTGATGCCCCGCATCCGCAGGTGGAGCGGGCTTCTTCCGTCGCCGCACCGTGCGACCCGCGCAGACGGACCGCGCCGCCGGTCCTTCCGTCGCCGGGAAGAACGCCGGAACTTCACGTTCGCCGGACGGGCCCGCACAGGCTCGGAGCGACCACGGTGGAGGTGCGGGCGGAACCGGAGCCTCCGGTCGACCGCCCGCACCAGACGGCCCGCACCGGCGCGGCCGTCACGACCGGACCGGGAGGTCACCGATGAGCACCGCCACCGACCCCGCCCCCACCACCACGACGCTTCCCGGCGACCGGACGCAGTCCGCGGCCGACCTGGCCGGCGTCTGGGCGACCGACCCGCGCTGGGCCGGGGTCCGTCGGACCCACTCCGCGCAGGACGTCGTCGCGCTGCGCGGGTCGGTCGGCGAGGAGCACACGCTGGCCCGGCGCGGCGCGCAGCGGCTGTGGCAGCTCCTGCACCAGCGCACGCACGTGCCCGCGCTCGGCGCGCTCACGGGCAACCAGGCAGTGCAGCAGGTCCGCGCGGGCCTCGAGGCGATCTACCTGTCGGGCTGGCAGGTCGCCGCCGACGCGAACCTCTCCGGTCAGACGTACCCCGACCAGAGCCTCTACCCCGCCAACTCGGTGCCGGCCGTCGTGCGGCGCATCAACAACGCGCTCCTGCGGGCCGACCAGGTCGAGGTCGCCGAGCACGGGCGGGCGTCCCGCGACTGGCTCGTGCCGGTGGTCGCGGACGCGGAGGCCGGGTTCGGGGGGCCGCTCAACGCCTACGAGCTCATGCACGCGATGATCGCGGCCGGCGCCGCGGGCGTGCACTGGGAGGACCAGCTCGCCGCGGAGAAGAAGTGCGGCCACCTGGGCGGCAAGGTCCTCGTCCCGACCGCGCAGCACGTGCGCACGCTCTCGGCGGCCCGGCTCGCCGCGGACGTCGCCGACGTCCCGACGGTGATCGTCGCCCGCACCGACGCGCTGGGCGCGGACCTGCTGACCAGCGACGCCGACGAGCGCGACCACGCGTTCCTCACGGGCGAGCGGACCGCCGAGGGCTACCACCGGGTCGAGCCGGGTCTCGACGCGGTCGTCGCCCGCGCCGACGCCTACGCGCCGTTCGCCGACCTGCTGTGGGTCGAGACGTCGACGCCCGACCTGGACCTCGCGATCGAGTTCGCCGAGCGCATCCACGAGAAGCACCCCGGCAAGCTGCTGGCGTACAACTGCTCGCCGTCGTTCCACTGGCGCCGCCACCTCGACGACGCGCAGATCGCGCGCTTCCAGCGCGAGCTCGCCGGGTACGGGTACGCGTTCCAGTTCGTCACGCTGGCCGGCTTCCACGCGCTCAACCACTCGATGTTCGACCTGGCCCGCGGCTACGCGCAGCGGGGCATGTCCGCCTACGTCGACCTGCAGCAGGCGGAGATCGCCGCCGAGGCCGACGGCTACACCGCGACCCGCCACCAGCGCGAGGTCGGCACGGGGTACTTCGACCGGGTCGCCACCGCGATCTCGCCCGACGCCTCGACGCTCGCGCTCGCCGGCTCCACCGAGACGGCCCAGTTCACCCACTGACCGCACGACCGCCGCCGCGACGCGCCCCGCGCGCACGTCGGCCCGCACCCGGAGGTGCCTCATGACCGTCCTGACCCCCGCCCGCGCCCCGCTCACCGGTCCCGTGATCCAGCCGCACCTCGACGTGGTCGGCCCGCCGGTCCCCGGTACGGCGGAGATCCTCACGCCCGAGGCGCTCGACTTCGTCGCCGACCTGCACACCGTGTTCGGCACGCGCCGCACGCTGCTGCTCCGCGAGCGCCAGCTCCGCCGCGACCGCATCGCCAACGGCGCCGACCCGGGCTTCCTGCCGCTGACCGCGGGCATCCGTGCCGACCGGTCGTGGCGCGTCGCCGGGCCCGGCCCGGGCCTGGAGGACCGGCGCGTCGAGATCACCGGCCCGTGCGACCGCAAGACGACCGTCAACGCGCTCAACTCGGGTGCGCGCGTCTGGCTGGCGGACCTGGAGGACGCGACGAGCCCGACGTGGGAGAACGTCGTGGGCGCGCAGCACAGGCTGTTCGACGCCATCCGCGGCGACGCCGACTTCACCTCGCCCGAGGGCAAGGAGTACCGCGTCGGCGAGCAGACGCCGACGATCGTCTTCCGCCCGCGCGGCTGGCACCTCGCCGAGAAGCACGTCGAGCACGTCGACCGCGCCGGTCAGCGGTACGGGGCGTCCGCGTCGCTCGTCGACGCCGGGCTGTACCTGTTCCACAACGCGCACGCGCTCATCGACTCCGGTCGCGGCCCGTACCTCTACCTGCCCAAGATCGAGAGCCACCTCGAGGCCCGGCTGTGGGACGACGTCTTCCGGTTCACCGAGGCGTACCTGGGCCTGCGGCACGGCACCATCCGGGCGACCGTCCTCATCGAGACGATCACGGCCGCGTTCGAGATGGAGGAGATCCTCTACGAGCTGCGCGACCACTGCGCGGGGCTGAACGCGGGCCGCTGGGACTACATCTTCAGCATCGTCAAGACGTTCCGGTCGCGCGGCCGCCGCTGGGTGCTGCCGGACCGGTCGCGCGTGACGATGACGGTGCCGTTCATGCAGGCGTACGCGGACCTGCTCGTCGCGACGTGCCACCGGCGCGGGGCGCAGGCGATCGGCGGCATGAGCGCGTTCGTCCCGAACCGGCGCGACCCCGAGGCCAACGAGCGCGCGTTCGCGCAGGTCCGCGCCGACAAGCAGCGCGAGGCCGGGCAGGGGTTCGACGGCACCTGGGTCGCGCACCCCGACCTCGTGCCCGTCGCGCGCGAGGTGTTCGACGCGACGCTCGGCGACCGCCCGGACCAGCGCGACGTGCAGCGCCCCGACGTCACCCCCGACGCCGCCGCGCTGCTCGACGTGGCCTCCGCCGGGGGCACCGAGCCGGGCGCGGTCACCGACGCGGGCCTGCGGACCAACCTGTCCGTCGCCGTCCGCTACCTCGAGGCGTGGCTGCGCGGGACCGGCGCGGTCGCGATCGACGGGCTCATGGAGGACGCGGCCACCGCCGAGATCTCCCGCTCGCAGGTGTGGCAGTGGGTGCACCACGGCGTCGTCACCGACGCGGGGACGACGATCACCGCGGAGCACGTGCGGTCCGTCCTGGCCGACGTGCTGGCCGGGCTCCCCCGCACCGCGGACGACCGGTTCGACGACGCCGCGGCCCTCGTCGAGGAGGTCGCGCTCGGCGACGACTTCCCGACGTTCCTCACGGTCCCGGCGTACGCGCAGCACCTCGTCGTGCGTCGCTGACCTGCGACGGACGCCCGCTCGGCGTGGCGCCACCCCACCCCGGTGGTGCCACGCCGAGACGCGACCCGGCGCGCCCAGCGGGGCGGCGATACTCGTCGGGTGGACGACGCCACGACCCCGACGCCGGTCGCGACACCCCGGGACGTCATCCCGTTCCGGACCGCCGTGCACGCCTGGTTCGCGATCTCGTGGCAGACCTTCGGCGGCCCCGCCGGCCAGATCGCGGTGATGCAGCGGACGCTCGTCGACGAGCTGGGCTGGATCGGGCAGCGCCGCTTCCTGCACGCGCTCAACTACTGCATGCTCCTGCCCGGTCCCGAGGCGCAGCAGCTCGCGGTCTACACCGGCTGGCTGCTCAACGGGACGCGCGGCGGGATCGTCGCGGGCGGGCTGTTCGTGCTGCCCGGGATGCTCGCGCTCCTCGCGCTCGCCGCGATCTACGTCGCGTTCGGCGACACCACGGTCGTCGGCGCGGTGTTCGCGGGCCTCGCCCCCGCCGTGCTCGCGATCGTCGCGCAGGCGGTGGTCCGCGTCGGGCGGCGCGCGCTCACGAGCCCCGCGCTCGTCGCGCTCGCGGTCGGCTCGTTCGTCGCGCTCGCGCTGTTCGCCGTGCCGTTCCCGCTGGTCGTGCTGGCCGCTGGGCTGACCGGTTGGCTGCTCCACCGCGTCGCGCCGCACCAGATCGACCCACCGACGCCCCGGGCCGAGGCCGACCCCGAGAGCCGCACCCCGCTCATCCCCGACGACGCCCTGCACGCCGAACGCCCCTCCGGGCGGCGCACCGCACGCGTCCTGGCGATCGGCCTGGCTGTCTGGGCCCTCCCGGTGCTGGCGGTGATCGCGATCACCGGCCGGGACAGCACGCTCACGCACCTCGGCACGTTCTTCTCCGGCACCGCGGTCGTGACGTTCGGCGGCGCGTACGCCGTGCTCGCGTACGTCGCGCAGCGCGCGGTCGAGACGTACGGGTGGGTCACCCCGGGCGAGATGACGCGCGGCCTGGCGCTGGCCGAGACGACCCCCGGCCCGCTCATCATGGTCGTGCAGTTCGTCGCGTTCCTCGCCGCCTACCGCGCCCCGGGCGACCTGGATCCCTGGGCCGCGGCGGTCGTCGGCGCGCTGCTCGTGACGTGGGTGACGTTCGTGCCGTCGTTCCTCTTCATCTTCCTCGGCGCGCCCTACGTCGAGCGGCTGCGCAGCAACCGCGCGCTCGGCGCCGCCCTCACGGCCGTGACCGCCGCGGTCGTCGGGGTCATCGCGAACCTCGCGCTGTACTTCACGACGCACACCCTGTTCGCGGAGTCCACGCCGACCACCTGGGGGCCGCTGCGGCTCGACGTCCCCGACGTCGGCACGCTCCAGCCGTGGTCGCTCGCGATCGCCGTCGTGGGCGGCGTGCTCGTCTTCGCCCTGCGGTGGTCGGTGCTCCGCACGCTCGCCGTGTGCGCCGCCCTCGGCCTCGCGCTGGGCCTCGTCGGCCTGCTCTGACCAGCCCGCGGGCCGCGCGACCCCCGCCACCCGGGACCCAGGTCCCGGGTCCCTCACCTGCGGTTTCGTACCCCACGGGGTCCTGGCGCCACCTCAGGACCTTCGGCTCAGTCATCCGATGACTGGTCCCCCTAGCGTCGAAGACGTCAACGGCGACGACTCCAGCAACCGCCCGGAGACACACCCCGGGCACCGACCAGGGGAGCACACGGTGACTGTCACCGAGTCCGGCACCACCCGCACGACCAAGGCCAAGAAGGCCGTCGCGACCGCGCCCGCCGCGGCCGCGCCCGCCGCACCTGCGCTCCCCGAGGACCAGGTCGCGACCGCGATCGACCAGCTCGTCGCCAACGCGACGAAGGCGCTCGCCGAGTACGCGCGCTTCACGCAGGAGGACGTGGACCGCTTCGTCAAGAAGGGCTCCGTCGCGGCGCTCGACCAGCACGGGCAGCTCGCGAAGCTCGCGGTCGAGGAGACCGGGCGCGGCGTGTTCGAGGACAAGGCCGTGAAGAACATCTTCGCGTGCGAGCACGTCACGAACTCCATGGCGGACCTCAAGACGGTCGGCGTCATCGCCCGCGACGAGCTGCGCGGCATCACCGAGATCGCGGAGCCGGTGGGCGTCGTCTGCGGCGTCACGCCGGTGACCAACCCGACGTCGACGGCGATCTTCAAGTCGCTGATCTCGCTCAAGACCCGCAACCCGATCATCTTCGCGTTCCACCCGGGCGCGCAGCGCTCGTCGGTCGAGGCGGCCAGGATCGTGCGCGACGCGGCCGTGGCGGCCGGTGCCCCCGAGCACTGCATCCAGTGGGTCGAGACGCCGTCGATCGCGGCGACCAACACGCTCATGAACCACCCGGGCGTGAGCCTGATCCTCGCGACCGGCGGCAACGCGATGGTCCGCGCCGCGTACTCGTGCGGCAAGCCGGCCCTCGGCGTCGGCGCGGGCAACGTCCCCGCCTACATCGAGAAGACCGCCAAGCTGAAGCGCGCCGTGAACGACGTCGTGCTCTCCAAGGCGTTCGACAACGGCATGATCTGCGCGTCCGAGCAGGCCGTCATCCTGGACGACGAGATCTACGACGCCGCGATGGCGGAGTTCGCCGTCCTGCACGCCTACCTGGCGACGCCGGCCGAGAAGACCATGCTCGAGCAGTTCATCTTCGGCGTCGACGCGCAGGGCACGAACTGCGGCGACGCGAAGCTCAACCCGACGGTCGTCGGCAAGTCCCCGCAGTGGATCGCCGAGCAGGCCGGCTTCACCGTCCCCGCGGACACGTCGATCATCCTCGCCGAGGTCGGGAGCGTCGGCCCCCAGGAGCCCCTGACGCGAGAGAAGCTCGCGCCCGTCCTCGCGGTGCTGCGCGCGACCACGACCGAGCAGGGCATCGCGCTCGCCGAGCAGATGGTCGAGTTCGACGGTCTCGGCCACTCGGCCGCGATCCACACCCGCGACGACGCGCTCACCGAGGAGTTCGGCAGCCGCGTCAAGGCCGTCCGCGTCATCGCGAACGCGCCCTCGTCGCTCGGCGGCATCGGCGACATCTACAACGCGTTCATCCCCTCGCTCACGCTGGGCTGCGGCTCCTACGGCCACAACTCGGTCTCGAACAACGTCTCGGCGGTGAACCTCATCAACGTCAAGCGCGTCGGCCGGCGCAACAACAACCTGCAGTGGTTCAAGGTCCCGGCGAAGACGTACTTCGAGCCGAACGCGATCCGCTACCTGCAGGACATGCCCGACGTCGAGCGCGTCACGATCGTCACCGACGCGACCATGACCACCCTGGGCTTCGTCGACAAGATCATCGACGTCCTGAACCGCCGGCACAGCAAGGTCGCGCTGCAGATCATCGACCAGGTCGAGCCCGAGCCGTCGGTCCGCACCGTGCAGAACGGCGCGGCGCAGATGCGCCACTTCCGCCCGGACACGATCATCGCGCTCGGCGGTGGCTCGCCCATGGACGCCGCGAAGGTCATGTGGCTGCTGTACGAGCACCCGGAGATCAACTTCTCCGACCTCAAGCAGAAGTTCTTCGACGTCCGCAAGCGCGCCTTCAAGTTCCCGACGCTCGGCGAGCTCGCGCAGCTCGTCTGCATCCCGACGACGTCGGGCACGGGTGCCGAGGTCACGCCGTTCGCGGTCATCTCCGACCCCGACGCGGGCAAGAAGTACCCGCTGGCCGACTACGCGCTGACCCCGTCGGTCGCGATCATCGACCCGGTGCTCACGGCCAAGATGCCCCCGTCGCTCGCGGCGGACTCGGGCTTCGACGCCCTGACGCACGCGACCGAGGCGTACGTGTCCGTCTACGCGAACGACTTCACCGACGGCATGGCGCTGCAGGCGATCCGCCTCATCTTCGACAACCTCGCGATGTCGGTGAACGGCGACCCGGCCGACCCGGCCACGCGGGACGCGCGGGAGAAGATGCACAACGCGGGCACCATCGCCGGCATGAGCTTCGGCAACGCGTTCCTCGGGATCGTGCACGCCATGGCGCACGTCGTCGGCTCGACGTACCACCTGGTGCACGGCCGCACGAACGCCACGCTCCTGCCGCACGTCATCCGCTACAACGGCACCGTCCCGACCAAGCTCACGAGCTGGCCGAAGTACGAGCACTACGTCGCCCCGGAGCGGTTCCAGCAGATCGCGCAGATGCTCGGCCTGCCGGCGGCCACCCCGGCCGAGGGCGTCGAGTCCTACGCGCTCGCCGTCGAGGCGCTGCGCTCCAAGGTCGGCATCCCGTCGTCCTTCCAGGCGCAGGGCGTCGCCGAGCAGGAGTTCATGTCGCGTCTCGACGAGGTCGCCATGGGCGCCTACGAGGACCAGTGCGCTCCCGCCAACCCGCGGATGCCGATGATCGACGACATGAAGGACCTCATGACCGCGGCCTACTACGGCACGTCGCTGGAGGACGTCCGTCACCGCCGCACCGAGCAGCAGGAGGCCTGACCTCCGGCGCGGCGGTCCGTCCAGCCCTCCTCCCCCTGGTGGGCGGACCGCCGCCCTGCTCGACCCTGACGCCCCGTCCGGCCGCTGCCTCAGCCGGACGGGGCGTCGTCGTCCCCGCCCGCGTCGGCGCCCGGTCCGGCCGGGGCGCCGCGGGGCACGTCCGGGCCGACGTCGGCGCAGGTCGTGGACACGGCGCGGCGGGGGCGGCACGCCGGCGCCGGTGTCGCTCGGGGTGCCGC
>NZ_BHYL01000255.1 GCF_003851725.1 Cellulomonas algicola | reverse complement strand
GACGAACGTGCCGCACTCTTGCCCACCTGGCTCGAGCACTACAACCTGGACCGACCCCACCTCGGCATCGGCGGCCAACGCCCCATCGACCGAGTCAACAACGCAGCGGGTCAGTACATCTAGGTGGTCGAGGCCCAGCCGAGTCGGGCCGCCACCACGTCTGCCGTCGCCGACGGGAACTCCTCCCAGCCCGGCTCCAGCACGTCCCGCGCCAGCGCGTGCAGCGCCCGCGCGGCCTCCTCGACGGGGGCCGCCAGTGCCGCCGCGAGCCGAGGCGCGATCTGCGGGTAGGCCGCCTCGAACCGACGCGCCGGGTCGATCGCCTCGCGGTCCCGCACCTCCGTCGGGACGCGCGCGCGGATCGCCAGCACCAGATGCTTCACGGCCCACTGGCGCACCATCTCGCCGCCGCTCAGCACCTCCCCGCGCCGGGCCCGACCCACACCGACCATCAGCTTGACCAGGACGAGCGCCGCGTCGTTCGCGGGATCCGGCTGCGGCTCGTCCGCGGCACGTCGACCGGACGACTCGACCAGCGCCGCGAGCGTCCCGTCCTCGTCGATCACGACGTCGTGGTGCACGAGCGTCGCGCCGCCGAGCTCCGCACCCGTGGCCGCCGCGAACTCCATCAGGTGCCCGTCGTCGTAGAGCACTGCGAACCCGATCGCACCCTCGCGCGCGACGGTGACGACCCGCTCCGGGTCCGGGAGCCACGAGCGCACGTCGCGCACCTCCTCGCCCTTCCCGTCCGCCGCGATCACGAAGAAGTCGTGGTCGGACCACTCGTCGCGCCGGGCGGCCTCGGACCGCGCGGCGGAGCCGAGCAGCACGAACCCCACCGCAGCGGGATGCTCGCGGACAGCCTCGACCAGCAGGTCGGTGCGACTCTCAAACGTGCGGTCGGGCATCGGTTCTCCTAGGTGCTGGACGTGCAGGACATCAGAAACGTCGGCCTCGTTCCTGACCTGGGAGAGAGCCGTCATCAGGTCGGCCCCCTTCGACGGTCGGGATCAGAAGTCGTGCCAGGTGAAGGCGCGCCACGCGTCGGGCAGGTCGCGCGCGTCCGCCCATCGCGTCGTCCCCGGCGTGACCGAGACGTCGTCCGTCACTCGCCAGTCCGGCTGTCGCGGGAACATCGCCGACGCCTCGGAGACCTCGGCGGGGTCGAGCCACGCCTCGCCGCCGCTGTCGCAGAACAGGACGACGTCACCGGTCGAGGTGACGAGGGGACAGACCAGTCCCTGGTCGTCGTGGGGGCACTCCTTCAGCCACAGCATCGAGACCGCGGTCACCCGTCGTGCCACTCGACCGCGCCCCACGATGCGGGGAGCTGCTCCCGGCGCGCCCATCGGGTCGTGCGGGGCGCGACGGAGACGCCGTCGGCGACTCGCCACGTGGGCGGGTTCGGATCGATCCACGACTTCTCTGAGACCTCGGAAGGATGGAGCCAGACCTCGCTTCCCTCGTCGCACAGCAGAACCACGTGCCCGGACTCGGTGAGCACGGGGCGGATCAAGCCCTGGTCGTAGCCGGGACACCACAGCAGCCAACCCGTCATCGGCTGCTCCGAGAGCAAGGGGGTCGTCGTCGTGTCCCCTGCAGGCGGAGCATCCTCATCGCGATGACCGCGCAGCCCGCGTCCTCGGCGAGGCCAAGCACCTTTCATGGCAAGTCCTCCTCGGATCCCTTGTCGTCGCCTTCGGGGGACGACCGCGACGGCGACGGATCGCGCCGTCGCTGACGCATCCGCCGTTCGTGTGGCTACTCGAGCGCTCTCAGTTCCTCGAGCTGCTCGACGAGGGCGTCGAGGTGGGCGTCAGGTTCGAGCTCGCGTCGTCCGACGTCAGCCGTCGCGTGGAGGAGGTGCAGGACCTCCAGGTGCTCGCGTTCTGTGAAGTCCTCCAAGTTGAGCCAGTTCACGCCCGCCTCCGAGAGCTCGAGCAGGTAGTCCCGGACCCGATCGTGCTCCGTGCGTCGAGCGACAGACTCCAGCGTCCAGAAGAACATGCTCCTGGAGCCGTGCCAGATCGTGTCGTTCAGACCGAAGATCGTCCCACTCATGGTTCTCCTACGAAGAAATAGCGGTTGTCGAGCGGCGCGACGTACGCGCGGATGCGAGCGATCTGCTCAGCACTGAAGCCCGAGACGTCGACCGGTATCAGATCCGCCTTGTCGAGGTGCAGGTCGATCTGCTGGAGGAAGTCGCTCCATTGGCGCTGCGTCTGGAGGAACGCACCGTCCTGACCGCCGACAGCGTCGTACGTCGTTCCGCGAGCGTCGATCCAGTCGTAGCGCTCGTCCTTCCCGGCCCGTTCGAGACGCACTCCTCGTTCCTCCATGATCCGAATCGCCGTCCGGTACTCGACGGGACGCCACCGCTTCGTGCTCGGGTCGTGGCCGAGCGAATGCTCCCACGTGCCGGGTTCAGGTGCGTCGGGCCAGACGCGGGGCTGCGTGGCCGCCGAAGGCCGGGCGGTGCCTGCTCGCCCGAGGACGCCGGCAGCGCGTGTGCCCTTCATCGCGGTCCCGGCGAGGCCGATCGCGCCCGGGACGAAGGTGAAGACGACTGCTCCGGCTGCGCGTGCCGGGTCCTCGGACCAGGTGTCCCACGCCAACAGGGACTTCGCCGCCTCGTAGCGCACGTCCGAGCCGAGCTCGTCGGCCCGGAAGACGTCGGGCATCGAGGCCCAGGTCGTCCGCGCGGTAGCGAGGCTGAACTCCCATGTCCTGGTGTCCAGCCCGTAGTAGCCACTGCTGCCCGTCACGCCGGCCCAGACGCCGTCGACGGCGATGCCGTCCCAGAGGAAGTGCTTGATCTGGACGGCGGCGGACTTGGGACAGGGGTCGTGGCGGCGGACGACGTGGCCCCACGGCTGGTCGTCGGCGGGGAGCGTCGTCGCGCGCGAGAGGTGCAGGCCGTCCGGGGTGCACTCCCGCAGGGCGCTGTCGCCACGCGTGGCGGCGCGGATGCGGAGGGCGCACTGACGGGCTGCCTCGTCGAGCAGCGACTGCTGGACGCCGACGGCGTGCACGAGCCGGGTGTTCTCGTCGACGAGGTCCTGGTCGCCGTCCCAGCGTTCCCTCGCCGCGGCGCGGGTGCGGAAGGAGCGGGCGTCGTCGCGCAGGCCGGAGAGGGTGCGCTGGAGGGGGCGGATCGTCTCGGCGTACTCGCGGACGGCGGACGCCACCTGCGCGAGCGCGTCGGCGTAGCGCGCAGCAGCGGGCTCGACGGGGAGGATGCCGTCGAGCAGGGTGGGCGCCTCGGGGGCCTCGTAGACGGCCGACAGCGCGTGCCAGCGGTCCACGAGGTCGGCGCCGCCCGCGCGCAACGCGCGCGACGAGCCGACGAGGTCGGTGGCGAGCCGGTCGAGGTCGTCGGGCTGGAGGTCGCGGCCGGGGATCGCGTCCGGGTCGATGCCCGCGTACACCGTCACGACGTCCAGCCCCACGTCGTCTGCGCGGCACGCAGGGTCTCGCCGGCCATCTGCTCGTCGCCCGCCTGGTAGAGCGCGGACGCGTCCGAGGCGGCGCTCGCGAGGGCCGCGACGCGTGCGAGGTTCGCGGCGGTCTGGGCGGTGTACGTCTCGACGAACGCGACGAGCTCGGTCGCGACGAGGGCGTCGTGCGTGGCGTCCATGACCTCGACGCACGTGTCGGTCGCCCGCCCGGCGACGGCGGCGAGGTCCGTCGACGCCGTGTCGACGCGCTGGAGGACGCCGACCACGCCCGCGGGGTCGATCCGCCACCCCGTCACCGGGCTCGTCCTCGCGCGGCCGTGGCCGGGAGGTCGGTCGTCGTGCCTCGCGTCGTGCGCATCGCGTCCCCCTGCATGGTCCCGTCGGGCCGACCGTCGTCCCCGTCGAGCGCCGAGCGTGCCCGAGTCGCGCCCCCGCTCGTCGGAGTTGTGCACAGGTCCCCGTCTCACAGGTGGCGCACGGGTGCGCTCCAGTGCCCGTCCGGGTTCGGGGCGTTGTGTGGTCCTCGACGACGAACGACGCGTGAGCCGAGGAGGACACGATGGACGACACGACCCGCACCGGCGGCACGCCTGGCGACGAGACGCCCCGACCGGCGCAGGGCGCGAGCCCCGAGCCGGCGACGGAGGGCACGGCGCCCGACAGGACCGGCACCACGGCCGGGCCCACGGTGCCCGAGACGAGCACCACGCAAGACCGGCCGACGACGGCGGCAGCGTCGCAGCACGCCGCTCCGACGGACGCACCCGCGCCGGAAGCCGCCGCTCCGGTGAGCGCACCCGCGCGGGTGCCGGCCGCCCCGGCGAGCGGACCTGCGCCGGTACCCGTCGCGCCCGAGGGTGCACCTACCCCCGTGCCGGTCGCTGCGGGCTACCCGGCCGGGACAGAGGCCGCCCCGGCCGGTCCGTACCCGCCGGGGGCCAGCTTCGGGCCGTTCCGCGCACCGACCGCCGCTGCGCCCGGCGGGCCCCGGACGCCCAAGCCGCCGCTGAGCGTGCGCCGCGGCGCCGCCGCCGGTG
>NZ_BHYL01000254.1 GCF_003851725.1 Cellulomonas algicola | reverse complement strand
CCGTGCGCCTGGACCGCGGACCGCAGCTGGCGCTCGGTGAGCTCGAGGCCGAGGACCCCGCGCGTGGCGCCGGCACCGCGCACGGCCGCGGGCACGCGGGCGTCGACCGTGTCGAGCGCGGCGCGCGCGTGGGCCGCGTGCACGGCGGGGTGGCGCACGACGTCGAGGCCCTCGACGACGAACCAGGTGGCGAACAGGGGTCGGGCGATACGGCGCAGCAGCACGGGAGCTCCTCCTTACAGGACGCCGCCGGCCGCGGCCGGTGCGTCGGGTGACTCGCCGCCGTCGCCGATGGTCTCCCGGGCGACGAAGTTCTCGAGGTCGAACAGGTTGTCGCCGGCGCGCGTGGCGACGGTGAGCAGGGTGCGGGCGGAGGCGACCTCCTCGACCTGCTCCTTGAGGAACCACAGCAGGAACTGCTCGCCGAGCGCGTCGCCCTCGGTGCGGGCGGCCCGGAAGATCGCCTCGATCTGCTCGGTGACCTGCTGCTCCTGCGCGAGCGCGAGCGCGACCGGCTCGACGACCGAGGAGAAGTGGTTGCGGACCGCGCTGCCCGGCGGGATCTCGACGTCGAGGTCCCGGTCCAGCAGGTACTGGACGAGCATCATCGCGTGGTTGCGCTCCTCGAGCGCCTGCCGGTAGTAGTGCCGGGCCAGCTGCGGCAGGTCCTGGCCGTCGCACCACACCGCGATCGCGACGTACTGCTGGTGGGCGTCGAACTCGTGCCCGATCTGCTCGCGCAGCAGCCGGAGGAACTCCGAACCGGTCGACGGTGTCGTCATGTCGGCCACGCTAGTGCGCGCGGGGGCGTCGCGCCGCGAGGGCGGGAGGGCGACGCGCCGCGGGGGCGGGATGCCGACGCGCCGCGCGGGCGGGAATGCGTCGCGCGTACGTGTCGTTGTGCAGCGCATGAGCCCGACAGTCCAGGCGCCGACCCGTGCGCCCGCCCCCGTCGTGCCCGGCGTCCTCATCGGCTGGGCGGGTGTGCCGTCCACCGACGGTGCCCCCACCGGTGCGACCCCGTCGGCGGGGCTAGGCTCGTGGGCGATGAGCGAGGACACCCACCGCGCACCCGACGCCGAGGACGAGGGCGCCCGGACCGAGCGGTTCGAGGCCGAGGCGCTGGTCTACCTGGACCAGCTGTACGGCGCTGCCCTGCGGATGACGCGCAACCCGGCGGACGCCGAGGACCTGGTGCAGGAGACCTTCACCAAGGCGTTCGCGGCGTTCCACCAGTACCGGCCGGGCACGAACCTCAAGGCGTGGCTCTACCGGATCCTGACGAACACGTACATCAACTCCTACCGCAAGAAGCAGCGCGAGCCGCAGCAGTCGCGGTCGGAGGAGATCGAGGACTGGCAGCTCGCGCGTGCGGAGTCGCACACGTCGAGCGGCCTGCGTTCCGCCGAGGCGGAGGCGCTGGATCACCTCCCGGACTCCGACGTCAAGGACGCGCTCCAGCGCATCCCTGAGGAGTTCCGGATCGCGGTGTACCTCGCCGACGTCGAGGGGTTCGCGTACAAGGAGATCGCCGAGATCATGGGGACGCCGATCGGGACGGTGATGTCCCGGCTCCACCGGGGGCGTGCGCAGCTGCGGGAGCTGCTCACGGACTACGCGCGCGAGCGCGGCCTGGTGGCGGCGGCACCCAGTGCGCCGGAGGGTGCTCGATGAGCGAGATGGACGATTCGGTCGCGCAGCTGACCGGCGGGTGCGGCAACAACTGCGAGGACGCGCTGGACCGGCTCTGGGAGTACCTGGACGCCGAGCTGGCCGACGTCGACGCCCAGACGGTGCGGACGCACCTGGCCGAGTGCCAGGGGTGCCTGCACGAGTACGACCTCGACGTCGTCGTGAAGCACCTGGTGCGACGCGGCTGCCAGGAGGTGGCACCCGACACGTTGCGGGTCCGCATCCACGAGCAGCTGACGGTGCACCTGCGCTCGCCGCAGCCCTGACGTGCCGAAGGCCCGGTCCCCGCGAGGGGTCCGGGCCTTCGTGCGTGCGGGAGCGTCCCGGCCTGTGTCAGGCGTTGGGACGCTTGCCGTGGTTCGCGCCGTTGCCCGCTCGGGAACGACGCTTGCGGCCGCGCTTGCTCATGGATCGTCTCCTCGACGTGTGTGCTGGTTGCCCTCCATCGTCCCACATCGCACGAGGCCCCCTGACGTCCGCTCAAGTCGGCGGGCAATCCGGCCGATAAGGGCTGCGTGACCCAGAGCACGCAGTCCGTCATCCCGTTCCTGCACGCCCTCGCCAGCACGGGCGGCTCCGACCTGCACTGCAAGGTCGGCTCCGCGCCGCGCGTGCGCGTCGACGGGCGGCTGCGCAAGCTGCAGGTGCCGGACCTGCGCCCGTCGGACACCGAGCGGATGCTCGAGGAGGTCCTGCCCGACGACCTGGTGGAGAAGTTCCGCACGACGCACGAGGCGGACTTCGCGTACTCGCTCTCGGGCGTCGGGCGGTTCCGCGTGAACGCCTACCAGGCGCGCGGCACGTACGGCCTGGTGTTCCGGCGGGTCGCCGTGGGCGCCGAGTCGCTCGGCACGCTGGGGCTGCCGGAGGTGGTGGGGGAGCTCGCGCTCGAGCCGCGCGGCCTGGTGCTGGTGACGGGCCCGACGGGGTCGGGCAAGACGACGACGCTCGCGTCGATGGTCGACCTCATCAACACGTACCGCGAGGTCAACATCGTCACGATCGAGGACCCGATCGAGATCCTGCACCACGACAAGAAGGCGATCGTGTCGCAGCGCGAGGTCCGCCAGGACACCGCCGACTTCACGGTCGCGCTGCGCGCCGCGATGCGGCAGGACCCCGACGTGATCCTGGTCGGCGAGATGCGTGACGTGGAGACGGTCCGCGCGGCGCTGTCCGCCGCGGAGACCGGCCACCTGGTCCTCTCGACGCTGCACACGATCGACGCCCCGGAGACGATCAACCGCATCATCGACTTCTTCCCGCCCCACGAGCAGAAGCAGGTGCGCGTGGCCCTGGCGCAGGCGCTGCGCGGCATCGTGTCGCAGCGTCTGGTGCGTCGGGCCGACGGGACGGGCCGGCGTGCGGCGGTCGAGGTCATGGTCAACACCGGCCGTACGGCCGAGGCGATCCTCGACCCGCTGGGCGGCCCGCCGCTCATCGACCTCATCAAGGACGGCGACTTCTACAAGATGCAGACGTTCGACCAGCACCTGTTCCAGCTGGTCCGGGACGACGTCATCACGTACGAGGAGGCCATGGCGGCGTCGTCGAACCCGCACGACCTCACGGTCGAGCTGCGGCAGGCGGGCCTCGTGTCCTGACCTCTGCGCCACCTGCGTGCCCCCGGCGAGGCGCGCACCCGACCGACCGGCGGGGTGCGCGCCTTCGTCGTACCCGGGGGTTGCGTGTCGCGACAGACGCGATATAACGTGTTCGACGGAACGAGATATATCGCGAAGAGGAGCAGCAGCATGGCCACCGAGACGTGGGTCGTCGCCCACCCCCAGATCATCGAGGTCGAGCAGGTCGCAGCCCTGCGCGTGCAGCTCGTCGGCGGTCGCGTCGACGTCGTCGCGCGCGACGAGCCTGGCGCGCGGATCGAGGTGCACGACGTCGAGGGACGGCCGCTCGAGATCACGCTCGTCGACGGCGAGCTCCGCGTCGGCTACTCGTTCACCCTCAGCGGCTGGGAGGGGTGGCTCGAGAAGGTCCGCAACTTCCGCGACAAGGATCGCGCCGACGTGCACATCGCCGTCCCGCGCGAGGTCTACGCCAAGGTCGGCACGGTCAGCGCCGAGGGCCTGCTCGCCGGCACGGTGTCGGACTCGTCGGTGTCGACCGTGTCCGGGTCGCTCGTCGTCGACGGCACCCGCGGCCGGCTGTCGGCCAACACCGTCTCGGGCGAGGTCGTCGTCCGCGACCACGCGGGCGACCTCAAGCTCAACTCCGTGTCGGGCGAGCTCGCGGCGTCAGGCGAGCTGACCCTGGTCCAGGCGAACACCGTGTCCGGCGCGCTCACGCTCGACGTCACCTCCGGGACCTCGTCGCTCACCGCGTCGAGCGTCTCGGGCGACGTCACCGTGCGCCTGCCGCACGGCAAGGGCGTCCAGGTGCGCGCGCAGTCGGTCTCCGGGCG